>NC_015385.1:1452370-1772241 GCF_000195275.1 Treponema succinifaciens DSM 2489 | reverse complement strand
TGGAGAAGTGCAAGGAACAGCGGAAGAAGATTTTGAAATCTTTGAAAAATATCTTCTTGGCGGAATTGACGTTCTTTATGAGAAGCTGATTGAGCAGGATAATCCGTCTTCTGAAGATGATTATATTAGCAATCTCAATAATTTTCTTGCAGAAATTCACGAACGTTACAAGGCTGAACAAGATTCAAGCCAAGACTTTTTGGCAAAACTGGAACAAATCGCCAGAGAGTAACATCATAAAATGACTGTTTCAGAAATTCAAAATTCTCTTTTTTCTCAATATCGAAATAAAGGCTTTTTGTCTGAGAATGAAATTACAGATTGCTGTATTTGCAATAATCTAGATTTCTTTGAAACTGACGAAGTCATGCAGTTCCTTATAGATAAGAAAGTTTTGTTTTCAGAGAAAAAAGGTGAAATCATTTATGAGGAAGAAGACATTTATGATAAAGCTCAAATTGATTATGATGAATTTTTTGATACGGTTTTAACTGAATATCCAGACTTTAAAATTATCGTGGCACATATAAAAAGCATAAAACCTCCGCAGCATCGCGAATGGAAAAATCTTATTTATGAAGCTCAAAGCGGAAACGTTTATGCTTTTAACAGAATGACAGAAATGTATTTGCGAGGGGTTTTACGCATTTCTTATAACTTTGCAAAGGAAAATTATTGTGATTTTGAGGAGGCCTTTCAAAACGGCACAATAGGTTTAATCCGGGCAATAAAAAACTTTGATGTAACAAGTCCAAACTCATTTGCTAGTTATTATTCTCTTTCAGTATTAAGTGAGATGCAGCGGAAGTATAGCGTAAAAAACTCTTTTTTTGATTTACCAGTTCATTTTTCACAAAAGACCTTTGAATTTTTAGGAATAATTTCAAAATATCTTGCAAAAGGAAAAACTCCAGAAGAAAGCATTGGGATTATATCTGACGATTTTTACCTAGAAATCAATCCAAAATTAAAAATGTATTTTTTGCCTTATCTTGATTTAGACGCTATTTCGTATGAAAATTTTGCTTTTGATATCCATATTGAAGATGATATTATTTATGAATCATTAAAAGAGCAATTGAATGAAGTTTTACATACATTGCCAGAGCGGGAACGGAAAGTGTTAGAAATGCGGTTCGGACTTAATAATTTAAAACAGATGACGCTTGAAGAGGTTGGAAAATATTACAATGTTTCAAGAGAAAGAATCCGCCAGATAGAAAAAAAAGCTCTTAGAAGATTGCGGCATCCTCATCGAGCAAGCGGACTTAGAGATTATATAGATTATTAAAAATGATTTTTTTCTGTTTAGCAAATTCCTTTATATACACTTAAAATCTAATGGTTTATAATATAAATATGTCAGATAAAATTTCAAAAGCAGAAATTGAATATCTTCTTAACCTTGAAAAGAATTGTAAATCTTCACAAAAATACATTTTTCCAAGTTTAGGCGGAAAAATAGAGATTGAATTATCATCAACCGATAAGAAGGAAGACTTTTTGTTAGATGTTTGGCGTTCTCATATTGATTTGACAAGAACAAAATTTCAAAATCGAGCTAGAAATACGATTCCGCTTGTAAGACTTGATATTAATTCTGCACCACATAAAAATCCTGATGGGGAGCAGCTGGCCGGAACACATCTTCATATTTATAAAGAAGGTTATAATGATAAATTTGCGTATTCCTTACCAGGCGAGTTTACGGATTGTAAAAGTCCGGGAGATTTTCTTGAAAAGTTTATGGATTATTGCCATATTATAAAAAAGCCAATAATCGAGGAGGATTTATTTGTATGAAAAAAACAGAAATAGATACTCTTATTGATAGTTATTTTAAATGGCTGAAAGAAAATACTTCTTCAAAAATCATAAATGATACTTGGTCTGAAATAACAACACCGTATTTAGACAGGCACAATGATTGCCTTCAGATTTATGCCAAAAAAGAAGGCGATAAGATTATTCTTTCAGATGACGGTTATATTATCGATGATTTGAAAACTTGTGGCTGCTATTTGGATTCTCCTAGACGAAAAGAAATTTTGAATACAACTCTTCGTGGTTTTGGTGTTCTGCTGGATGACAATCAGTTGATTGTAAAAACTTTAGCAGAAAATTTTCCTCAGAAAAAGCATGACTTGATTCAGGCTATGCTTGCTGTCAATGATTTATTTTATCTTTCTAAGCCTCAAGTGCAGAATCTGTTTTTTGATGATGTTGTCGCTTGGTTTGATAAAAATGATATTCGTTATGTGCAGAAAGTAAAATTTTCAGGGAAAACTGGTTTTGACAATATGTTTGATTTTAGCATACCAAAGTCAAGAAAATATTCAGAAAGGCTTGTGCAGACTATAACGAATCCATCAAAAGAAAATTCTATGAATCTTGTTTTTAAGTGGATTGATACAAAAGATGAGCGGCCGGCAGAGTCAGTTCTATTTGCAATGTTAAATGATTCTGAGAAAGCTATTGCTTCTCAGGTTAATGAGGCGTTTTCAAACTATGGAATAAATGTTGTTCCTTGGTCTGAAAAAGAAAAGTTTGTTGAAAAGTTGGCTTCATAAAAGAATCTGCTTATGTCAAATCAGGAACAAAATCAAATCCGGTATACGGTCGCGTGTGTAAATGAATTTGCACGGGCTAAGTCGCTTTCAAAAACTCAGGCATTTTTGTATCTGCTGGAGCACAAAGCATTGGATTTTCTTACGGAATTTTATGATGTTGAGCATACGCTTTCTTTTGACGACGCGGTTTCTGATATGACGCAGATTTGCCAGAAAAACGGAGGCAAGGTTCAATGACGCTTTATCACGGTTCAAATGTTGATATTCCACTTTTCAGGCAGTTTTCCGACGGGCTTATTTATGTTGAAAACTTGGTAAAAGAAATGGAATTCAAAAAACTGACAAACCAGTATTCGTTTCATACAGAAAAATCGTTGCCATATCTTTTAAAAACCGGAGTTGAAAATCTCTAAGCAGGAACAGTTGATTGAATACATCACGGACGATCTGGTTTCTTTTATAATGGAAGATTTTAAAATTCCGATTATTGAGGCAATACAGTGGCTTTACACATCAGAAAATATTGAAACAGGCTTGTATCTTGAAAGTCCTTCTTATGTTTATGGTATTTATAAATCAGAAAAAGAAAACGGCCGAATCATTCAGCAGGAAATTTAAATAACCAGGAGACAGAAAAAATGCAATCTGACTCAGTGTATTTCAAAGTTTTGCGAAAATTGCAGATAAATTATTTGTAAGGAGAAGATACCTATGGAAGAAATATTTAAAATAGCTGTGTTTTTTGATTCTGAGAATGTTCCGGCTGATAAAGTTCCCTTGATAATTGATTATCTTTCTGGAAAAGGTGATATTCTTTTTCAGCGTGCGTATGCGGACTGGTCTGTTTCCAATACAAAATCATGGAAAGACCAGCTGAATAAAACGCCAATTACAGCTATTCAGCAATTCCATCATAACGAAAAACAGGCCGTTGATAAACTTATAATGATGGATGCTATTGAGATGGCGATAAACCACGCAGATATAAATTTGTTTGCGATTATTGCTTCTGATAATGGTTATCATTCATTGGCATTACGATTGCGTGAGCTAGGAAAACGTGTTATTGGAATCGGTGAAAAGGCGAAGTGCAACCCAATCTGGATAAAATCTTGTAATGAATTTTCATATTTGGAAGACTTAGATGAAAAAGATGAAGATATTCTTTTGAGTGAAAAAAACGAAAATGATGAGGATGTAAATCTAAAGGATTTTTCACTGGAAAAATTTATTGAAACTGCGTTTGAGTCCACTCCATTTTATAATGGAACAAACACAAAACTGCTTTCGCAAATTTGGGAAACGATTTACCGTCAAAAATCTGATTTTAATGTAAAAGATTATGGAGTAAAATCCCCAAGAGAGTTAATTCTAAAACTGAATTCAAAATTCAAATTGACAGATGACGGCAAGCCACAAAGAACATTTTTCGTGGAAAAAACAGATTTAAAAGAAAATGAAATTCGGAAAACTGGAGTTATAAAACGAAGAATAAAGAACTACAGGATTATCTCAGCTGACGATAAAAGTGGAGACTATTTCTTCTACATGGGTGAGATAAATCCTAGGTTTAAAAGTAATAAATTGGACAAAGGCACGAAAGTTGATTTCCAAGTTGTTGATATTCCAAAAGCCAGTGATTCTGAAAATAAAAACGGCCGGGCGACAGATGTCAAAGTTATTGGCTAAAATCGCACCTTTTGTCTAGAAAATCATAAAAAATAAAGTAACTAAGTTCCCAAAATAAAGTCACTATATTTACCCAACGGACTAGGTATATTACCATTTTATGTCATCTCCAGCTGCAAGCTCGGTTTTTGCAAAAACCAAGTAGCCCGCAGCCAGAGCAAATATCTTTCTAAAAGCCTTACCTCAAGCTCCTTGGAAGTTTTATTACGTAAATCACATCGTTATCAATTCTGCCTGTTCCCGGGAGTTTTTTCTGCACAAGCTGGTTATTTTCAACATTGATTGCAAAGTCGTTGTCGTTTGCCACGGCGATTGTATTGCTGTCCAAAATCCAAAGACCTTCAAGCTTGTCGTGCGGATATTTGTTCGGAAGATATTCCACAAGGTCAACAAGGAATTCTTTTTTTACAGGCTTAATTTCAGCGGCCTCAATCTCTTCTGTTGTGCACTGCTCAAGAGTTTTTCCGTTTATTAGAAGTCCGTCCTTCGATTCAGGATTTTCTCCTGTTATGTCTGTCGCGTCTTTAAGGTCAATTTTGAAAAGATACTTATGGGCTTCTTTTTCGCCGGAAAACTTTCCGTCGCGTTCAATTACGACAAATTCTGTGTTCGAAAGCGCCGTAATTCCGCAGGTGGAATCTGTCTCCTTGTTTTGAATATAAGCGTACTGCTTTGTGCTGCCAGTTTTAATGTCAAAAGTTACAATGCGAACAAGCTGCTTGTTTGAAATTTCTTTCTTTGAAGGATTGAAAAGCATGGACTGCATGATTCCTACAAGAGTTTTTTCGTCCGGAGTTATTGCAAGACCTTCCATTCCGCGGTTTGCACGGCGGCGCGCAAGAACTGCCGGAAGATGCCTTTTTCCTGTGTCCATTCCGAACGGGCTTATTCTTTCAATCTGCTTTCCTTCTGCGTTGTAGTGGACAATGTGCGGACCGTATTCATCAGAAATCCAGAAAGTTCCGTCTTTCATCGCAACGATTCCCTCGCTGTCAAGCCCGTATTCGTCTGTTCCAAGAATGTTTCCGTCAAGGTCGTAGGCAATTTCTCCAGTCGCGCCTTTTCCGTTTGGGTTTGGAAGACCGGTTATTTCTTTTCCGTCAGGAGATTTCAGTGTGATTTCTTTTACGAGCGAAAGTGAGCCGTCTTTGTTCATCTTGAAAAGTCCGATTCTTGGAGCGTAAGAAGAAACCGGGAACATTTTTCCTTTTCCGCTGTTCCCCTTAAAATCGATGTTCGGACCGCGGTCTGTTACTAAATAAAATAGACTTGAATCCGTTGGATGGGCGCACGCGTCTGAGCCGTATCCGCCGTTTTGAATTTCCACGCCGTCATTTGTTTTTGCAAGAACAGTGTAGGAAACTTCGCTTCCGTTCAAGCCGACTTTTTCAAACGGAGATGTTGAATCTGCTCCTGCCTTTGATGTTGAAGCACAGGAAACCGGCAAAAAAGCCGCCATTGCAGCCAATGCATAAAATAATTGTCTTTTCATAAAAACCTCGTTGATTATGTTTTACAAAAAGATAAATGCCGACTGTAAAATTCCAATTAAGAAACTGTTAGTTTAAGGATAATTTATTTTTTATATGATTAATTTTGTACTTGCTGCTTGGAATCTATTGTTTTTATGATTCTTAATTGACCTAACGGAAATATTTCATTATTATAATGAAACTAAAAATGAATTTTGCCGGAAATGTCCGGTGTTTGGAGTAAAAAATGGCTGTTTTAAAAACAATCCTTCTCATTGCGTTTGTAATTATCTGTGTGCTTTTAGTTCTTCTTGTTCTTGTTCAGAATGAAGAAAATAATGGCATGGGAAGCGCTTTTGGCGGCGGACAGTCTACAGCTTTTGGTGCCCGCTCAGCGAGTGTTCTTACAAAGACAACTGGTGTTCTTGCCGCATTGTTCTTTGTAACTGCTTTTGGAATTTCACTTTTGAACAAAGCTCCTGCAAAAGAAGACTTGTCTTCCACTGTAAAGGAAATTCAGGGAGAACAGACTTCTTCTGAGGATAACGGAAGCTGGCTTCAGGAGGAGCTTAGCCCGGCTGAAAAATAAAGCTGCTTGTTTTTGGCGGCTCTATTGTTAAGGATGGTAATATGGTTTTTGCAAAAATATTCTCTCCTAAAAGCATAATTGTAAACCTTGAAAGCGAAGATAAAGACGAGCTTTTTGAGGAAATGGTGCAAGTTATCCATTCTGAACATCCGGAAGTAGGCAGGGACGATGCGCTTGCAGTTCTTCATGCACGTGAAGCTCAGATGAGCACTGGCATAATGCATGGTGTTGCTGTTCCGCATGGAATTTGCAGTTCTGTAAAAGGCTGTGTCGGAGCAATAGGAATAAGCCGCAAAGGTATTGATTATGACGCTTTGGACGGTTCTCCTGTAAACCTTGTATTTATGCTTTTGTGCGGTCCGAATGACAACAATCTTCTTCTTGAGATTTTAAAAGAGCTTGCCGTTGTTCTGCAAGATCCTCTGTTTATAACAAAACTTTTTGAAAAAACTTCACCGCAGGAAGTCTTCGATGCTTTGTGTGAGGCTGAATCTCAATAGAGTAAGTGTAAAACTTTTGTTTGGAGTACATAATGGCTGCTGAAGAAATTGATATTATTACACATCTTCTTGATGTAGAAAAAGAAGCTTCTACAACAGTGCTTGACGCGCAAAAAAGGGCAGATGAAAAAATTGCAGCTGCACGCGCTCAGGCTGAATCTGAATTCAAGACCAAGTATTCCTCTGTCGTTTCAGAAATTGAGCAGAAAGAAAAAGATACAAAATCCGCTATAGAAAAAAAGCATTCCGCAGACCTAGAATCTTATAAACAGAATTTGAATTCAAGCGAAAAGGATTATTCGTCTTTTAACGCTCTTATGGATAAAATTCTTTTTTCATAGGAGAGCGATATGGCAATGGATAAGTCCGCCGCTGATTCTTATATTTATGCAAAAGCCAGCGGTATGCTTGCCCGCTCTTATGTCGGGGAACGCGCAAGGCAGTTGTTTTCTTTTCACACATTGCAGGAATTGTGGGCTTTTTTGTTCAAGAAAGAAGTTCCTGTTGTTCCAGAAACTCTTTTAGCCCATGCCTTGGAGCAGGAAGCCTTTGAACGTTTTATTTACGATTACAAAAAACTTGTCGGAAACTATTCAGAGCCGGACGGCATTGTTTTAACTTTGCTTAGAAGTTTTGACTATGAGAATTTAAAGGACATTTCAGCTTCTCTTTCACTTGGAGAAAAGAAAATTCCTGATATTCAAAAAATAACTCCTTTCAATATAATAAATTACGATAAATGGCCGGACATTGCTTCGATTACTTTTGGCGGACCGCTTTCTTGGTACAATAATATTCCTCCTGTTTCCGAGCAGCATTTGGCGAATTACAAGCTTGACTGCCATTATATTATGTCGATTTGGAATGCCGCTAAGCAGGTTCATTCGTCTTGCAGGGAAGAAATTCTTAAGCTGATTGGTGAAAAAATCAGAATAGACAATATTGTCTGGGCAATCCGGCTTCGTTTTTACTATAAAATGCAAAAAGAAGAAATTATTCCGCTTTTGGCATATTCATCAGAAAAAAAGGAAAGTTCAGATCCGCTTGCCTATGAAGCTATAAGAACGCTGGACTGGGAACTGGACAATTACGATGCCTGGAAAAACTGGAAATATAGCAGGCTTTTGAATCCGCATGAAGAAGGCGTTATATGGACAATAGATCCTAGATGGATTTCAAACTCATATAAAAGTCTTTATGTAAAAAAAGCGTACAAACTTTTCCATAAATATCCGTTTACGGCTTGCCCGATTGTCTGCTGGTTTATCATAAAAAGAAACGAACTTGACAATATCCGCACGGCTTCTGAAAGTCTGCGGCTTAGCATTGACTCATCGCAGGCTATGCAGATGACTGGAGCCTTGGAGGTAATAAATGGCTAGAACAACCACAATGCGTCTTATTGAGCTTATGGTTTTGCGGGAAGACATACATTCTGTTCTTAAATACCTTGGCGAGCTGGGCGAATTTCAGTTCCAGCAGGAATTTGCCTCTGATTCTTCCGATTCTGCAAAAAGGCTTAATCCTGACGCTTCCGTTTTTGAGCGGCTTCAGCAGGTTAGGGCGGCTTTGGATTTGCCTGACTTGGACGGATACAAAGGTTCTGTTCCGCTTCCTTCTGACGCAGATTTTGAAAGCGCGACAAAAATTATTGATTCAGTTGAAGATATTCACAAAAAAGAGCTTACTGCCGTTGACGAGGAAAAAAGAGCTGTTTCCGCATATAGAGAAGCTTTGGCTTTTGCAAATTTGAAAGTTTCTTATTCGGACCTTGAGTCGCTTTCTTTTCTTACTTTGCGAATCGGAAAAATAGATCCTGAAAAAATTGATGATTTAAAGGCCCGGCTTGGCTCACGTGGAATTATTGTAAGGCTTGGCGATGATGATTCAAGAATTCTTGCGGCTTCGTCAAAAAAAGCCCGCTTTGCATTGGACGGGGAGCTTAAGGAGGCAGGATTTACAGAGCTTCAGGTTCCAAAAGATTTTAAGGGAATTCCAGATGAAGTTCTGCTTACTTTGGAGCGGAATAAAACTGAAGCCGCCGCTGCCCTTGAGGAAATTCAGACTGAACGCCGTAATTTTGCGGAAACTCACAAGGACGAGCTTTACAGGCTTTTGCAGATTTATTCAATTGGAAGCCAAATTTATTCTGTGGAAAATTCTCTTGAGTCCACGGAATTTGTATATAGAATAACAGGTTGGATTCCGGCTTTTCTTATTAGAAAAGTAATGAAAGATTTAGACGAGCTTACACAAAGCCGAGCTGGAATCCGTGAATTTTTGCCAACTGAAGTTCCGTCTGTTATTTCCGGACAGGAAAAGGTTCCGGTTCAGGTTAAGCATGGAAAAATTGTTTCAAACTTTGAGCGCATGATTTTCAGCTATGGCTCGCCTTTGTATGGAACTATTGATCCGACTCCGTTTGTGGCTTTGTTCTTTACGGTTCTTTTTGGAATTATGTTTGGGGATGCTGGTCAGGGATTGTGCTTCCTTATAATAGGAATTCTTTGCTGCCTTAAAAAAATCAAGATTTCAGGCTGGGAAAAGTTCGGCGGAATTTTTTGCTGCATAGGAATAAGCAGTACGATTATGGGACTTCTTACTGGCGAGTTTTTTGCAAATGAAACTTTGTTGCGTCCGTTCGCCTTGTGGGTTACAGGACTTTTTGGAACTCCGCACGCTCCGATTCTGCACATGATGCCTTCAAGCGATCCTGCTTCTATAACTAGAATGTTTGCGTTCTTTGGCTTTACGATTTCAATAGGATTTATAATCAACAGCTGCGGACTTATAATAAATATAATAAATCAGTTTTCTTTGCGTCGTATTGGAAAAGCTTTGTTTGGAAAAACTGGAATTTCAGGGGCGGTTTTCTTCTGGTATGTGATTATTTTTGCGGTTAGAGTTGCGCTGTTCAAGCATGCTCCTGCCGCTTATGACTGGGTTATTATATCTGTTTCGCTGTTTTTGACTGCCTGCTCCGAAATATTCCAGAGACTTGTTGACGGCGAGCGTCCTATTTTGGAAAACGGCCTTTTTAGCGCAGTTATTGGCGCTGTAGTTGAGATTATAGAAGTCATTTCTTCTTATCTTTCAAATACAGTGAGCTTTGTCCGTGTAGGCGCATTTGCTCTTGCCCACGCAGTTTTGGGATATATTATCAATACTTTTGTTGAGCTTGCCCCTGGCGCAGGCGGAATTGCTGTAGCCATTTTGGGGAATGCTATTGTTGTAGTTCTTGAAGGAATGATTGTTGCAATTCAGGTTGTGCGTCTTCAGTATTACGAGTTCTTCTCGAAATTCTTTAGCGAGACAGGACGGGAATTCAAGCCGTTCTCTTTTGTTTATAAAGAGACAGTTTAATTTGTGGACAGCTGCTTTTTGCAGTTTATTTATAGAATTTTTAGAACAAGAGGTTTTTATTATGAACAAGAAATTTTTGGTTGCTCTCTCAATGATGCTTTTGGTTGCTGTTGCTGGCGTTTTTGCGCAGGCTTCTTCTGTTCCTGAAGAGCAGGCTGTAGAACAGGCGGCTTCTAATGCTGGAGCTATAAAATATGTAGCTGCTGCTCTTGCTGTTGGAATCGCTTGTATTGGCGGTGGTTCTGCTGTTGGAAAAATCGGTTCAGCTGCTATGGGCGCAATGAGCGAAAACGCAGAGCTTTCAGGAAAGGCGCTTCCTTTTGTAGGTCTTGCTGAAGGTATTTGTCTTTGGGGATTCCTTGTTGCTTTGTTCATTATGATAATGTAATAGAATTTTTTGCTGAAGACTGAATTTTGGGTACTTCTATCTTCTTAAAATTCAGTCTGGCATAAAAGCATAATCATGGAATATTTTGTAATTGGAGAACGGGAACTGATTCTTGGCTTTATGCTTGCGGGCGTAAAAGGCAAGGCTGTTTCTAACAGACAGGAAGCTTTGGATGCTTTTAACAAGGCAACCGGACAAAATTCTTCCGTAGGCTCCGTTGGTGACATACCAAAGGTTCTTATTCTTACGGAAGACATAGCCGATATGCTGTCCAAGGAAATTCAGTCTTGGCAGATGCACGGAAAAGCTCCTCTTATTGTGGAAATTCCTGGGCTTCAGGGACACATTCAGGGAAGAAAAACTCTTACTGATTCAATCCGGGAAGCAGTTGGAATTCAAGTTTAATTTTTATTCATCGATTTTGGATTTTAAGCAAAACTAAAAAAATCCAGTTGCAAGGCTTTATGTATGCAGAAAGAACTGCCCTTGCTCTGAATTTTAGGGGGCTTATAAAACTAATTATTTTGTGCGGAAGGTTCATACCGAAACCATACAAGGAAGACTTTTTATGGAAGAATTACGTTCAACGGAAGTTCTGGACAAAGAAATTCGTTCTGACAGTGTAAAAAAAGCAGAAAAAATTCTTGCAAAAGCGGTCGAAAGCGCAAAGCAGCTCATTGACGGAGTTCAAGCCCGCATTGTAAAGGCGAAGTCAGACGCAGAAAAAATCTCCGCGGAAGGAATTGCTGTTTATGAAAAAAATATAAATGCGTCGCTTCCTCTTGAAAAGCAGCGTTATCTGGTTTCTTTCATTTATGGCTCTATTATAGAAGCTATGAATAAGTATTTTGAATCTATCGGAGACAAAAAACGTCTTCTTGTTATACAAAGTCTTTGTGAGCGTGCAAAAAAAGCAATTCAGGAAAAGAAAATTTCAGCAGTTGTTGTTGGATTCAATCTTTCTGATGCTGAATCTATGCTGAAAGAAGTTTTTCCGCAGAATCTTTCTTCATGCGAGGCTGGAGACGTTCAACTTGTTTCCCGCGAAAGTCTTGAAGGATTCAATCTAAAGGAAGGAATTATATTGAAGTCTTTGGACGGTTCTGTTACTTGCCGTTTGACGCTTGATGAAAAAATAAAGGAAATTTTAGACGAAAAAAGAGGAGTTCTTGCACAGACTCTTTTTGGCGGGAGGTTGCCTGAATGATTACTGGAAAAATAACCCGAATTTCAGGTCCTATAGTCTATGCTGAAGGTCTTGAAAAATGTGGACTTTACGATGTTGTTGATGTTGGTGAAAAGAAGCTTATTGGTGAAATAATCCGCCAGAGTGAAGGAAAAGCTACAATTCAGGTTTACGAAGATGTTACTGGAATGCACGTTGGCGAGCAGGTTGTTTCTAGCGAGCGACCTCTTTCACTTAAACTTGGTCCTGGGCTTGTGGGCACAATTTACGATGGAATTCAGCGTCCGCTAAAAGAAATGTATGAAGACGGCGGAGTTTTCCTGCTTCCTGGACAGCGCACAGAGCCTATCGATAATAAAAAGAAATGGGAATTTATTCCTGCCGCTCATCCTTCTGATGGAAAAGAAATGTGCGAAGGTTTTTCCATTGCTCCGGGAATGGTTCTTGGAACTGTTCAGGAAACTGGTTCTATTGTTCATAAGATAATGGTTCCTCCGACAATCCGCGGACGTGTTCTAAAGACTTTTGCCGGAAAGGGCTCTTATACAATTGATGAGACAATCGCTACTACAGAGCTTGGTGAAAATATTTCGATGAGCCAGTACTGGCCTTTGCGCAAGCCTCGTCCTTTTTCGCAGAAACTCGAAGTAAGCCAGCCGCTTGTTACAGGTCTTCGTGTAATTGATGTTTTCTTTCCGCTTTCAAAGGGCGGAACTGCCGCAATTCCAGGCGGATTCGGTACTGGAAAAACAATGACCCAGCACGCGATTGCAAAATGGTGCGATGCGGATTTGATTGTCTACATTGGATGCGGTGAGCGTGGAAACGAGATGACCGATGTTTTGACTGAATTTCCGACTTTGATAGACCCTCGTACAGGACGTTCTCTTATGGAACGCACAATTTTGATTGCAAACACTTCAAATATGCCGGTTGCGGCGCGCGAAGTTTCGCTTTATTCTGGAATTACGCTTGCCGAATATTACCGCGACATGGGAATGCACGTTGCAATTATGGCGGACTCGACTAGCCGTTGGGCAGAAGCCTTGCGTGAGCTTTCCGGCCGTATGGAGGAAATGCCTGCTGAGGAAGGTTATCCTGCGTATCTTCCGACTCGTCTTGCTGAATTCTATGAGCGTGCCGGTCGTGTTAATTCTCTCTGCGGAAAAGAAGGCTCAGTTTCTGTTATTGGAGCTGTTTCTCCTGCGGGCGGCGACTTTTCTGAGCCTGTAACCCAGCATACAAAGCGTTTTATCCGCTGCTTCTGGGCGTTGGACCGTGAGCTTGCAAATGCACGCCATTATCCTGCTATTGGCTGGATTGATTCGTATTCAGAATATGCCGCGGAAATTAAAGGCTGGTGGGACAAATTTGATCCTCGGTGGTCTGCAATCCGTGTTCAGGCTTTGGACTTGCTCAAGCGTGAACAGCGTCTTCAGCAGATTGTCCGCTTGATTGGAGCTGATGCTTTGCCGGACAGCGACCGTCTTATTCTTACTGTCTGCGAAATGATTAAAAACGGATTTTTGCAGCAGAATGCTTTTGATTCAATTGATGCCTATGCAGTTCCTGAAAAACAGGTGAATATACTTTTGCTTATGATGACTTTCTATGAAAAAGCTCTAAAGGTTATAAAATCCGGCTGTCCGCTTTTGAAAGTTACCGAGCTTCCTGTACGAAATGAAATAATCAGGGCAAAAAGCGAAATTCCAAACGACAAGCTTGACGAGCTTACAACTATTCAAAATCACCTTGACGATCAGATGGCGGAACTTGAAAGAATGTACCGCAAGGATGTTGCACTATGAAAGGAATTGAATATACAGGACTGACTTCTGTTGACGGACCGATTGTAGCTGTAAAGCGCAGTGAAAATTCCTCTTATGACGAAGTTGTTTATGTCCGCGATAAAAACGGTGAAAAAAAGACTGGACGCATTATAGATTTGAATGAAAAAACTGCGATTGTTCAGATTTTTGGAAGCACAACTGGTCTTGACTTGGAAAATACAACTGTGGAATTCCTTGAAGAGCCAATGGAACTGCGTGTTGGAAAAGGGCTTCTTGGACGCATTTTCAACGGACTTGGCGAGCCTATAGATGGCTATCCGCAGATTATTTCCGACAAAAAAGTAAATGTAAACGGAAATCCGATAAATCCTTATGCACGTGTTTATCCGCGCGATTTTATTCAGACAGGAATTTCTTCAATTGACGGAATGAACACGCTCATCCGCGGACAAAAGCTTCCGATTTTCTCTGGAAACGGACTTCCGCACAACAAGCTTGCCGCCCAGATTATCCGTCAGGCTAAAATTCTCAATAGCAACGAAGAATTTGTTATGGTTTTTGCCGGCATGGGAATAAAATACGATGTCGCGCAGTTTTTTAAGCATACTTTTGAAGAGTCTGGAGTTTTGTCAAAAGTTGTAATGTTCCAGTCGCTGGCTGATGCGCCTTCCATTGAACGTATTATTACTCCGAGATGCGCTCTTACCGCCGCTGAATATCTTGCCTATGAATGCAATATGCACGTTCTTGTTGTTATGACAGATATGACAAACTATTGCGAAGCCTTGCGTGAAATTTCAACAACGCGCGGTGAAGTTCCTGGAAGAAAAGGTTATCCGGGCTATCTTTACTCAAATTTGGCTGAGCTTTATGAGCGTGCAGGAAAAATTCAGGGAAGCACAGGTTCAATTACACAAATTCCTATTCTTTCTATGCCGAACGATGATATTTCGCATCCGATTCCTGACCTTACAGGATATATCACGGAAGGTCAGATTGTTCTTGACCGCGAAATGAGCCAGAAGGGGATGTATCCGCCGGTATCAGGACTTCCTAGCTTGAGCCGCCTTATGAAAGACGGAATTGGTGAAGGCATGACACGTGAAGATCATGCGCCTGTTTCAAGCCAGCTTTTTGCCGCTTACAGTAAAGTAAAATCAATCCGAAACCTTGCTTCTATTATTGGCGAAGAGGAGCTTTCAGAGCTTGACCAGTGCTACTTGAAATTCGGAAATGAGCTTGAAGCGAAATTCTTTACCCAAGGCGAATATGAAGACCGCTCAATAGATCAGACTCTTGACTTGGGCTGGAAAATGCTTAGTATTCTTCCGCGTGAAGAGCTTTACAGAATCAAGAATGAAATGATTGACAAATATCTTCCAAAAGCTTTAGAGAACTGACTATGGCAAAACTGAATATTGCTCCGACAAAATCGAATCTTCTCGCGATAAAAGAGCAGCTGGCAATCAGCACTGAAGGCTACGACTTGCTTGAGCAAAAGCGCGAGATTCTTGTAATGGAGCTTATGCGGATTGTTGAACAGGTTAAGCTTCTGGAAAATCAGATTGACAAGTGCGTTCAGAAAGCCTATCCTGCGCTGAAAAAAATGCTTGTTTCTGTCGGCGGCGACCGTGTTGAGCGGATTGCGCACGGAATTGACTACAACTTTGAAATTACAAAAAAGCCGGCCGTAATTGCAGGAATGTCTTTTACAACAATCGATGTGAATCTTCCGCAGAGAAGGCTTTTTTCTTCTTTTATGGGAAGTTTTGCAGACAGCGATGAAGTCATGGCGGATTTTTTTGAGTTTTTGACGCTTCTGACAAAAATGGCGAGCATAAGAACTGTCGCTTGGAGGCTTGCTCTTGAAGTCAAGAAAACCCAGCGCCGCGTAAATGCTTTGGATAAAACGGTTATTCCGCAGGACAAGGAAACTGTGAAGTATATTGAAGGTGTTCTTGAGGAACGGGAACGTGATAATGTTTTCGTTATGAAGTCTTTAAAAAAAAGGCAGGGTGAAAAATGATAAAACCTCTTTTTCAGCGGGTTGTAGTTGGCTACAATGGTTCCCGCTCTTCTCTTCATACAGTTTTGTACGCAATTCTTATGGCAAAAGTCTACAAGTGCGCAGTAAAAGTTGTGAGTGTTGTAGACATTGCTTCCATAAAGTATCTTACTTTGCAGAAATTTATGGTTTCGCAGGAAGGCGAGTCTATTGCAAAAAGTCTGGAATCTGACAGTGAAAAAAATCTGGATTATGTGACAGATCTTGCAAAGTCAAAAGGCGTAAAGATTGAAACTGAAATTCGCAAAGGCGCTGTTTGGTCTGAAATTATTACTGCCGCAGATGAATTTAAGGCTGATCTTATACTTTTAGGCGGTGCAAAAAACCTTGACCATCTTTCTTCACTTTCACGTGATGTGATTTCTTCCCAAGACAGCGAAATAATTGGAAGCGCGCACTGTTCTGTAATGGTTGTACGCGAGCCTTATGTTGAGCAAAAATTCAAGCTTGTTTAATTTTTTATAGAACATTTTTGGCTGTCTGAAATAAATTGTTTTGGACAGCTTTTTTGTTTTTAAAACTAAAATCACAATTTTTATATTCGCCCTTTTGTTTCCTGAAAATTTGTCTTATAATAAACTTTATGCGAATTTTACTTGCCGATGACAATGTAAGAAATTCCCAGGCTTTGGCGGAGTTCTTGCAAAAAAATCATTTTGGAACTGACACAGTTTACACTGGAACAGAAATTATTGAATATGCCTCTTATGAAATTTATGATGCGCTTGTTATTGGATCTGCTCTTCCAAAGATGAGCGGGCTTGAGGTGGTAAAAATTCTCCGCGCGAAAAAAAATTTTGTTCCGGTTCTTCTTATGTCTGAGAATCCTTCTGTTGACGAAATTGTTGAAGGTCTTGATTCCGGTGCGGACGATTATATTAGGAGACCTGTTTCTTTTGAAGAATTTCTTGCAAGAATAAAAGCTCTTACACGTAGAAAAGGTGAATTCAAGTCAAGCACAGTTTCAATAGGAAATTTTCTACTGGATAAAAATTCATGCGAAATTCAAAATTCCAGCGGCGAATCTATGAAAATATCTTTGAAGGAACTTTTGATTCTTACACTTTTGTTTGAGTTTCCGCATCAGGTTGTAAAAAAAGAGCTTATTATAGAAAAAATTTGGGGTGGAAACAGTGCCGCGGAATATAATAATGTTGAAGTTTATATTTCCTTTATCAGAAAAAAAATGGAGCAGCTCAATGTCAACGCACGGATAAGAACTGCGCGCGGCATAGGCTACTCCTTGGAAGAAATCGCTTAGCTTTTAGAATTTTGTTTTAAATCCGATTGTAGCTGAATAGCTTTTTTCCGGATCGCTTTTAAGATCCAGCAAATTTACAGAAACAGATGCGTTCAGTGTTCCTCCAAGAATTTCAATTCCTGCATAAGGCGAAATACAAAGGCTGTTTTCTTGCTTGTCATCTCCGTCTGGATCAATACGCGAAACTGCAAAAGTCGTGTGCGCTCCAACAGAAAGCCGTGTTGCTCCTGCGTAAAGCCTGTCAGTGTGGATATTTAAATTCATTCCAAGAACATTTTCTGTTCCCGGGTATCTTCTTATGATGTTTCTAAGAAAAATCATGTCTTCTGCCGCTTCCGCTGGAAAAATAAATCCAGACGTGTCAATGGAAATGTATTTTCCCTGTGCTCTTGGCTCAACAAACGCCCAGATATCTTTCATTTCTATCTTATCTGAATCTGAATCTGAATCGCTGTTGTCTTTTCTCAAAATGTATTTGTTTACACCGCCCTGAATCAAAAGAGAAGTTGTGTTTCTGTTTCCTATAAGAAAATTCAATCCGCCGTGAAGCTGGAGCTCTTTTATGTACACGAGCGCGTCATTGTCTTCGCTGTTTACTTCGGAAGGAAGCGCAAGTCCCGCTGAAAAATCTATTGTTGAAATTCCAGCAAGAGAAGCAATCCTCAAGTCAAGATTCAGAACGTCATCCTGATTTTCATCTTCCGCAGCCTTGTTCTTGTAAAGATTTATTCCCGCCGCAAAATTTCCTTCCGGGTGAAATGTGTAGCCGATTCCCTGTGCGTAAAGAGGGTAGTAACTGGCTCCTGCAAGTCCGCGGAAACTTTCTGTAAATGAAGAGCGGATTGGCTTTATTCCGAACTGACGCTGAAGAAACAAATCCGAGCCGACCGGTTCAAAATTTCCGTAGTAAAGGCTTATATAATGAGAAGCGTGCGCGGAATTGACTGTGTATGTTGCGGACAGTTCTTCAACTCTAAGATATGAGTTTGGAGTGTCTCCGTTCAAAGAGTCATATTTGAAAATGTCGTTTGCCTTGGCATAGAATTCGCCTCTTAGGAAAAGTTTTCCGCCAAAGTCAATCTGACCTGCAAAAAAAGTTTCTCCTGTAAAAGCCGGATCAAAACTTTCAGAGTCGTATTCATTTTGGATTCCGGAAAGAAATCCTGTGTATCCGTTAAAATACGGGCTTTCAAATGCAAATAAATTTAAAGCTGCTGAAATTGAAATGGCGGCTGCGCAAAGAAATCGTTTCAATTAGTCCTCCGTGCGGAAAAATTCAGTGAAAAAAAATAAAGAAAAAACTTTCCGTCCTTTGATTTTCGGAAGAATAAAAAAAAACTTAACAATTGGATTTTTTTGAGATGTTCTAATAAAAAAGATTAAACTTTACTTGATTTTTTATTAGATTCGATTAAAATATACTTTATGAGTGATTATCTTGATGCCAATAATGAAGAGCTTCTAAAGGATTTTTTTTCGGAAGCTGAACAGCAGGTAGAGACTCTTGAAAGCAACATTCTTGTAATAGAGAATGACCCTTCAAATCATGATGCCATAGATGAAATTTTCCGGGCGGCGCATACATTGAAAGGCGGCTCGGCTACTGTGGAAATGAATGAACTTGCAACATTCTGCCATGATGTAGAGGATTTGCTTGATGCGCTTAGAAGTGGTCTTGTTGTAGTTTCTGAACCTATTGTTGATGTTTTATTGTCTTCTATAGATACTATAAAAGCTATGCTTGACGCAAGAAGCAATGGTTCTGTTTATCAGGAAGATATAACTCCTATTGTCCAGAAAATCAATTCATTTATACCGGCAAAAGTTCCAAAAAAAGGCGCGCACGTAAAACTTCCGTCTGGAATGCTTGGTGCTGCTCCTGCTGAAAAACCAGTTGCCAGTGAGCCAAAGCCAGCGGTTCAGGCTTCCAGTGGAATGCCGCCTATTCCGCCGTTGTCTGATGATGAATATACGGAACTTAAAAATGCAGTTCCAGAAGACCAGAAACTTTGGTCTGTAAATGTCACTTTTGATGAATCAAATCCAATGAACAGCGTTGGTGGAATTCAGGTTTTTGCGGCTCTAAAAAATTGCGGAACTGTTTTAAAGACTGTTCCTGATTTTGAAGAGCTTTACGAGGACGAATTTCATCCGCAGGTTGTTTACTATGTTTCTTCTGCAAATCAAGGTTCTGCCCTTGAAGATGCGGCTTTCTTAGATGATGTAACTCTTGCTGTTGATGCCCAGCCGGTTTCTGGTGCTTCTTCTGCTGTTGCCGCTCCTATTGCTGAACAGCCTCCTGCGCAGGAAAAAGTTCAGATTGCTCCTGTTGCTGAAGAACAGCCTGAACCTGCGGAGACTACAGTTGCTTCGCCGGCAGAAGAAAATAAAACTGAGCCTGCACAGAACAATGCGCAACCTGCAAAAAAGCCTGCTGCTGGTCATGCTGTAAATCAGTCTTCAATTTTAAGAGTTGATTCAAAGCGTGTTGACAATCTTATGAATCTTGTTTCTGAAACTGTTATTACAAAAGCCGCGTTTAACCAGAATGGACTTCACATGGCTGACTTGCAGGTAAAACTTCAGAATTTGAATCTTTCTTTCAAAGAAAAGCATCGCCGTCTTATGGAATGTATGCCGAAGTATATTGAAGAGCTTCAAAACGGTGGTCAAATGAAAGAAATCATGCAGAAGATGACAGAAGAATTCGGCTCTATGTCTTCTTGGTTCGATGCTTTTGAAACTGACTTTAAGTCTTCTTCTACAAAATACCGTTCTACAACGCAGAATCTTGGACGCATTACAGGCGAACTTCAGGAAGGCGTTATGAAAATCCGAATGGTTCCTATTGGAACTATTTTCAACAGATTTCCGCGCGTTGTCCGTGATTTAAGCCGTGATTTAGGCAGAAAAGTCAACCTTGTTATTGAAGGTGAAGATACAGAACTTGATAAAACTGTTGTTGATGATTTGCTAGATCCGATTATGCATTGTGTAAGAAATTCTGTTGACCACGGAATTGAGCCGCCGGAACAAAGAAAGGCAATCGGAAAAAACGAGACTGGAACTTTGACTTTGCGCGCTGCAAATGAAGGCAACATGATTGTCATTGACATAATAGATGACGGCACGGGAATTGAAGTTGATAAAGTCAGAGAAAAGGCGATTAAAAAAGGTCTTATAAGCCCTAATAAAATTCTTTCAAATCAAGACGCCTATAATCTTATTTTCCTTCCGGGATTTTCTACAAGCGATAAAATCAGCAGTGTTTCTGGACGCGGTGTAGGTCTTGATGTTGTAAAGACAATGGTTGAAAAACTAAAAGGAACAATCAATGTTACAAGCGAAAGAGGAAAAGGCTCAAAGTTTTCAATAAGACTTCCGCTTACGCTTGCAATTATTCAGGGACTTTTGGTTCGTGTTGGAAAAGAAGTTTACTCTATTCCGGTTGCCAATGTTATTGAAAGCCAGCGTGTAAAACTTGACACAATAAATACAATTGACAACTATGAAGTTTTGAATGTGCGCAATGAAGTTATTTCGATTCTGCGTCTTGGACGGCTCTTTAATATCCGCAAGACAGATAATGATGAATATTGCTTTATTGTCATTGTTGGTTCTCAGGAAAAGAAAATCGGCGTTATGGTTGATGCTCTTATTGGCGAAGAGGACGTTGTAATAAAACCACTTCAGGATCAGTTTACTTCTTCTCCAGGAATTGCTGGCGCGACAGTGCTTGGAGACGGTTCAGTTTCTCTTATTATTGATGTGAACCAGCTTCTTGAGCTTGGTGTAAAGCAGGAGCTTGATGCTCAGCAAGTACGTGAAGCAGAAGCTATAAAATCAGCTGCGGCAAGAGGTTAGTGTATGGCGACAATTCAAGAAAAACTTAGTGTGCTTGCAAATACAATGGACAGGGCTGAAGGCTTGTCTTCGGAACAACTTGCAGAAGAAAAAAACAAGATTACAGTTGTAGATTTCAAAATGGTTACGTTTTCTTTGTCTGGAAAAGATTATGCCATAGATATTATGAAGGTAAAGGAAATTGCAAAAGCCGGACGTTTTACTTATGTTCCGAATGCTCTTCCCTTTGTCCGTGGTGTCTACAATTTGCGTGGCGATATTATTCCGATTATTGATTTGCGCCTTTTCTTCAACAGCGAAGTTCATGAGCATGATGATGATTATCTTGAGAATTTGTTGATTGTTTCAGTTGGCGAGCAGACATTTGGAATTGTAGTTGACGAAATTGACAAGGTTGTTGGAATTCAGAAAAGTTCCATTCAGCCACCGCATCCTTTGTTTGGCGACATAAACATAAAGTATATTTACGGCGTTGTTGAATCCGAAAACAATCTTTATGTTCTTTTGGACATTGACAGAATTTTTGGTCACAGAACTTCAGAAGAAGAAAAAGAACTTGCGGAAACTGCCCAAAATCAGGCAAAATTGCGGCAGGAAGCTGAACTCGCAGAATCTGCGGCTTCTCCTGAAAAGTCTGTTCCTGAGATTGAAAAGCCTGCTGAAAAAGAAAAAAATTCTGTTCAGGATTTGAATTTCATAGCTGATTCACTTAAAAATTTCAAGAAATTCTATGTAAGCGAGATTACAAAGGATTGGACTGAAAAAAGATATTCAGAATGGTGCAATGAGCGTGGCGAAGGAAAAACTCAGCTTCAAAATGAAACTGATGCGGATTTGTTCTTAAATTCTTTCTATTCAAAATGCAATGGAAACTGGTGGACAGAAGAATACGCAGATGAGCTGGAAAAAATGCTTCCTGACAACAGCGCAAAAAATATTGTTGTTTGGAATCCGGGATGCGGAAAAGGCTACGAGTCTTATTCTTTGGCGTGCATATTAAGAAAAAAATATCCGTCTGCAAAAATTAGAATTTACGCTCATGATATTGATTTGCTTAGCGTTTCAAATGCTCCTCTTATGACGCTTTCGGATGAAGCTAGCAACAGTTGGTATCAGCCTTATACTGTTCGGACTGTAAGCGGTGAATATGCGTTCAACAAGGATATAAAAGATTCTATAATGTTTGAATACCATGACTGCGTAAACACAAATAATCTTCCTCCTATAGATATTGTGTTTGCAAGGGATTTGCTTGCGTTCTTGCCCGATGCTTCAAGAAATACGCTTTTGTCTGAATTTAGTGAAAAAACTAAAGGCAATGGTGTTATAATTGTTGGAGATAATGAAAATATTCAGATTCCAGGCTGGAACAAAGTAAATGCGTCAGAAAATATTTCAGTATATAAAAAATAGACTAGAAAATATGTTTTTTTCAGGGGGTTATTAATGAGAGTAGAGTATATTAATCCATTTGTCGAAACTTCTTACCGTGTTTTAAAAGAAGTTTTGGGCGGGGCAGAAGTAAAAAGAGGCGACTTGTATTTGAAGTCAACTGCTATGCCTGTAATGGGTGTTGCGGCTCTTGTTGGACTTGCAGGAGATGTTGAAGGCCGTGTTCTTTTTGACATGACTTTTGAAACTGCATTGAATATTGCTTCCAAGATGAATGAGGAAAAATTGCCGGCTTTTGACGACTTGGCAAAGGCTACTATCAGCGAGCTTGCAAATTTGATTACAGCGCAGTCTGTTACAAAATTGCATGACCTTGGTTTTAAATTTGACCTTACGCCTCCTGCCTTGTTCGCAGGTGAAAAAATGGAAATAGCGGCATTGGGCGGAACAACAGACAATGTAGAAGCTCTTATTGTTCCTCTTATTACTGACTATGGCAAAATTGAAGTTAACGTCGCAATTCGCGAGCGCACATAATATAAGGAGTTTAGAATGAAAACAAAACAGGATTTTCCATCTATTAATGAGCGTCCGCCTGAAGGTGAAAAACTTGACGGAACAAAGTACCGTGTGCTAGTTGTAGACGATTCTATGTTTGTTGCAAAACAGCTCACTCAGATTCTTTCTAGTGATGGCTATGAAATTGTTGCTACAGCTCAGGACGGAAAAGAAGGCGTTGATAAATATAAAGAGCTTTGTCCGAATGTTGACTTAGTAACTATGGATATAACAATGCCTCGCATGGACGGAATTACAGCCCTTGAGCAGATTATTGCCTTTGACAAAAATGCCAAGGTTGTAATGGTCAGTGCGCTTGGAAAAGAAGAGCTTGTAAAAAAATCTCTTCTTAGCGGTGCAAAAAATTATATTGTCAAACCTTTGGACCGCAAGAAGGTTTTGGAACGCATAAGCGCGGCTTTAAAATAGAGCTTTTAAATTTTTAGATAGAAAAGAAATGGAGCTGTCCTTAAAGCTGAAGATTTTTTCAACAAAGGGCAGCTTTTTTTTCTTTAGGCATTCATTAATCGAACCAGCTGCTTGAAATCATATCCAATCATCAGCAATCCCCATTCAGTCCCGGCTTTTGCTTTCCCGCGGAGATGGAAGTTTCTGAATCCCGGATTGCCTTTTGTCTGGTTGAAGACGGTCTCGTACTCCGTTGAGCGTTTTTTCATGAGTGTCTTATATTCTTCACTTGCGAGAAGTTCCTTTACTTTTTCTTTCTGCTCAAGCCAGGCGCCCATTTTTTTTGGACAGCCCTTTTTGTGTTGTGTTTTATAAAAAGTGCTTTTGTTATGCTTGAGTTTCTTCTTTTTCTAGGTTCAGACTCATTTTTTCCAGAAGATTTAAAAGCGTTTCTTTTTCTTCTGCGGAAAAACTTTTATAGCAAATTGAAAGCAGTTTGTTTGAAATTTCGCTTGTAAAGTTGTTGTATTTTTTTCCTTCAGCAGTTAGAGAAATTATTTTTTTCCGGCTGTCTTTTCTGCTTTGTTCGCATTTTACAAGTTTTTCGTCTATTAATTTTCTGATTAAAAATGTTGTGGTGCTTTTATCTCTGTTTATTTTTTTTGCAATTTCTCCCATGGACATTTCTGCGTTTTCAGACAAAAGAAAAAGTATAAATCCGTGGGAAGACACAAAATTATGGTTTGAAAGCATTTTGTTTGTAAATTCTGCGGTCTGCGTGTGGATTCTTGAGATAAGCGAAATTACAGAATTGACGTTGTATTCCATATTTTTCTAATTTTATCATTGGCGTTGAAAATTGTCAGCAATTATATTACTATTTTTTCCATGTTTGGATTTTTCTTTAAAAAGAATTTATGTGATGTCTGGGACAATCTTTTTTACGTTGTTGTCTGCAATTTTTTTTCACTGATTGCGCTTTTTGTTTCCTATCTTATTTTTATGTTTGCCTATAGTTCGCCTTTTTCTGGTGAAATTAGAGCGACATTGATTTTTGCTTCAGTTATTATTGACAGCATTTTGATTTGTTCCGTGGGATTTGCTGCTGGAAAAAATGCCGCTAAAATTGCAAATTTTGATGCTCCAAGATACAGTGAATTTTTCAAGGAATTTTTGATTTCATTTAAAACCGGCGCGTTGTTCGGACTTTTTACCGGCGCATTGATTTGCGTTGCGGCTGTGACCTTGCCGTTTTATTTTAAAATGTGGAAATCAAGCGGAAGCTATGTTTGGTTCATTTTTATGATTTTGATATTTTGGTTTTTAGTCACAACTTTCTTTGCGCTCCAGTGGTTTTTGCCTGTAAGAAGCCTGATGAACAACGGATTTAAAAAATGCCTCAAAAAATCGTACATAATTTTCTTTGACAACATCGGATTTACCTTTGCGCTTTCTTTTGTAAACTTTCTGAATTTTCTGCTTACGATTTTTACTTTTGGACTTTATCCGGGAATGACTGGAATCGTAATCACAAATACAAATGCGCTCAGGCTTCTTCTTTATAAATACGATTGGATTGAAGTAAATCCTGGGCTTTCTGCAAAGGAACGCAAGAATGTGCCTTGGAACGATTTGCTTGCTAAAGACAGGAAACTTTTGGGGCCAAGAACATTAAAAGGTTTCTTTTTTCCATGGAAAGATAATAAAGCCTAAATTTTTACATTGTTGTTTTGCTTCTGCGAATATTGACAAAAAAGCGTAAAGATTGCAAAATGACGCAACATATACAATTGTTGAAATTTAATAAAAATAAGAGGCCGTAATCTATGGAAGATGATATTCTTACAATTGAAGAAGTTGCAAAATATCTTCGTGTAAGCGAGCGTACTGTATATGACTGGGCTCAGAAAGGCGAAATTCCAAGTGGAAAAATTGGAACTGTCTGGAGATTTAAAAAATCTGAAATTGAAAAATGGGTAAATGAGCGGCTTTCTTCCGGCGGAAAGTCAAATGATTCTGAGATTATTGTTCAGGTAAAAAATATACTTTCTCCAGAGCGGATTGTTTTTATGAATCATCAGACAAAGCATGATTCTCTTGTCCGTCTTGCGCAGAATCTTGCCACAGCCCCTCAGGTAAAAGATGCAAAAGAACTGGAGGCTGAAATTCTCAAGCGGGAAGATCTTATGTCAACTTCTATTGGAAGAGGTCTTGCGATTCCCCATGTGCGCCTTTCAAGTGTTACTGACCTTGTTATGTCCGTAGGAATTTCAAAATGCGACATAATTGGTTTTCAGCCTGTTGATGAAATTCCTGTAAGAATTCTTTTTATGATTGCGGCGGCTTATAATCAGCACAGCTATTATTTAAAGACACTTTCATTCTTTAGCGCAAAACTAAAGGACGCATCTTTGAGAGAAGTTCTTCTTAATTCAGAATCTCCTATGGATGCTTACAATCTTCTCATAAAATAAAACCGCATTGCTTTCTTGCGCTTAAAATGTTCAGGGAAGCATTACGGGAATCCATTTTGAAAAATCGCTTTGGTTTTTGTCAATAATTCCCCAAGTTAATCCTGGCACTGTTGTTTCACCTGTAAGATAAGTTTTGCCATCAACTGTAAAAACGAATCCCGGATGGGACGAAACAAGTCCTGCAATTGCGTGATGAAATTCGCTGCTTACAAAAATTATCGAGTCTATGTTCATGCTTTGAAGAATTACGGCAATCAGCATGGCTCTTGAATCGCAGTCGCTTCCTCCACCGGAAATTATAGACGGAAGGGATGCAAAGTCGCTTGCAGTTTTTTCCCTTTCGTATTTGAATCCTTGAGTCCATGATAAAATTTTCTGCGCAAAATCAGTTTCGTCCTTGCAGTCGGGCGCAAGAGTTCTGTAAATGTCAAATGAAACTTTTTGAAGCCTCTTGCACGAATCTTTAAAAATCATTCTGTAGTAACGTTGCCAAGCTTCTTTCCAAAGCGGACTGTTCATATACATTTGAAGCACTTTGTATTCGCGCTCAATGAGATATTCTGAATTTTTGCAGTCAAGCGAATCGAGTTGCGTTGAAATTTCTTTTTTGTCTATAAGAAGATTCAACGTTTGCTCATAGCCGGAAGCCGGATGATACAACGATGTAAAAAGTCCAGGCGAAAAACAGCTTTCTGAATCAATGCAAAGCGAGTCGATAAAACTTTCAATAAGAAAATTTGCATTGTTAAAATTTTCCGCGCCGCACCAGGAAATTAGAACGGCAATGCTTTTGTTTTCTGGAATTACAGAAGCCGCCGCGTAGCCTTGAGATTCTGCGCCAGAAATTTTTCCTTTTACCGCTGCAATGCAAGCTTCGTTGTTTCTCCATTGCGCAGTTTTTGTTTCAAGAGTTTTAAGATTGAGTTTTTGGATTGTGATTCCCAATGCTTCTTGCGCTGAAATGAATTTTTCTTTTTTGTAAATTTTAATTATGGAGCTGACTGGCGCAACTTTGCTTTGCATAAGAAATGAGTCTTCACCTTGAGATTGGACGAGCGCAAATTCTTCAGGCAAGTCGATAAAAACTGAATTTGAAAATCCTTCAAATGAAACTCTGTGCGCAAAAATTTCTATTGAAATAAAAAAAAGGAATGCAAGTGCGGATGCTTTTTTTGAGATGCTTGTCATTTTTATAAACCTCAATTAATATGGAACTCAAAATATTGAGCCAGTTTCAAAAACGTTTTAGTTTTGAAGCTCTTTGTATTTTATTTTCGGCAAATGAAAACTTTTTCTATAATTTTTGAAAATGAAGAAATTCTTCTTGTGAATAAGGAGGGTGGTGTTTCTGTTCAAGGCGGAGCTGGCATTGCACATCCGCTTGATGCGGAGCTTTCCATTCAGCTTGGCTACAAAATTTTTCTTGTTCACCGTTTGGATAAAGAAACTTCCGGCATTCTTGTTGTTGCAAAAAACGCGCAGGCAGCTGCAAAGTGGACGAACTTGATTTCAGGTGGAAAAGTGAAAAAAGAGTATGTCGCGGTTTGCTTTGGAATTCCTGTTGTAGACGGAAAAAAATGCTATTCAGGTGTTCTGGAAGGAACTGTTGAGGCTCACGGAAGAACTCAGGCGGCAAAAACTTTTTTTAAAGTTGAATCAGTTTGGAATGTAAAAATTCCAGAATCAGAAAAAGAACTGGAACTTAGTTTTTTGAAGCTCACTTTGGGAACTGGCCGTATGCATCAGATAAGAATTCAGCTTGCGAAGGCTTCTTGTCCGATTGCAGGAGACGACAAGCACGGAGATTTTAAAAAGAATAAGCTTGCGAGAAAAATCGGAATAAAAAAACTTCAGCTTGCATCTGTAAAACTTTCATTGCCGGTTGATGGAAAAACGCAGACTTTTGAGATTCCGCTTCCAGAGCATATAAAAACTACGTTAGACAATATGTAGTGCCACCAGGTTTGCAGAATCGAGGGTTCGGTCGTAAACTTGGAATAGAAAACAACAAGCATGACCTGCCTCATGCAAAAAGGAGCACTACAATGAACAATGTAACAGAGAACACAAAAGTAATCTATGTCGGAATTGACGTGCACAAGGACACAAATTCTTTCTGTGCTTATGACAGCCGTGAAGACAAATTATTCGCGGAGCACAAAAGCTCTTCCAAATTTGAAAACACGCTTCACTACCTGAAGAACCTTCAAAAATCAGTCGGGCAAGATGCAGTTTTTCTTATTGGATACGAGGCAGGTCCCACAGGATACGGACTTTGCAGAAAACTTCAAAAAGAAGACTTCGCCTGCGTCATTATCGCCCCATCGACAATAGCAAAGGCACCTGGTCAGAAAGTCAAGACAGACAGGATGGACGCCCGCCTTCTTGCAAAGACTCTCGCCTTCAAAACCTACAGCCCTGTCTGCCTTCCTTCTGAAAAACTTGAGGCGATAAAGGAATATACACGGGTCAGGACGGCAAAAATCACCATGCTCAAAAAAGCAAAGCAGAACCTCCTTTCTTTCCTGCTGCGAATGGGCTTGCCTTATCCTCAGAGCGGCCATTACTGGACGCAGGCTCACATGGCTTGGCTCAGGACGATGAACTTCGCTGACAAGTGGCTTCAGGAATCATTTGAGGAATATCACGCCGAAGTAATAACGCTCATGGACAAAGTTCAGAGAATTGAGGCGAAGATTCTGGAACTCTGCAAGGATGATGAAGTGAGGGAAAAAATTGATGCCCTGGTGTGCATCTCTGGAATCAGTTATGTCTCCGCCATTTCGATTGTCGCGGAAATCGGGGATTTTTCCCGTTTTTCAAAGGCGAAGTCCTTCGTAAGCTTTACAGGACTTTGTCCCGGCGAGGATTCAAGCGGAAACAGGGTACGGCACACGGCGATTACGAAAGCTGGGAATTCAAGAGTCAGAAGTCTTCTTGTTGAGTGTGCGGGAAGCCTTAGAATGCATTCTGTTGTCACGGCAAAATCAGTCAGGGTAAAAGAGCGGCAGAAAAATGCGTCCGCCGCCATCGTTTCTTACGCGGACAAGTGCACGCTCAGGCTCAGAAAAAGAATGCTTTATCTTTCCCAAAAAGGGCTCCCCTACAATCTAGTAACGACGGCGGGGGCAAGGGAGCTTGCATGTTTTGTCTGGGGAATGATGAATTTTGTTGACAACAGGAAAACTGCCTTGAACAAAATTGATGAGGGGGAGCTTTCCGACATTCAAAAAACGGTCGAGGAGTTTATTGCGCAATGAAATCAAATCACCTGCGGGATGAAACTTTCGCTAAAGATATTCTGGCGAAAAATTAACTTGTATCATAACGGAAGGAATTTGTGAGCATTTAAGGAATTATCTTCGAGCGGTTTATGAGCGGGAAACTTTTTAACTTCCTATGCTCGCAGTTAGAGAGAAAGAATTCCAGGCGGACCATTGACCTGTCGGTAAACCTGATTTTCAGGCGAATCCACGTATATCAGAATGGCCATGTGCCGATCTATCGCTTTCCTTCCGTTTTTTTTTATATTTTTTCTCAAAAGGAGTTTTTTATGTTGACAAATGGCACAACATATCAAACAGCCAGTAACAGGCATGGCTTCAGCATGAAAAAAAATGCCGTATTTTTGTATTACGGTTGAAGCCATAAAAAACACAAAATCAATTAATTTACAGATTTTAATGAGCATAACTGATTAAAATAATGCTGATTTGTATAATTTTTACTTTTTTCTTGTATATTTGACGTAAAATATTTTCATTTTTATTTTACATGCGTAAGCCCTGGAAGCCATGGGGTCGTTATTGACGTATTTATTTGTTTTATGGTAGTATATTATACTTATTCGTTATTATTTATAGGAGTTCCGTATGTCAGGACACAGTAAATGGTCAACCATTAAACACGCAAAAGGTATTGCTGATGCAAAACGTGGAGCGCTTTTCACAAAATTCATAAAGGAAATTTCTATCGCGGCAAAAATGGGTGGAGGAGATCCTGATTCTAACCCTCGCCTTAGAACTGCTATGCTCAAGGCAAAGGCTGCTTCTATGCCAAAGGACAATATTGAGCGCGCTATAAAGAAAGGAACTGGTGAACTTGGTGCAGTTTCTTATGAAGAACTTGTTTACGAAGGATATGCTCCGGGCGGAGTTGCTGTTCTCGTGGATGTTCTTACAGACAACAAGAACCGCGCTGCTGCTGATGTTCGCAATATTTTCAATAAAAACGGCGGAAATCTCGGAACAACAGGTTCTACAAGCCGTATGTTTGAGCGCAAAGGCGTTATAGAATATGATGCAGAAAAAGTAAGCGAAGACGATGTTATGAGCGTTGCAGTTGAAGCTGGCGCGGAAGATGTTGTAAATGAAGATGGTGTTATCACTGTAACAACAGATCCTGCTTCATTTGATGCGGTTCTTGAAGCTCTTCAGTCTAAAGAATGGGAAACACTTTCTGCCGCTGTTTCTATGGTTCCGTTTAACTATACAGCAGTTGATGTAGAAACTGCAAAGAAAGTTCAGAAACTTTTGGACAAACTTGAAGAAAACGATGATGTTCAGAACGTTTATTCAACTGTTGAATATCCGGAAGACTTCGATCCAGAAGCCTAAGTTTTGACTTTTTAGTTTTTGTGCAGGCATTTGGTGCGGAATTTTTTTTCGTCCAAGTGCCTTGTTTTTTTTTCAGCATATATGAAAGAACGCCGGATTATAGGCATAGATCCTGGGCTTGCGCATACCGGGTTTGGGATAATCGACTGTGAAAATTCCAGAATTTCTCTTGTGAGCTACGGAGTTATAGAAACTTCAAGCAACGATTCGCATGAAGTCCGCTTGTTTTATATTTACAATAAACTTCTGGCGATTTTGAATGAATTTCGTCCTACAGAAGCCGAAATGGAAACTTTATTTTTTGCTCGCAATACGACTAGCGCGCTTGCAGTGGCGGAAGCAAAAGGTGTTGTGAACTTGTGCCTTGTTCAGCAGGCGATTCCCATTTTTATGTATTCTCCGAATCAGATAAAATGCGCAGTTACTGGAACAAAAACTGCGGATAAAGATACTGTTGCCCGGTATGTTCAGCTTTTGTTGAATTTGAAGCAGCCGCCTCGTCCGGACCATGCCGCGGACGCTCTTGCCGGTGCTATAACACATTTTCATAGCACTTTGTCTGCGTAGAATAAATTTTTGCGTTTCCTTTTTTTCCGACTGTGCTTATAATTTCTATCTTTGAAAGAACCCAAAGCATAAGATTTGCGTCGTTTCTTTTTACAAGAGGAGCATTTTTCTTTAAAAGTTCAAAAAAGTCTTTTGAAGTAAATGTGTCTGGAAGATTTTTTGGAATCAGTTTTTTGTAAGAAGATTTTCCGTGAAGTGTAAAAATTTTTCCTGTCTGCTCAAGACGCTTTCCTGTTTTTTGCCAGTTTTTTTTGAATCTTCGTCTTTTGTTTTTTGACTGGACTGGCTCTTCCGTTTTTACGCGCTCTTCTGTTATTTCTGCTTCGATTATTTCAAGTGTGAAATTTTTTTCGAGCAGAATGGGGATAAGTGCTGTTATTTCCTTGAAAACTGAATATATGTTCTTCTTTAAAGGACTTTTTCGCCTTGTAATTTTTCCCGTGGCGGCATCTTTTGTTTCTATGTACTTTGCGGTTGCAAGCGGATAGACAATTTTTATTTTTCGTTTTTCAGATAAAAAGAATTCTGTTTTTTTGAGCAGTTTTCCAAGCGTTCCTGTCTGAATTTCTATGATTCCGCCGTCAGGACAAAGAATGTCCGCAATGTATGCGCCGATCTTTACTTCTGATTTTCCGTTGCACTGGATTCTGTAAATGGCTTTTAGCGATTTGTGAAGGCTTGTTTCATTCAGTGTGTTTATCATTTTATTACAGCCTGCGGATTTTTATCAGATATAAAAAAGATTCTCAACTATACAGTTTTAAAGTCCAACTGAATTTTCAGCTATAAAAATCAGCTTATCGGAGAGTTTTTGCATTGACATTACGTTTTTTTTTGATAAAATATTTAATAAGTGGGAAATAGTGGGGTAAAGTGGTGGATAGTGGCATGGAAATGCTTTTTGGCGAGTACAACAACACGCTGGACGATAAAGGAAGAATTCAGTTTCCGGCTAAGTTGCGCTCTGTTTTGCAGCAGGAAAGTCTTGTTGTAACTCAGGGGCTCGACCGCTGTCTTATGATTTTCTCCATTGATGAATGGACTTCTCTTAATAAAAAAATTGTGGACTCGGCGTCTTTGTTCAATGACCAGAAACGCCTTGTTATGCGACGCTTTATTGCGCCTGCACAAAAATTGGACTTTGATAAATCCGGTCGTCTTTCTATTCCCCAGACGCTTAGAGATTACGCGGGACTTAAAGGTGAATGTACAATTCTTGGAATCAACAAGTATATGGAGCTTTGGGATTCTGAAAAGTACAGGGCTTATCTTGAGAAAACTGAAGATTCCTTCCTTAAGGCTGCGGAAACTATGGGCGATATTTTGATGTGAGTTTTGCCGCTCAAAAAAAATCAGGCTGGAAAAAAGTGGAAATTGTTCATACTCCTGTATTGCTAAATGAATGTCTCAAATTTCTTTCTCCGATTGGCGAGCCGTTTGAAAAGGACGCTTTTATGATTGATTCAACTTTGGGAGAAGGCGGACATTCGTTTAATTTTTTAAAGAAATTTCCAACTTTAAAAATTCTTGGACTTGATGCCGACAGCGTTATTCAGGCAAGGGCGAAAGAGCGTCTTTCGGAATTTGGAGAGCGGATGAAGTTTTACAATGGCTGGTTCAACGATTTTTATTGCAATTATTCTGAAGAAAGAAAGCCTGACTTGATTTTGTTTGATTTGGGAATAAGTGTTTTTCATTATGAAAAAAGCGGCAGAGGATTTTCATTTCGGCATGACGAAGAGCTTGATATGAGGTTGAATGCTGACACAAAAGAAAGCGCCACCGACATCGTCAATGAAATGCCGGAAGACGAGCTTGCAAATATGATTTATCTTTATTCAGATGAAAAATATTCAAGGCGGATTGCAAGTGCGATTGTTTCTGCAAGAAAGTCTCAGAAAATTGTTTCAACAAAAGCTTTGGCAGATATAATTTTCAATGCCGTTCCTTCAAAATATAAATACGGAAATATTCATCCTGCGACAAGGACTTTTCAGGCTTTGAGAATTCTTGTCAACAGTGAGCTTAAAAGGCTGCCGGAAGCAATCCATGCCGCGTTCAATGTTCTTGCTCCGGGTGGAAAAATAGGCGTTATAACATTTCATTCGCTTGAGGACAGAATTGTAAAAAATTATTTTCGTAATCTTGGAAAGCAATGTGTTTGTCCTCGGGAATTTCCTGAATGTGTTTGCGGCGGAACTCCCTGCGCGGAAATTTTAACAAGAAAACCGGTTGAGCCTTCCGAAGAAGAAATCAAAGCAAATTCGCCTTCCAGAAGCGCAAAGCTCCGTGTTGTGCGAAAACTTCGGGATGCGGAAAAACTTCGGCTTTATGGAGTGGAGGCTTTGTAATGAAAATAAAAAGTTTGCTGAAAAATTTTTGTCTTGTTATATTCTCCTTGGGAATTCCTGGACTTTTGATTTTAAATGGAATTCAGTCAAGCAAATACCGCGAGCTAAAAAAAGAGGTTTTGGATCTTGAGAAAAAACAGGAAAAATTAATAGCGGAAAATAAAAAACTTATAACGGATATAAGCGTGCTTTCAAGTTCGGATAGAATTGAAACTATTGCAGAAAATGATTTGGGCATGAGAAAAGCTGAAACTGAAGAAATCGTGCGCGTGGAGATGAGAAAAAATGAACGAAAATGATTCGCTTTTGTCGCTGGAAGAAATACTTGAAGCCGTTAATGGCGTGCATGTTCTTGGAAACAGTCCGCTTTGCATAAAGTCCGTTCAGACAGACAGCCGCTTGGTTGAAAAAAATACTCTTTTTGTTCCGCTCATTGGCGAAAATCAGGACGGACATTCTTATGTTCCACAGGCGATTGAAAAAGGTGCAAGCGTAGTTTTTATAAGTATGAAAAATTTTGAAAACAACGGAAATTATTTTGTTGAACTTCATGAAAAAAATCCTTCTGTAATTTTTATCGCTGTGGAAAACACTCTTGAAGCTTTGCAGAAATCGGCTGCCCGTTACGTGGAAAAATTTCCGCATCTTATAAAAATTGGCGTTACAGGCTCAAGCGGAAAAACCACAACAAAAGAAATTTTGGTTTCAATACTTTCGCAAAAATACAAAGTCATTTCAAACAAAGGAAATTTAAACAGCGAAACTGGACTTCCGCTTTCTGTGTTCAACATAAGAGCCGAGCATGAGTGCGGTGTTTTTGAAATGGGCATGAACCGTGAAAATGAAATTGGAGAAATCGCTTCTGTGCTGAAGCCACGCTTTGCTGTTGTAACAAATATTGGTACAGCACATATTGGGATTCTTGGAAGCCGTGAAAATATTGCAAAAGAGAAAGCAAAAATTTTCAGTTATTTCGGCGGATTTGGAACTGGCGTAATTCCGGTTGACGATGAGTTTTCAGATTTTTTAAAAAACGAAATTGATGGAAAAGTTGTATTCTATGGAAACGACACTGATTCTGTAAAATATATTTGCGACATGGGATTGAAAGGAACAAAATTCAGCATAGACGGAATTGAAACGATTTTGCCGCTTCCTGGAAAATATAACTACAAAGATGCTTTGGGCGCGATTGCTCTTGCTCAGGTTCTTGGACTTTCTTCACGGCAAATTTCAGATGGAATTTCAAGTTTAAAGCCATTGTCCGGCCGCTCTGAAATTCTTGACGGAAAAAATTTTCTTATTATGCAGGACTGCTACAATGCGAATCCTGATTCAATGGAAAAAGCAATTGAATTTATCGGCTCTGTAAAAAAAGAAGCGGACGCAAAAAAAATTTTTGTTCTTGGCGATATGCTTGAGCTTGGTTCTGATTCAAAATCCGCGCATGAAAAAACTGGACTTCTTGCTGTAAATTCTGATGTTGACCTTGTGATTTTTATTGGAACAGAAATGAAAGCCGCTTTTAAAAAGGCGAAAAATTCTTCTGAAAAAAATATTATTTTTATTGCTGGAAATTCTCAAGATTCAATGGAGCGGGCTGCTTCGGAAATAAAAAAAGTTTTGCACGGAAGTTTAAATTCAATTATATTTATAAAAGGTTCCAGAGGAATGGGGCTTGAGCGGATTTCAAAAATTTTGCTTGCTGGAGACGAGTGATTATGGGAGAATACAGATTTTTTCCTGACCGTCCTGTGTCAAATTATAGAAAAAGCGATTCTGTTTTTATTGTCTGCTCTTTGCTTTTGTGGGGACTTGGAATTTTTACGCTTTATGTTTGTTCTCCTGGAGTTGGCGAGCGCTTCTTCGGAAATAAAAATTATTTTTTAAATAGGCAAATTGTTTCTTCTGTTGTAGGTTTTTTCGGATTGATTTTTTTCGCAGTTGTTCCTGTAAAGAAAATCCGAAAATTCGTTTTTATGTTTGCCGTGATTTCTTTTGTTCTTTGCATTCTTGCGTTTCTTCCTGGAATTGGAAGCGAAAGAAAAGGCGCTTCAAGATGGATTGTGATTCCGCATTTATTTTCTTTTCAGCCATCGGAACTTGTGAAGTTCGCAATTGTAATGTACTTGGCGCATATGTTTGACGCTCACTCTTCTGAATACGAGGAAAGCTCCAAGGAATTTATTTATCCAGTTGTGGCGCTTTTGCTTTTTGTTGTTGTGATTTTTTGTCAGAGAAATTTATCCACGGGAATTTTTGTTTTTGCACTTGGTGTGGCGATGTTTATTTTGTCTGGCGCATCTTTAAAATGGCTTATTCCGTTTTCTATTCTTGCTATTCCAGCCGCAGTGATTTTGGTTTCCATGGAAGAATACCGCTTGATGAGAATTCTTGCATATATTTTTCCTGAAAAATTCAGGCTGACAGCAGGCTATCAAACTTCAGCATCTGAAAGGGCGATTGGCTCAGGTGGAATTTGGGGAACTGGAATCGGCGACGGACTTGAAAGAATTTCTGCAATTCCAGAGATTCAGACTGACTATATTTTTGCAGGCTGGGCTACAATGATGGGGCTTTTTGGCGTAACATCTTATTTTATTTTGCTTGTAGTTTTTGCCTGCCGCGGATTTAAAATTGCCCTTAACTGTCCGGATCGTTTTGCGGCTTACGGTTCATTTGGATGCACGCTTTGCATTTTTTGCCAGTCGGTTTTTAACTGCGCCGTTGTCTGCGGAGCTTCTCCTACAACTGGAATTCCATTGCCGTTTTTTTCTTCAGGCGGCTCGTCCCTTATAATAACGCTCTGCATGTGCGGATTTATTATAAACGCTTCACACTGCGATGCCGATAAAGAATCAGGGCAAACTTTGAAAAATAAATTTGATAACATAGAAACAATCGGGGGAGTTGTAGTTGAATATGAGTGATGCGGCGATTTCTGATTTTGAAGAATTTTGGGGTTCTTTTGAAGGTGTAAAAACTTCTGAAAAGGCAGACAAGAAAGCAAGTGAAAAAAAATATATTGCTCTCAAAATTGTTGTTTTTGTGCTTGGATTTTTTCTTTTTGTTGAAGGAATTATCTATGCTTTTGTTCTTCCGTGCTTTGGACATCCAGCTATAATTTATTCAGGCTTGGATTCTTTTGCGCGGAAAGATATAGCTGAGCGGCTTGCGCCTCTTTCAAATTCGTCTTGGACAGGATTCGACACAGACCGTGCGGCTTCAATTTTGAGCAACGTTTCTTATATTGAAAGAGTTTCCGTTGACAAGCGTTTTCCAGACAAGATTTTTATTTCCGTAAAAGAAAGAACTCCGGTTGCAAAAACTATTCTTTCTGTAAATGGTGTGTCAAAGTCTGTTCAAATTGACGAAAATTGTGTACTATTCAGCATACAGTCAGATTCCATTTTGCAGGACAGTTCTGTTCCTCTTATTTCAGGACTTCCTATTGAAAATCTTCAGGAAGGAATGAGACTTCCGGCAAAATATCGTGTGCTTATGGAGCAAATTTCAGCGATAAGAAATTTGTCTCAGAAATATTTTGCCGCGATTTCAGAAATTCAGGTTGTGCCTAAAGAGTATGGAAACTACGAGCTTGTTCTTTATCCTACACAGGCAAAGGTCAGAGTTCTTACCGACCGCTCTTTGACTGAAGACGCGCTGAAGTATATGATGGTTGTTCTTGACGTTGTAAATTCTATAGAACCGGATGTTGTGGAAGTCGATTTGCGATATGATTCGCTTTCATACAGATGCCGTTGAGTGAGGAATATTTTGGCTCGGACAATTGTTGGTCTTGATATTGGCACTTGCTGGATCAGGGCAGTTATTGCAGAAGTAAATGCAAATGACGAAATTGAAATAATAGGAATTTCAAAAAGACCGTCTCAGGGAGTTAGAAACGGAATAATCGTCAATATTGATGCAACAAAAAATGTAATAAAAGAAACAATTGAAGCTGCCGAAATCAGCGCGGGTACAACAGTTGTTGAAGTTTATACTTCAATCGGTGGTTCACAGGTTACAAGTCTTCCTTCTACGGGTGTTGTTGGCGCAGATCCTAAAGGCGGAAACCGTGAAGTTGAAATCAAAATGGAAGCAAAGAACCGTGCGTTGGATTGCGCCCAGGCTGTTTCAATTCCGCTGAATGAAATTCTTCTTCACATTCTTCCGCAGGAATATCTTGTTGACGGACGCGAATATGCAAATCCAATCGGAATAAAAGGCGTGCGGCTTGAAGTAAAGACTTTGCTTTTAAAAGTTTCAACTTCAGCCTATGCGAATATAAATGAATGTATTATGCGCGCAGAATATCAACTTAGAAGGATCACGCTTAAAACTTTGGCGGCTGCCTATGCGACTTTAAGAGAAGACGAGCGCGATCTTGGTTCTATTTTGATTGATTTGGGCGGCGGTTCTACGGATGTGATTGTTCTGAACAAAGACGCTCCGGTTTTTACAACTTCAATTCCAGCTGGCGGAAACCGTGTTACAAATGATATTTCCGAAGTAATGGGTGTTCCTTTTTCTGTAGCTGAAGAATTGAAAATAAAGTACGGTACTTGTTGGCTTAACGAAGGAGAGGAAAATGAGGAAGTTATAATTCCTGGCGTTGGAGGACTTCCGCCTGAGCTTACAAACAAAGCGGCTTTAAGTGAAATTATAACGGCGCGTGTTGAAGAAATTCTTGTTTCTGCAAAAAAAGAAGTTGTCAGACGTTCTGGTCTTACGGAACTTAGGGGAACGATTGTTCTTACTGGCGGAGGAGCTCTTATGCCTGGCATTGAAACTCTTGCGCAGGAAGTTTGGAAGACTACGGCTGTTAGAATCGGCTGTTGTGCGGATTTTGGTGGAACTGATGATTCTTATAGAAATGCGGATTTTGCGACTGCTGTTGGACTGGTTCTTGCGAATAAAAATGATGATTCTTCTGCGGCGGTTTCCCGCAAAGTTTCAAAAAAACAAAAAAAGGATTCAATGTCCAGCTGGTTTAAGAACTTGTTAAAAAAGATAAATTGATAAACTAAATATTTTTGGATGCGCTCTGTTTTTAATGGGGATTAAGAAGCAGAATGCGCGGGTCGGGAGGAATAATATGGAATTTACAAATGTTGAAGATACGTCTTCTCAAAAAATGAATGTGCCGCTGAGTGGTTCAGTTTTGCAGTCAGCTTCAAGCGTTGAAAATGACGAGCCGTTGAATTTTGATGACGAGCTTGGTGACATAAATCCTACTGTTATAAAAATTATTGGCTGTGGAGGCGGAGGCTCTAGTGCGGTTCAGCGCATGATTGAAGACGGAGTTTCTGGTGTTCAGTTTATTGTTTTAAATACAGATAAGCAGGCTTTGCATAAATCAACTGCGCAGTTAAGAGTTCCGATTGGACAGAAAATTACAGGCGGACTTGGCGCGGGCGGAAATCCTGCTGTTGGTGAAAATGCCGCAAAAGAAGATGCTGAGCGTATTTCACGAATTATTTCCGGTGCAAACATGGTTATTATAACTGCCGGAATGGGGGGCGGAACTGGAACAGGTTCCGCGCCTGTTGTTGCGGAACTTTCTCACAATGCTGGAATTCTTACAATTGCCGTTGTTACAACTCCTTTCGAATTTGAAGGAAAAGTCCGCATGGATAACGCTATGGAAGGACTTGAAAAACTTAGGCAAAATGTAGACAGCTTGATTGTTCTTCCGAATGATTTGATTTTTAAGGCCGTTGAAAATGTTGACCACCGCATGACTTTTAGAGAACAGTTCAAGTTTGCGGACGGACTTTTGTGTGCTGGCGTAAAGGGAATTACTGAACTTATTACTCAGCCTGGTGATATAAATCTTGATTTTGCCGATGTAAGAAAAATCATGTACGGTTCAGGCGATTCAATTCTTGGCGTTGGAAAAGGCAAGGGTGAAAACAGAGTCAACGAAGCTGTTGAAGGTGCGATTGCAAATCCTCTGCTTGAAAATCGCCAGATTGACGGCGCAAGAAAAATTCTCATTAACATAACAAGTAATGGAAATTTGGATTTGGAAGAAACACAGGATATTGTGAATTTAATCAAGCATTCTGCAAGCAAAGAGGCGGAAATAATCTTTGGACTTTCAGAAAATTCCGCAATGGAAGACGACGAAGTTTCTGTTACCGTAATTGCAACTGATTTTAGCGGCAATGACGACTTTGCAACTTCAGTTCCTTTGGAAGAAGATGAAAAAGATGATTCTGTTGCCGACTATGGTGAATTTATCCGTGCATTGGGCGGAAAAACTGAATCCGATTCAAAACCTGCAAAACATTCCGAACATTTTAGTTCCATAGATTTTAAAAATTCTTCAGTTGAAAATTCCGCACCAAAAGAAAATGACGAAACTTCATTTGCTCCAGCGGAATCTCTTGGTGAACGAGAGACTGTTTCGCTTGTTGAAAATCAGCCTGAAGAAAAAAATTCTGCAGAAGAAAAAAGACCGTTTTCTGGGCACAAGCTTCCATCGGGAATAAAAATTGATCCGAACGACATAAATCAGCCGGCGATTTATAGAAAACGCTTGAACGGACTTTCGCGCTCCATAGATTTGACGCAGCTTTAATATATGGAAAAAAAATCTCTGCTTCAGGAATTTTACAGTGAGCTTCTTTTTGTGGAAAATCACGGAAAACTGACGGCGGAAACTTATTTGATTTGTGTTCAGGAATTTCTTGATTATCTGGAAAAAAATGAAACGCCGCTAGAAAAAGTTACGGTTCAGTCTTTGCTTTATTATACGGCTTTTAGAAAAACTTCCGGAAGAAAAGAAATTACGCTTGCAAAAGATTTGTCTGCGCTTAGAATTTTTGGTTCGTTTTTAGTCCGAAAAAAAATATGGATTGAAAATTTTGCGCATGAAATCGGAAAGCCTAAGGTTTCAAGGGCTTTGCCAAAAGTTTTGGAAGTTGAGCAGGTTGACAGCCTTTTGGCTTCAATTGACGTGAAAAAGCCGCTTGGAATAAGAGACCGCGCGTTGTACGAAGTGATTTACAGCTGCGGACTTCGGATAAGCGAAGCTTGTTCACTTTTGATTGCAAATGTACATTTTGACGAAAACCTGATTCTTGTCCGCGGAAAGGGCAGCAAGGAGCGTCTTGTTCCGTTTGGAGAGGATGCGGCGTTTTGGCTTAAGAAATGGATTTTTGAAATTCGCCCAGGATTTGTAGGAAGTAGAATTATTCCTGAAGTTTTTGTAAATTCTAAAGGAAATCCTATTTCAAGAAAAGGAATTTGGAAGAATTTCAAGGCCATGGGAAAGAAAACTGGAATTGAAGCGAAAGTTCACACTTTGCGTCATTCCTTTGCAACACATTTGCTTTCAGGCGGCGCGGATTTAAGATCTGTGCAGGAACTTTTGGGGCATTCGGATTTATCTACAACGCAGATTTATACGCACATAGATGATTCAAGGCTTGAAGAAAGCCACAGGGATTTTTTCCCGGGTCATAAAACTGAATAAAACAACGGAGGATTTTTATGAAAAAAATTATCAAAATTTCGTTTGCTCTTTTGATTTCTTTTGCGGCGATTTCTTGTTCTCCTTCTTATAATTCTATAAAACGGATGCAGCGAATTGAAGAAGGTGTTTCAAATCCTACGACAAAAGAAGAACTTGAAGAAGCTATAAAAAAATACGATGCCCGCGCAATGGATTTGGCTCTTACAGAAGGTCAGATTGGAATTTGGTATAAAATTCTTGGAACCCGTTATATTGACCAGCAGATGTACGGAAAAGCTTTGGAATGTTTTCAAAAGGCTTTGTCTTATTATCCGGACAATGCGAATCTTTATTATTATGTAGGAAGCTGTGCAGGCCACATGGCGAACGCTAGCCTTGATTTTGATGCTAAAGGAACTTCGTCAGATGAAGCGATAAAAAAAATGAATTATCTTCGGCTTGCGGAAAGTTCGTATCTTCAGGCATTGAAAATTAACCCGAAGTATTACCGCGTTTTGTACGGACTTGGAATTCTTTACGTTTTTGAATTCGGGCAGGGCGACAAGGCGATTCCTTATCTTGAAAAATTTCTTTCTGTTCAAACCAGAGATACAAATGCAATGTTTGCTCTTGCGGGCGCGTATTATTTAACGTATCAGTTTGACAAGGCTATTGAGCTTTACGACAAAATTATTGAGCTAAAACCTAATGATGAAAAAGTTAAGGCTGCGCAGGAAAACAAAAAGAAATGCCTTGAGCTTCAGTATAAATAAAATTTGCATTTTATAACAGTTTTTTATATCTTTTTCTTGTGGATATTTTAGACATTGCAATTTCATCAATAACATTCCTTTCTGCCAAAGAAAAAATTCTTTTAAAGAAAAATATTGACAGCATGGATAATCTTGCGTTACTGTCTATAGAAGAGCTTTCTACTATTATAGGCAGAAGTTTGGGAAGGGCGGCTTGGAATGGAAAAGCGTGCAGGGCTTTAGCTGAAAGAAGTTTTAGCCTTGCAGAATCAAAAGGAATAAATTCCGTTTTTTATTATGAAGCGGAATTTCCTGCCATGCTTAGGACTATTCCAGATTCTCCTTACGCATTTTTTTACCGCGGAACCTTAGAAGCCTTGAAAAAGCCGTGTGTTTCTGTTGTGGGAACACGATGCATTTGTGAAAAAACTGCGCATGCGGCTTTTGGCTTTGCAAGGGAAGCTGCTTTTTGCGGGCAGACTGTTATTTCCGGGCTTGCAAATGGAATTGACAGTTTTGCTCATAAAGGCGCTCTTTCCAGCGGAATTTTGCAGTCAACTGCGGCGATTCTTCCGTGCGGAATCGATACTGTTGTTCCTTATGGAAACAGAAGCCTTGCCCAGCAGATTGTAAAAAACGGCGGATTTATTGCAAGCGAGTATGTTCCCGGCATTCCTGCTGAGCCTTGGAGATTTGTTCAGCGGAACAGGCTTGTGGCGGCTTTGTCTTCGTGCACTGTCGTTGTTCATGCTCCTGCTGGAAGCGGTGCTCTTATTACTGCTGATTTCGCCCTTGATTACAACCGCGATGTTGTTTTTCATTCGGCTGGATTTTGCAGTGAAGCTGAAAAAAATGGGCACGGCGGAAAGAAAAGTGTCCGTACTTCTGAAAAATTTATTGAGGAAGGAGCTCCGGTTATAGAAAACTATGCGGATTTTGTCGCGGTAAAAAAAAATGCTCCGGGATTTAAAGTCTGTAAAAATAAAGGACAGCTTGAATTTTTTGATTCATGCTGACAGGTGAATTATGGCTGAAAAAACTGCTAAAAAAACATCGAAAAAAGAGGCAAAAAAGAACACTCTGATTATTGTTGAGTCTCCTGCGAAAGCAAAGACAATTGAGCATTATCTTGGAACTGGCTACACGGTAAAGGCTTCTATGGGACATCTTATTGATTTGCCCAAAAGCCGCATCGCAATCGATGTAAACAATAATTTTCAGCCGGAATATATAACTGTCCGCGGGCGTGCAAAGCTTTTAAAGGAACTGCAAAAAGATGCAAAGAATTCTTCTGGCGTTTTGCTTGCATCGGATAATGACCGTGAAGGTGAGGCAATTGCATGGCATTTGAATAACGCGCTCAAGGAAAAAACCGCAGCTCCCATACATCGCATTGTTTTTAATGAAATTACTCCAGTTGCGATAAAGGAATCTGTAAAAAATCCACGTGAAATAGACGAAGCAAAGGTAAATGCGCAGAAAGCCCGCCGTGTTCTTGACAGGCTTGTTGGCTACAATTTGAGTCCGCTTCTTTGGAAAAAAGTAAAAAACGGACTTAGTGCCGGACGTGTTCAGTCTGTTGCGTTGCGTCTTATTTGCGAGCGTGAAAAAGAAGTTGAAGATTTTATTCCTGAAGAATATTGGTCTCTTGATGCGGATTTTGCGAAGGGAAAAAATAAATTTACGGCTCAGCTTGTTCAGTACAAAGGAACAAAACCTGAACTGAAAAATGAAAATGCTGTTAATGATATTATAAAAGAAATTCAAAACAGCGAATGCAAAGTTTTAGACATAAAGGAAACTGAAAAAACTGTCCGTCCTAAGCCTCCTTTTACAACTTCAAAACTTCAGCAGGCAGCGGCAAACAGGCTCAGTTTTACTTCAAGAAAAACAATGCAGATTGCCCAGCGTCTTTATGAAGGCGTGCAGATTGGAAACACTCGCGTTGGACTTATTACCTATATGCGTACCGATTCTGTCCGCATAAGCCAGACCGCTATAAACGATGTAAGAGAGTGGATTGGAAAAAATTTCCCGGAGGATCTTCCTGCTGAAAAAATTGAATATGCAGTTGGAAAGAGCGCACAGGATGCTCACGAAGCGATTCGTCCGACTTATGTAAAGTATACTCCAGACAGCGTGAAGGAATATTTGACTCGTGAAGAACTTCGTTTGTACTCGATTATTTGGGAACGTTTTGTTTCAAGTCAGATGAACAATGCTAAGTCAAAGACGACTAGTGTTGATATTCAGGCTGGAGACGCTTTGTTCCGTGTGAGCGCAAGCAAGTTAAGCCACAAAGGTTTTTATAATGTCATAAAGACACTTTCTTCAAAGGAAGATGTAACAGGAAGCCTTCCTTCTCTTAAGATTGGTGAAATTCTTTCAAGCGGAAAATTTTATCCTGAGCAGCATTTTACTCAAGGTCCGGCTCGTTACACTGATGCTTCAATGGTAAAAACTTTGGAGGAAAAGGGAATCGGCCGCCCGTCAACTTACGCGCCTATAATTTCAGTTTTGCTTGACCGTTATTATGTTACGCGGAATAACAAGCAGCTTGTTCCAACGATGCTCGGAAAGATCATCTGCAAGATTCTTGTGGAATCATTTCCTGATGTTATAAATGAGCAGTTTACTTCTGAAGTTGAAAATAATCTTGACAAGGTTGAGCAGAATGAGCTTGTCTGGAACAATATGATTGCGGATTTCTTTGGACCGTTTAAAAATCGTGTTGAGGAAGTCATGGAAAATCAGGAAAGCTTGAAAGGAACTCTTGATGAGCCTACTGATGAGATTTGCGAGAAGTGCGGAAAGCCAATGGTGAAAAAACTTGGACGCTTCGGATACTTTCTTGCCTGCTCTGGATTTCCTGAGTGCCACAATACAAAAAGTGTTCCGCTTGCAAAATGTCCGCGCAAAGGCTGTGATGGGCATATTGTCGCAAGAAAAACAAAAGGCCGTGGAAAAGAATTCTATGGATGCACAAATTATCCTGAATGCACATTTATTTCGCATTTTAAGCCTATTGATGTTTATTGCCCTAAGTGCGGCTGGTTTCTTGTTGAAAAATACGACAAGAAAAACGGTTCATATAAAAGCTGCATAAATCCTGACTGCGACTATCTCCATTCAGCGGATGAAGCTGTTGCTGCTGAAGCTGCAGGAGAATTTGCAAAGGCGAACAAGGCTGATAAAGTGTCAAAAGAATCCCAAAATGCCTGAAACTCTCTTTGAATGTTCCGAAGAATTTTTGATTTACCTCGGAAGTGTGCGCGGACTGTCTGAAAATACACTTTTGTCTTACAGGCAGGATTTGGCTCATTTTTGCGAATTCTTTGGAAATGATAAATCGGCAGAAGGACTGACACTGGAAGATTTGAGGCTTTTTGTTGGATATTTGAGCCGCAGAAAATATTCAGTGGCTTCTATAAATAGAATTATTTCCGCAGTCAGAGGATTGTTTGCATATTTAAAGAAATTTGGTTATATTTCTAAAAACGTTTCCTACGAGTTAAAGTGTCTTCGTCAGCCAAAAACACTTCCGCGCTTTATGTCTCAGGTTGAAATTGACAATGTTTGCCGTCAGCCTGAAAAAAAAGAGCTTTTGTGGGCATCAAGGGACAAGGCGATTTTTGAAATGATGTATTCTTCTGGATGCCGTGTGAGCGAGCTTGCTTCCTTGAAGTTTCAGGATTTTACAAGTGATTTTAGAAGCGCAATTGTTACAGGAAAAGGAAAAAAAGACCGCCGCGTTTATTTTGAACAGGACGCAAGAAATTCCCTTATGCTTTATTTGAAGGAACGAAAGGCGAGATTTCCGCAGGCTGAAAAAGGATGCGCTGGCGAAGTAAGCAGAATTTTTTTAAGCCAAAAAGGAACTGCGCTTTCAGCCCACGGAATTTGGTACATCGTGAGCCGATACACAGGAATTGAAGGAACAGGAAGCCATGTTTCGCCTCATGCTTTTAGGCACACTTTCGCTACGGGTATGCTCAATTCCGGCGCGGACATAAGAATTGTTCAGGAGCTTCTTGGGCATTCCAACATAAGCACGACCCAGCGTTATACTCATGTAACTTTGGAACGTTTAAAAAAAGTATACAGCCAGGCGTTTCCGCATTCAGGAAAAAAAGACTGAAATAAAAACTGCCTGCTAAGGAGAATATAAATTATGGAAAATGAAAATAAAATCCGCAGCACCACTGTAATCGCTGTAAGGAGAAACGGAAAAGTTGCCATGGCTGGAGACGGTCAGGTTACTATGGGAAACACTGTTATGAAGGGCAACGCAAAAAAAGTGCGCCGCATTTATGATGGCAAAGTTCTTACAGGATTTGCCGGAGCAACCGCAGACGCTTTTACTCTTTTTGATAAATTTGAAGAAAAACTCAAGACATTTAACGGCGACCTTACTCGTGCCGCTGTTGAGCTTGCAAAACTTTGGCGAACAGAACGTTCAATGAGCAAGCTTGAGGCGCTTTTGCTTGTGGCTGATTCAAAAAAAATCCTTTTGATTTCAGGAAGCGGAGATGTCATTGAGCCAGAAAACGATATTCTTGCAATCGGTTCTGGAGGAAATTATGCTTATGCGGCGGCGATGGCTTATATGGAATCTTCACAGTTTTCAGCAAAAGAAATTGCCCAGAAGTCGCTTGCAATCGCAGGGCAAATTTGCATTTATACTAACAGCAATGTTGTAGTTGAGGAGCTTTAATATGACTGAAGAAATCAAGGCGCAGCTGAATTCAAAAGGAATTCCAGACGGACTTACTCCAGCGCAGATTGTTGAAAAACTTGACAATTATATAATCGGACAGCAGAAGGCAAAACGTTTTGTCGCAGTTGCTTTGCGAAACCGTCAGCGCAGGATAAAGCTTCCAGAGGAAATCCGGGACGAAGTTGCGCCGAAGAACATTTTGATGATGGGACCAACTGGAGTCGGAAAAACTGAAATTGCCCGCCGTCTTGCAAAACTTTGCGGAGCGCCATTCTTGAAAGTGGAAGCCACAAAATACACCGAGGTTGGCTATGTTGGCCGTGATGTTGAAAGCATGGTTCGCGATCTTATGGCAGTTGGCTATAACATGGTAAAGGCTGAAATGCAGGAAAAACTGCGTGAAAAATGCATTCCGATTGTGGAAGACCAGTTGCTTGACTTGCTTTTGCCTGGAAGTTCTGGCAAGAAAAAGCGCAAGGATTCCTCTCCAAAAAGAGATGTCCATGTGCTTGGAAATATATTCGGCGAGTCAAGTCCGATTCAGGGAAGCTTGATTCAAGTTGATATTCCAAAAGAAAATCCTGCTCAGGATGAGCCGCAGGAAGAAATTGAAGAAGAAACTTCAACCAGCGAAGATATGGCTTCTACACGTGAAAAATTCAGGACAATGCTCCGTGAAGGCAAGCTTGAAGACCGTGTTGTGGAAATAACTGTTCACCGCCAGCCTTCGTTCAGTATGAACATGATGGGAGCAAGCAATCCAGAAGATCTTGAGGAAAGTATAAATGGACTTCAGGAGCTTCTTTCAGGCGGAAGATCAAAAAGGCGCAATGTAACTGTTCGGGAAGCACGGCAGATTCTCATGGCGGACACTCTTGAACGGAATACGGATAGTGACAAGGCTGCTGACGAGGCAAAGAAAAGAGTTGAGCAAAGCGGAATTATTTTTATAGACGAAATTGACAAGATTGCAACTCACGGCGGTGAAGGCGACCGTCAGGCAGTCAGCAGGGAAGGAGTTCAGCGGGACATTCTTCCTATTGTTGAAGGAAGCGATGTGAATACAAAATGGGGCGTGGTAAACACAACTCATATTTTGTTTATTGGAGCCGGAGCGTTCAGCGTGTCTGCCCCAAGTGATCTTATCCCGGAACTTCAAGGCAGATTTCCTCTTCGCGTTGAATTGGAGCCGCTCAAAAAAGAAGATTTCAAGCGCATACTTACCGAGCCAAAAAACGCTCTTGTAAAGCAGTATGAAGCGCTTCTTGCAACTGAAGGCGTAACTTTAAAGTTTGCAGACGAAGCTATTGACCGCATGAGTTTTATAGCAGAAGACGTAAATTCTCACAGTGAAAATATAGGCGCGCGCAGGCTTCACACTATAATGGAAACTGTTCTTGAGGAATTGAGCTTTGATGCTGACCGCCATGCAGGTGAAACAATAACAATTGACAGTAAATATGTTGATGAAAAACTGAATGGCGTAATTCAAAACCAGAATTTGGAGCGTTATATACTCTAGCTATTTTTCATTCCGAAACAAACAAAAAAGGACTTGGAACTGTTTTTCAGAACCAAGTCCTTAATTTTTTAGCTGGAATTTTTTGCTTAGGAATTTCTTCCGCAGCAGTTCTTGTATTTTTTTCCGCTTCCACATGGGCATGGATCGTTTCTGCCTACTTTTGGAACGGATCTAGTTACTGTTACGCTTTGACCTTGCCTTCCGCTTTTCATTGCTGAATTCTGGGCTGCCTGCTGCGCGCTTCTTGCCATTGACTGTGCTTCCTGATGCTGGGCATTCATTTGGCGAGGCTGCTGCTGGCGTGGAGGCTGAGATCCGACCTGAACTTTTACTTTGAAAACTCTGCTTGTTACGGAATCTCTTATGCTGTCAAGCATTTCATCAAACTGATTGAATCCGTCAATTTTATATTCTGTGAGCGGATTTTTGCTTCCGTAAGAACGCAAGTGAACGGCTTCTCTTAATCCGTCAAGGAATTCAAGCTGGTCAAGCCATTTTTTGTCAATCATCTGAATATACTGGTAGCGGATAAACATATTCAGGTTTTGCTTTCCGGCAAGCATTTCCTTTTGCGTCAAGTCATTTTGAAGCGCCGCGTCAACTCCTTCTTCTGTAAGCTGATCATAAGAAAGCTGCTGACCGAATGTGTTGTAAATTTTATCTGCAAGCGCGCTTTGTGATGGGGTTCTTTCATGCTTGAATTCTTCGAAAATTTCAGAGACAGTTTCTTTTGCGTTGTTCATAACTCTGCCGCTCAAGTCCTCGTCTACAAGAATTTCATCACGCTGCTCGTAAATAAATTTTCTTTGCTGATTTAAAACATCGTCGTAGTCAAGAAGATTTTTTCTTATTTCAAAGTTTCTTTCTTCTACTTTTTTCTGGGCTTTTTCAATTGAGCGGTTAAGCATCGGGTGATTTATCGGCTCTCCCGGCTGCATTCCTATTCTGCTCATAATGGCTTTCATCTTTTCGCCGCCAAACAGCCTCATAAGATCATCGTCCATTGAAATGTAGAATTTGCTTCTTCCCGGATCTCCCTGTCGTCCAGAACGTCCACGAAGCTGATTGTCAATACGGCGGCTTTCATGGCGTTCAGAACCGATTACGTAAAGTCCGCCAAGATTTTTCACTTCCTCGTAGTCTTTTTTCCATTGCTCCTTTTCAATTTTGAGAGCTTCGTCAAACTGCTCCTGAGAAGCTTCTGTTCCGACTTTTTTTCTTGCTCTGGTTTCAGGGCTTCCGCCGAGCTTGATGTCTGTACCGCGGCCTGCCATGTTTGTTGCTACAGTTACAGCGCCTTTTGCTCCGGCTTCAGCTATAATCAAAGCTTCACGCGCATGGTTTTTTGCGTTAAGAACTTCGTGGCGGATTCCTTTTCTTGTGAGAATTGCCGATAGATGCTCTGATTTTTCCACGGAAACAGTTCCGATTAAAACTGGCTGACCTTTCTTGTGCGCCTCTTCAACTTCTTTTGAAATTGCAATCCATTTGTCGCTTTCGTTCAGGTAAACTTCATCGTCTTCATCAATGCGGGCAACCGGCTTGTTTGTTGGAATTACAACAACATCAAGATTGTAAATTTTATCGAATTCCACTGCTTCTGTAGCCGCGGTTCCTGTCATTCCAGAAAGCTTGTCGTACATTCTGAAAAAATTCTGGAACGTGATTGTCGCAAGAGTTCTGTTGCGCTGGGCAATTTTCAAATGTTCTTTTGCTTCTATTGCCTGATGAAGTCCGTCGCCGTACCGCCTTCCTTCAAGAATGCGTCCTGTGAATTCGTCAACAATCTGAACTTGTCCATCTTTTACAACATAATCAACGTCAGGATGATAAAGCGTGTGAGCCCTCAATGCCTGTGTAAAATAATGAACGAATTCAAAATTCTGCTCGTCAAAAACAGTTGTTCCCGGCTCAATGAGATTGTGGGAAAGAAGAATGTCGTTTATTTTGTTCATTCCCTTGTCTGTAAATGAAACACGCTTACTTTTTTCATCAAGCTTGTAGTCGCCTTCGAGAGCCGCTCTCTGTTCAGGAGTCATTTCAACTTCGTCCGGATAGTCGTTTGTCTTTGGATCTTTTTTGACTTCTGTGAACATTCCAATGTATTTGTCAACTTCGTGGAATTTGAAAGTGTCGTCTTCGCCTTGTCCTGAAATAATAAGCGGAGTTCTTGCTTCATCGATAAGAATTGAGTCGATTTCGTCTACAATACAGAAGTTGAATCCGCGCTGAACTTTGCGGGAAGCGTCAATCTGCATATTGTCGCGCAAGTAGTCAAATCCGAACTCGTTGTTTGTTCCGTAAGTCAAGTCGCAGTTGTAAGCGGCTTTTCTTGCGTCGTTGTCCATGTTGCTTAAAATGCAACCTACTGTCTGTCCGAGAAATCTGTAAATGCGTCCCATCCACTGGCTGTCGCGCTCTGCAAGGTAATCGTTTACTGTAACAATGTGAACGCCTTTTCCGCTAAGCGAATTCAAGTAGGCGGCGCAAACGCACATGAGAGTTTTACCTTCACCGGTCTTCATTTCTGTTATTCTGCCTGAATGAAGCACAAGAGAACCCATAAGCTGGCATGGATAAGCGCGCTCTCCAAGAACCCTTTTTGCCGCTTCTCTTGCTAATGCGAATGCGTCCACAAGAATATCATCGAGAGTCTCGCCCTTTGCAAGACGCTCTTTTAGAATTTTTGTCTGTTCAGGAAACTGCTCGTCAGAAAATGCCTGTGCCCAGCTTTCTCTAGCTTCAATCTGCGCGACAACAGGCTTCAGTGTTTTTACAGCTCTGTCATTTGCCGAACCGAAAATAAGTGTTAATAATTTATCAAACATAATGCAGTAAATATATAAAATTTTCTATACATTTGCAACTTTCTGAAACTTTTCCTGTCTAAGACTATAGTGGTTTGAAGTTCATTTTCTGCGGAAGTATTTCGCTTGAAATGAATGACATTTTGTATTAAAATGTCAAAAAAGCTTTTAACTACACTGTTTTTTAGAGGAATATATGGCACTTTATCATGATTTTTTAGTTGAAGACAGAGAGTTTACTTCCTACGAGGACTTGAAGGCGCATTGCCGCTTGAAGGCTCCGGAAAATTTCAATTTTGCCTATGACATTGTAGACCGCTACACTGTTACAGAGCCTGGAAAAAGAGCCCTTGTGTGGTGCGATGACGACGGTGAAGAACATACTTGGACATTTGAGCAGATTTCAGCTGATTCAAAGCGGACTGCATATTTTCTTGCTTCACAGGGAATAAAAAAAGGCGATGCCGTTATGATGATTTTGCGCCGCCGCTACGAATGGTGGTGGGTAATGATGGCTCTTCATAGAATCGGAGCAATCGCAGTTCCGGCTACAGATCAGTTGCTTCAAAAAGACATTGAGTACCGCACAAATGCCGCTGAAATCAAGATGATTATTTCTTACGACAATCCGGCTGTTCAGTCTGAAATTGAAAAGGCTCTTCCGAATTCCCCGACTGTAAAAAAACTTGTTACTGTCGGACCTTCACGCGAAGGCTGGATTGACTTCCATGCTGAAGTTGACAAGTGCGTTCCGGAATTTCCGCGCCCGGTAGGAGATGCCGCCGTCCACAGTGAAGATCCGATGCTTCTTTACTTTACGTCAGGAACTTCAGGCTATCCAAAGATGGTTCTGCACAATTATCTTTATCCGATCGGACATCTTATAACTGCAAAATACTGGCACGGTGTTCAGGACAACGGTCTTCATCTTGCTGTCTCTGAAACTGGCTGGGGAAAAGCTGTCTGGGGAAAGCTCTACGGTCAGTGGATCTGCGGAAGCGCGGTTTTTGTTTACGATATGCATAGTTTCAAGCCGGACAAGATGCTCCAGAAAATCGCAAAGTACGGAATTACAACTTTCTGTGCGCCTCCAACTGTTTACCGCTATCTTATCAGGCAGGACCTTTCAAAGTACGACATCAGCAGCGTAGTGCGTTTTGCGACTGCGGGAGAAGCTCTCAACGGCGAAGTCTACAACAAGTTTATAGAGCAGACAGGAAAGAAAATCTATGAAGGCTACGGTCAGACTGAATCCACGATTATCTGCGGAAACTTCCTTGACGCTGTTGTTCGTCCTGGCTCAATGGGTCGTCCGTCTCCTGTTTATGACGTTTCTGTTGTAAATGCCAGTGGAAAGCCGGTTCCTGCAGGTGAAGTAGGTGAGCTTGTAATCCACTTGGACAAAGGACATCCGTTCGGACTTCTTTCTGGATACTACCGCGATGTTGCCCTTACCGCGAATGCTTTTGACGGAGGTGTTTACCATACGGGAGACACTGTCTATATGGATGAGGATGGATACGTTTGGTTCGTTGGAAGAAAAGACGACATAATTAAGTCTTCTGGATTCAGAATCAGTCCGTTTGAAGTTGAGTCTGTTCTTCAGCAGCATCCGGCTGTAATGGAATGCGCTGTTACAGGCGTTCCTGATGAAAAAAGAGGACAGGCTGTAAAGGCTACAATCGTTCTTTCTCCGGGATACGAGGCTTCCGAAGAGCTTGAGCATGAGCTTTTTGACTTTGTAAAGCACGAGACTGCGCTTTTCAAGTGTCCTAGAATAATTGAGTTTGTGCACGAGCTTCCAAAGACAATCAGCGGAAAAATCCGCCGTGTGGAAATCCGCGAAAAGGATGCCGGTGTAGACGTGGACAAGGTTAAGCAGGAATTCTAAATCGTACAAAGAACTTCTAAAACTGCCGTCATTTTAGCGAAAAATGCTAATCTGGCGGCTTTTGATTGTTCCGGGAGACTTCGGCAGGCTTCCAAATGTTTTCTTTATAGAAGACTTACAGGATCTGTGTCTGTTTCTATATAGACATCCTTTGGAGGCTTGAATCCCCACACGAGTTTTTTTGCCATTTCCTGAAGCGGGCGGATTTGCTTTGCGCGCATAAGAATCTGATGGCGATGGCTTCCGTTTACCATTTCAAGCGGACACTCTGCAGGACCAAGAATATCTACTCCCTGCGGACGGCACTTGCACAGGATGTTGTATGCGCTTTGGGCTGCATTCTGGGCTGCGTCTGGTTTCTGTGAGCGGAACACAAGTCGCAAAAGCCGTGAATAGGGCGGAAAGTTCAGAATTTGGCGCGCTTCAAGTTCATTCTTGTAGAATTCTTCTGTAAGCCCTTTTACTGCGTAGTTTATTGCGTCGCGGTCCGGGCTGTAGCTTTGCACGATAACTTTTCCGCCGGGAAAAAATCTTCCGGCTCTGCCTGCAACCTGCGTTATAAGAGCGAATGTCTTTTCCTGCGCCCTAAAGTCCGGCAAATGAAGGGCAGTGTCTGCAAGAACAACCCCTGCAAGTTTTAAGTTCGGAAAATTCAGACCTTTTGCGACCATTTGTGTTCCAAGGAGAATATCGTATTCGCCTTTTCTGAATGAATCAAGCTTTTCCTGCAATTCTCCTTTGTGGTGCAGAGAGTCTGTGTCTATGCGCACGACTTTTGCGTTGGGAAACTTTGCCTTTACTTCTGCCTCGATGTATTCAGTTCCGAATCCTGAATATCCTATGTCAAGCGAGCCGCATTTTGGGCATTGCTGTGGCGGCGGAAGTGAATATCCGCAGTAGTGGCATCTTAGGCGGTTTTCGCTTTTGTGGTATGTCATTGAAACCGAGCAGTTTTTGCACTTTAATTCATATCCGCAGCTTGAGCATCTAAAAAAATGCGTGAATCCCCGGCGGTTTAGGAACAGAATTGTCTGTTTTTTTTCTGAAAGTGCTGTCTGGATTTCATTTTGAAGCGGCTTTGAAATGCAGCTTTCCTTGTCGGCTTCAAGGCTTAGGTTTACACAGCTGATTTGCGGCTTTTCGCCTCCTGCAAGTCTTTTTGTGAGTGTGTGGCGGATGATTGTTCCGTTTTGCATTGAGTGCCATGATTCAACGGAAGGAGTTGCGCTTCCCATTACAAGCGGAATGGAGTTTTTTTTGCACCTAAGCATTGCAATCTGCCTTGCATGGTAGCGCGGGGATGAGCCTGACTTGTATGAAGAGTCGTGCTCCTCGTCAATTATTATAAGTCCGAGCTGGGGGACCGGGGCAAAAACTGCGCTTCTTGCTCCTACGACAATGCGTGCTTCCCTGCTTAGAATTCGCTTCCATTCTCCGAGACGCTGGCTTGGTGTTAGCGCGGAATGAAGGACTGCGACTGTACTTCCGAATCTTTTTTGTACGGCTTTTACAACTTGCGGCGTAAGTCCGATTTCCGGCACAAGATAAATTACGCCTTTGCCTGATTCCATGATTTTTTCCGCCGCGCTTAAAAAGACTTCTGTTTTGCCGCTTCCTGTTGTTCCGTAAAGGTAGTGGAATTTTTCAGTTGAAGAAAGAATTCCGTTCACTGCGTTTTTTTGTTCTTCGCTCAGGTCTTTTCTTTTAAATCCGGATTCATCTTCCGAAAAAGAAAGTCCTGGAATTTCAGTTTCGCGCTTGCCTGAAGGAATCATCGCAAACACGCATTCTCCGATTGACGCAATATAGTAGCCGCTCATAAATTCCGCAAGCTCCAAAAGCTCTTTTGTCAAAAGCGGAATTTGGTCTATGTAGCGAATTGCTGTGCGGATTTTTTCTTCTGAAACAGCGCAGTTTTGCGGCAAAGTTTTATGGACGGCGGCAACAAAGCCTGAAGTTTTTCTGTTTCCGAATTTTACTTCAACCCGCAGCCCGAACGGATTTTCAATGTTCTGTGTGCCTTCCGGTATTTTGTAGGTGAAAGTCTGGTTCAGCGGAACGTTCAGAATTACATCGATGTACGCTGAATTCATGGCGGGAGAATCATTCTGCATAGAATTTTTCCGCGTAGTTCGGGATTTCTTTTAAGATGCGGGATTTGAAAACTTTTAAATCTTCCCAGGCAGGACGCTTGAAGCTTTCGTTTCGTAAAAGCGCGCTTGGATGATAAGTTGCAAGCAATGGTATTTTTGTTTCGCCAAGGCTGTATTCAAGCCATTTTCCGCGGAGAGAATTTATTCCTTCCTGTGTGTCCAGAAGATTCTGAACCGCCGTGCGTCCCATTGCAAGAATGTACTTTGGCTTTAAAATATGAATCTGAGCCTGAAGATAGCCTGAGCAGGCATGGGCTTCGTCAGGCATTGGTGTTCTGTTCATTGGCGGGCGGCATTTTACGATGTTTGCAATGTAGCAGTTTGTTGTGCGCCCAAGAGAAATCGCCGCAAGCATTTTATCAAGAAGCTGTCCTGCTTTTCCAACAAACGGACGCCCTGTTTTGTCTTCGTCTTCGCCCGGACCTTCGCCTATTACCATTACATAAGGATTTTCAACGCCTTCGCCCGGAACTGTGTTTGTCCTTGCCTTGCATAGAATGCAGTTTTTGCACGAAGCGATTTTTGTCGCGATTGATTCGAGTGTTGCGCCTTGAGATGGAGCTTTTTCAGCTGAGTTTTGTTCTGCAGGAATTTGAAAAGTATTCGGCTGAACTTGAGCATGCTCTTGCGTTTTTATTTCTTCATGTTCTTCTGGGATTTCTATGTCGTCTTCAAATTCTGGAATTTCCTTAAAATCCGGCGACGGATAACCGTAGCTCCAGGAAGAGGCTGTTTTTATAAAATTGTAGACTTTGCTTTTTTCTTCCGCCGTCACTTGCTTTCCCTTTCTTTGCAGATGCCGATTGCTTTTTGGTAGCATTCAATCAGTTTCGGCGTAAGATAAGAAATTTTCCATTTGCTTCCCCATTCCAAGGCCTGCTCTGATTTTTCCTTGTGAAGGGATTCGTTTTGCAAAAGTTCCAGCGTCTTCTGCGAAAATTCTTCCACATCATCTTTTACCATAAAGCCGCCGTTGTTTCCCTGCATCACATCGATGGTGCCCATTTCTCCGATTGCGACAACCGGCAGCGCGGAAAGCATCGCTTCAACTGTAACAAGCCCCTGTGTTTCCGTTTTGCTCGGAAATGTAAAGACCGAAGCCATCTTGTAAAAGTAAATCAAATCGTTTCCGTTGATATATCCTGTAAAGAAAACTGATTTTTCAAGTCCATGTGATTTTGCTAATTCTTTCAGTTCATTCAAGAAGGGACCTCCGCCCACGAACAAAAGCGCAGTGTCCGGCTGGGATTCCTGAACTTTTTCCAAGACATCAAAAAGAAACGGAAGATTTTTTTCCTTTACAATGCGTCCTACAAAAAGAAGGATTTTTCTTTCCTTTAATTCTGGAAACTTTTTGAAAAGCGTTGCGTAAACTTCATTTGATTTTTTTTCATCGTACTCAAGCTTGCTGTCTGGAATTCCTGTTGGAAGAATGTTTACTTGGCGTTTTATTCCGTATCTGTCCACGACTTCTGCAATCCGCTTTGTCGGAGCGATAATAACGTCGGCTCTCTTTAAATAAAAGCGAACGACTTCCATTCCGATTTTTTTTAGTCCGCGGGCAGGAACAAAGTTTATGTAGTTTGCAAGATAATCTTCCCAAAGCGTGTGGAATGTGAATACAAAAGGAACATGGCGATGGCGGCAGTAAATTGCTCCAAAATATCCGATTGTCCATTCTGAATTAATATGGATTACGTCAGGCTGAAATTCGTCCATGGATTTTTTTACTAGATGCCATTTGTCCAGCCGCATCATTCTGTCTTCTTTTGAAAATGCAATCCAAGCAGACGGAACTCTTAAAATTTTAAACGGCGACTTCTCGTCATTTGTTTTTTCGTCAAAAAAAGAACTTTTTTGCTGTTCTTCTGTATATTCAAGGCAGACAACACAGACTTCGTGTCCAAGCTTGCAAAGTCCTTCCGCAAAAGACTGGACAGAAACTGTAACTCCGTTTATGCGCGGAAAGTATGCGTCTGTAAACATCGCGATTTTCATATTCTATCGATTTTACTCTATACTTGTACTTTCTGCAAGAATCAAGTAAAATTGGTTTCTATGAAAATTTTAAGTTCATTTAAAAAATTTCTTTGGATTGTTTTGCTTTACGTGCCGTTCTTTTCTTTTGCACGCGGAAAAAATGAACTTGTAAAAAACGGACACTGGATTTATGACGCCCTTGCCGCTGTTTCAATGGAAGAGGGCAGGCTTGATTTTACAGACCGATCGCCTTTGAGTGTTGGAGAAATTCTTTTTTTCCTTGATGAAGCCGAATACAGCTCTTTGAGTTCCGCCGGAAAACTTCAGTATGACAGAATAAAAAATTATTGTTCGCAGGAATCTTTTGAGTTCGGACCGGATTTTATAAAGCTTGGCTTTGAAGTTGAACTCAATGCGGAAGGCTATTACAAGCAGAACGATGACGATGATTTGGAGTGGAACTACGGACGCTATGATAAAGGCGACTTCCTTTATATTCCTGTAAAAATTGAAGGCGCGGATTATTTTACAATGATGTTTGAAGGAAAACTCGCGCTGAATAAAAACACAAAAGAAGATAATGATAATTTTTTGAGCGTTCCACTTGCGGCTGATGAAATCGACATAAATTTCCCGGACACAGGATATTTCAGTACAAGCCATAATTTTACAGAAAACGCGGCTTTGACTTTTCAGATTGGAAGAGGAGCTTCTGATTTTACCCGCTCGCTGACTGGAAGCATTGTGCAAAGCAGATATTTTACAGGCTCTAGCTATTTGGAACTTGGCTTTTACACGCCGAATTTCAGGTATTCCATGAATGTAAATCAGTTCAATGTGGACAAATATCTTTACTCGCACGAAATCAATTTCCGCTTTTTTAAGAAACTTCAGTTTACCGCAAGGGAATCTTTGCTTGTTTTTGCGCCGATGGAGCTTCGCTATTTGAATCCTTGGACAATTTACCACGGATTTGCAGCTTGGCGTGACTATGGAAGCAACGAAAGCAATACCTGCGATTATCTTGCCCTAAAGCTTGCCTACACGCCTGTAAAATTTTTGAGGCTGTACGGTGAATTTGCAATGACGCAGTTTCAGACTGTATATGAAACTTCAAACTTTAAAGACGACACAACGCCGAACGGACTTGCTTTTCAAGGCGGAATCGAATCCTTTGTTCCTTGCAATGACGGATATTTTCACTTTTGGCTTGAAGGAACTTACACAGACGCATATATGTACATAAAGGAAAGCCCTGACTGGAGCATGGTGCGCAACTACCGCGAAAATCTTGGCGACACAAAATATGTTTTCTATGAATGGATTGGAACTCCCTTTGGTCCGGATACTGTTTCCGGCAAGTTGAGCATTGAATATGAAAAGCCTGCAAAATGGTCTTTGGGCGCGTCTTATCTTTTAAAGGCTTGCGGAAAAAATTCCGGCACAAAAATTTTCAAGAATCTTGGTTGGCACGAAGGAAATGAATACGTAATTGACGACAGCGATGATGGCAAGAAAAACCGCGAGAACTGGATTTTCCCGGATTCTGATTCTCAAGGAAGCGATGAGGCAAAAAAAAGACAGAAAGCTTCTACGCCGTCTGGAACTAACGAATATGTGAATGTTGTTTCTTTGCGCGGAACTTTCAGCCCTAAGGAAAATATAACTTTTGTGTTTCAGCCGTCATATACGTTTATTATAAATTACAATAATGAAAGCGGCAGAAATGAAAATGGATTTGAAGTTGCTTTTGCCGCGAATATAAAAATTTTGTAATTAATTGAAGGAAATATTAATGAAGTTAAGAAAACTTTTTTTTGCCGCTGTTTTTGCTTTTGCTGGAGCTTTTTGTTTTTCTCAAGTTTCTGTTGACCCGTCAGACGAATTTTATAAGTACGCATTAATTTGGGAAAACCGCGGGCTTGTTTCAAATGTGCCTCCAATCCGTCCTTATCCGCTTGCAAATGTAAAGTCGATTCTTCAGGAAGTAATTGAAACCGGCTGCGAAAAAGACAAGGAAATTGCAACTGAAATTTATGAGCGCGTAACCGGCAAGCCTTACCACATAACTTTTGAAACTGATTTTTTCATTAAGCATGAAATGGAAGAAAAGAACGAAAAGAACGAAAAGAAAGAAAAGCAGTCCTTTAGCACTTCAAAAATGCTTGCGCTTTATCCTGCAATAAAAGGCGACTTGGGTTTTAAAGATGATTTTGTTTCGCTTGGATACGGAGCGGGCTTTGCGGTTTCGAATGCGACTGATATAGACTTTATGCCGCAGTATTCAAATTCATTCCACGATTCTATTTTTGATGCCACTGAAGTCGGCCCGATTGAAATGTACCTTGACGTGAATAGTATCATTGCGCTTGGCTACAAAAATCTTTTTGTTCAGGGCGGAATTTACAGAAGCGGATATTCAGCATTTATAAATGAAGGACTTTCGCTTAACGACACAAGCTATCATTCAGGAAACCTTTCGCTCACATATTTGCACGACAAACTTTCTTATGTTCAGGAACTTTCAATGATTGGCGCAACTTCATCTTATGACGGCGACCTTTCAACTTTGGCTCCAGATAAAATAATGGCGTTCCATGCAATTGGATATGAGCCTTTTGATTTTTTGAAAGTTTCATTTTATGAAAGTGCAGTCTACGGAAACCGCCTTGATCTTTCTTACATTTTGCCGGTTCCTTATATGGTTGCTCAGGGAGTCGGAGGTGCGAGCGACAATCTTGCGATGGGACTTTTAATCGACATAAAGCCTGCTCCTGGGGTTTTGTGGGAAACTGACGTTATGTGCGATGATTTTCCGGCGGAAGATTTCTTTAAATTGAATTTCGATTCAAAGTACAGGATTGCTGCAAAAACCGGGCTTATCTACACTCCGGCAAATTCATTCCTTGACCGGCTGGATTTTAACTACACTTTTGTGCTTCCGTATACTTACAGCCACTGGCAGTATGACAGCGACAGTTTGGCTTCAATTTCATCTTCAACAATAAACTATCAGAACTGTACAAATGCCGGTGTTTTGATTGGCTCGCAGTATGAACCGAACTCAGACGCTGTAAAATTTTCCGTTGACATAAAGCCTTTTAAGCAGCTCACTTTGTCAATGGGAACAACTTATTCACGCCACGGAAATGTCTGCGAAACTTTGGACACAGAAGAAGCCATGATTTATCTTTGCGCAGACAAAAATGTTTATTCAACAGACGGCTCGGTTTACACTCATTCGATGTTTGCCGCAAATAATTCAAATTCCGGCAACCACGTTTCTTCCGCTTGGGATTCCATGAACTGGCTGAACCAAAAGCACGTTCAGTTTACGCTTCAGTCTTCGTTGAATGTAAAGTACGATTTTAAGCCTACAAAAAAAGGAACGCGCGTTTCCTTGAATGCCGGCTGCACATTTGAATACATTCACAATTATGGAGTTTCAAACCAGATGTTCCCAGGTGGAAATGAAGACATAATTCCAGTTTACGAAAAAGATGATGACGGAAACGGCGGCGGAACTGGCGACATCATTGGATTCCGCAAATCAAAGGACGGAGAAAAATACGATTTGGATTCAGCTGAGGCAAAAGCAATTGTGGACGGATTTAAAGATGCCTGGATTTCTCAACTTACAAACAAACTTAATCTTTTCTTTAACTTTGGCGTAACAATAAGATTTTAACGGCTTAAAAAATGAAAACTGAAATTGACACAAATTTTTATACAGAAACTTATCTTGGAAAGCTTGGCGAGCTTACACTTAAAGGCGGAAATATCCGTGTTTTTGAAAAACAGCTTTTGTGCAATATCCGGCTTGCTTTGGAAACTGTCGAGGCAAAAGTAAAACTTCTTTCCGGGCGGCTTTACATTTACTGCACAAAAAATTCTTGCGGCGCAGTTGAGTATGCGCTTGACCATTTGATTGGAATTACCGGCTGGGCAAAAGTTCAGGCTGTTGAAAAAAATCTTGAAGCTATAAAAATTGCAGTCAGAAAAGAAGGAGAAGTTGCAAAATCAAACGGAGCAAAGACTTTTAAAATTGAAGCGCGCCGTGAAGACAAAGATTTTCCGCTTAATTCCTACGAGATTGCCACGGAAGTTGCCGGAGTTCTTTTTGATGACGGAACTCTTGATGTTGATGTTCACAAGCCGGACGTTTCCATTAATATTGAAGTGCGCGAAAAATGCTATGTTTACTGTTCCCAGAAAAAAACTTGCCGTGGTCTTCCAGTTGGCGTGAGCGGAAAAGGTCTTTTGCTTCTTTCAGGCGGAATTGACAGTCCTGTTGCGGGCTACAGAATGATGCGCCGCGGAATGAAAGTTGAATGTGTTTATTTTCATTCTTATCCATACACTTCGGAAGAAGCCCAGCAGAAAGTCCAGGATCTTGCAAAAATCATCGCGCAGTACGGAAACGACACACATCTTAACGTGATTTCTTTTACAGAAGTTCAGATGAAAATAAAACAAAAAACACCGGAAGCCTACTCAACATTGATGCTCCGCCTTTGTATGATGAAAGCCGCCAATATGCTTGCCGAGCGGATTAACTGCGACTGCATAATTACAGGCGAAAGTTTGGGGCAGGTTGCAAGCCAGACAATTGAAAATCTTGCAGTTACAGAAAGCTTTGCAGAAAAACCTTTGGTTCGTCCTCTGATTGGCTTGGACAAAGAAGAAATCATGGACACTGCGAATTTCATAGGAACTTACGAAACTTCAATTCTTCCGTATGAAGACTGCTGCGTTTTGTTCAGCCCAAAGCATCCTGTTTTGCGCGCAACTATAGAAGAAGCAAAGAAAATTTATGATTCCATGGAAATTGATTTTCTCATTCAAAAATCTTTTGATGAGCGTCAAATTTTCCGATACTCAATGAGAGACGTTATCGGGGAAAAATGGTCTTTAAAAGAAAATTTCTAACATTTGCTTTTTTAATTTTCTCATTCAAAGTTTTTTCGCAGGAAGAAGTCCCGGTACTTTTAAAAGGCGTTTGGAAAAATTCCAGCCGGTATTTTGTCTTTGATTCAGGCTATGTTTCTGATGACGGAGGTGCAATTCCACAGGCTGTGCTTAGATCTTTCTACACTTGGTACGATGACCGCGCGGCAGAAAGCAGCCTTTATTCAGAAAAAAATCCACGGAACGTAAACAACACAACTTCAAAAAATCCGGCGCAGGAAATCAGCATAAAATATGTTCCGCTTACGGATGAGCTTTTTTTGCAGTCAGACGGAAAGAGCGTTTTGCAAGATGGCGGCTCACTTCTTTATGCAAATGGAATTACGTCCGGCGCCTGGAATCTTGAAATAAAATATCCGAATAGAAAAGAAATTTACAATGTGCCGGTTGCCGTGATTGGAGACAGGCTTTTTCTAAAATTCGTCATAAGGCAAAGCGGGGAAGCTGGAGTTTCCGGATTTTGGAAAGATTCAGGAAACGCTTCTGGAATTTTAATAAGTCCGCCTGTTTCAAGCAAGGAACTTTTGTCTTATTTTTCCACGGATTCCGCAGTTTACCAAATCCGCTACTGGAAAACCGACATGGAATACGACAGTTCAGCCCAGGCTTTTTTTTCCGACGCAGGAAGTGAATATTCTGTTCCAAAGCATCTTGTTGTAGCCGGGCAAATTTTTACTTGCGTTACAGGGCGCAGAACCAAAATCCGCAGTGTGAAAAAAATTTCTTCTTTTCCTGCTGACTGTACTTTTAATTCAGTTTTAAAAATAAAATCTTCAAATGATTTAAATGGAATTCAAGTTCCTCAGGAGTCTGTTTACTCAACAATCTGCGCATTCGGCGAGCCGTATTTAACACTTGAAAAGGGAAAATCTCTTGAAGAAATTCTTGCTGAAAACCTGAAAAAAAATCATCCGCCACCACAGCCTCTTTTTCCTCCGCATGGAATTCTTGACTTTGACTGGAGCATAATCGAAGATCCTCCAAAGGACTGGAACCGCCGCATCCTTGATTTAGGAAAATAATTTTTTATTAGACAGGGGGACTTGCAGGGCAAACGCATTATAAATAATTTAAGTAAAGTTTGCGCGAAGGAACGGCTCCTGGGGCAAAAACACTCTGATTGCTGCGACCGCATTAGCGGGGAATTCTATGGTTACTTTGCAACAATCAGAGGATGTCCAATAAGTTCTGAATGTCATTGCTGAACAATTTCTAAATGATTGTAATATATGCATTTAGAATTTCGGGTCAAGTCTATAAAAGCCTATGAATGACAAAAAAGATACTTATTGGACATCCCCATTATTGCGCGATTTTGAACCAGGAAACCGTGTCTGAAAGCCAGTTTTATGCTGAATATATTTATAATGCGTTTGCCCTGCGGGGGGGGTACAAAAAAATGTTGACAGACAAAAATTTCGTTGTATAATCTAAATCAAGTGTATTGTTGCAAGCCACTAAAAGCTTGAGGCTTTTAGTGGTCTTTATTTTTAAGGAGGAATCTGTTATTTATGGGAGAAAACACTTCGTCAAACACCGAAAAACGCAAGAGCCTTGTGTTCCGGCTTGTTCTTTTTACAGGCATTTCAATTGTATTTTTTAATTTTCTGCAGATTATTATAACAGGAGAAATCACAAAAAAGTCTGTGCTTGAGGATTCAGCAAATGACTATGGGGTTGTTGTAAATGCTTATTCGCAGGTAATTTCAGAAAAAATTGACGCCTATTACCATGCTATGAATTTCTATGTGAATTCAGATGTGGCTCAGGATGGAAGCCTTGCCGAAATGCGTGAATGGCTTGTTTCGCATGCAGATCACCGCATAGCCGAGTTTGATTACATAATGCTCTGCGGTCCGGACGGAATCGCATATACGGATACAGGAAAGCGCACCGACATTTCCGATCGCCCTTATTTCAAGGCGATAATGCAAGATGGAAAGGAAAGGTTCATTGATGATCCTGTAGTCTCAAGAACGACCGGACAATCTGTACTCCATGTAACGCGCGCAATTGTCCGCAACGGAAAGAACATCGGTCTTTTTGCTGGCGTAATGCAGTCAAAATATATTGGTGAAATCATCAGCAATATAAAAGTTGGAAACACAGGATATCCGTTTGTTCTTGCCGACGATGGAACCGTTATTTCCCACCCGAACAGAGACTGGATTAACAACCGCAACTTCCTTACAGGCTATTCAAAAGGGCACGAGGATATGGGCGAACTTGCCAAAAGAATGGTTAGCCGTGAGACAGGACATGCCTGGATAAAGGGAATTTATGACGACTTGGAATTTATTACCTTTATGCCGGTAGAAGGAACTTCATGGTCAATGGCAGTTTCAATCCAGCAGAAGGAAATCTATTCTTCAATTACTTCAATTATGGGGCAGATGACTTGGCTTTCTATTATAAGCGCGATTCTTCTTGTAAGCATATCAGGCTTCCTTGTGTACCGCGCAATAAGGCCATTGAATAAACTTGACTACGCAATAACAAAAATCGCTTCAGGCAACGCCGACCTTACACAAAGAATTGAAATAAATTCCGACAACGAAATCGGCTTTGTTGTAAAAGGATTCAATAAATTTGTTGGCAAATTGCAGGAAATTATTTCCGATGTAAAAAATTCTAAGAATGAGCTTTCTAGTGCAGGAGAAGTTCTTGAAGAAAGCACTCAAAATACTTCCAGTGCAATCACGCAGATTCTTGCAAACATTGACAGTGTAAGAAACCAGATTGTAAGCCAAAGCTCAAGTGTTGAAGAAACCGCCGGGGCTGTAAATGAAATCGCTTCAAATATTTCTTCGCTTGAAAGAATGATTGAAAACCAGACCGCAGGTGTAAGCCAGGCTTCCGCTGCCGTTGAGCAGATGATTGGAAACATTTCTTCTGTAAATCAGTCCGTTGACAAAATGGCTTCTTCATTCAGCGAGCTTCAGTCTGACGCGCAGAACGGATTTTCTAAGCAGCAAGTCGTAAACGAGCAGATAGAAAAAATTGAAAAGCAGTCCGCAATGCTTCAGGAGGCAAACGCCGCCATTTCTTCAATTGCAAGCCAGACAAACCTTCTTGCCATGAATGCCGCAATCGAAGCCGCCCACGCAGGTGAAGCCGGAAAAGGATTCAGTGTTGTAGCAGACGAAATCCGCAAGCTTTCAGAAACTTCCACTTCGCAGTCAAAGACAATCGGCGACCAGCTTAACAATATCCGTGAATCTATCGATGAAGTTGTTGCTTCTTCCGCGGAATCAAGTTCGGCTTTTGAAAATGTTTCCAAGAAAATCAAGGATACAGACCAGCTTGTTGTTCAGATTAAGTCGGCAATGGAAGAACAGACCGAAGGCTCTAAGCAGATAAACGAGGCTCTTCATTCCATGAACGACAGTTCTTCCGAAGTTCGCAACGCCTCTTCTGAAATGTCAGCCGGAAATCAGGCGATTCTTGAGGAAGTAAAACGGCTTCAGGATGCCACAATGGTTATGAAGGAAAGCATGGATGAAATGGCGGTTGGCGCAAAGAAAATAAACGAAACTTATGCCGCCTTAAGCGAGATTTCTTCAAAGGTAAAAGGCTCTATTTCGGATATTGCCGACCAGATTGACCGCTTTAAAGTTTAATTGGGATTATCGTAAAACATTGTTGCTATAAAAACGATAAATTTATTGGCAAATTAAAAAGGCTCCTGTAGAATTATAGGAGCCTTTTTTATGTCCAGTAAAAATTTTAATATGATATATTTTTGTCATTCCATGACTTGATCGGGGAATCTTATTCCGTGTCGTTGCCATGCTTGATACTACGATGTTTCTGTAAAAAACTGTGTTAACAATCTCTAAAAATATGCGTTGAACGAAACCGTGAACTCATGCCATCTCTCGCCCCAGTCCATATTAAAAGAGTATCCGCCCTTGAGCGAAATGTTTTGGGCAATATTAAAGCCTTCGTTTACGCTAGCCTGAATTCTTAAATGTTTTTTGTCGAACGGCGACTGAAGCGCGCTTGCCGCAATCTTGTTTTTCCAGATTCCTGCCGTTGTTATAAAGCCGACTTCTGCGCCAATAAGCGGATCTGCATAAAAGTGATTCCTTTCATACTTTGGAGAAGCATAAGCATCAAATCCTGCAAGAAAGTAAGGCTGAATCCAATAAGCTGGCTTTATGCTTGTTCCGAACATTGCTTTTACTCTGAACGCAAGATCTTCTTCCTTGTCTTCATTTGGGTTAGAGTCAAGTCCGACTACGATATTCATTGCGCCGTTGAAAAAATACAAGTCAGAAACCGACAGCGAGATTACCGAGGCAATCAGTGCTTTCTTTAAATAAAAGTCTGTTTCCTGCGGATGCACTCTAAGGTCAATTTCACCGAACACAAGTTCTGAATTTGAAGCGTATCCTGCAGGATTTTCAAGCTGTTCGTGCGCTGTAAGACGAAATTCCAAGCCTGTGTATGCGCCTTCTATGTCTTTTCCGCCGTGAATGGAAATCTTTTTGGAGCCATGTGCTTTTTCCGGGTGCGGAGGCTCTGTTATTTTTGTGCTGGATTCTATCTTGCCTAGCTTTCTACGCTCCGAAAGAACTGAAACAAACCGCGGTCTGTATTCATCTGATGAAATTTTCCGGCTGTTCAAGAGGGAAGTAAGATAGTCGGATGCCTGTTCCCAAATTTCAGCCTGTTTTTCTTTTGGCAAGTCGCCGAATGGAAAGTCCTGTGCTGTCTTTTTCCCGTAACAAACGTCTTTTACATATTTGTTTTGCTTCCGTGTAAGCTGTGTCTTTTGAAATTCCAGTTTTGAGTACACGGAAGGTCTGTAGTCAGTTTTATCTGCAAGTCCTGTTTCGCAGATGGTCTTTACAGTTTCTATTGGCTCTACAACGCCACTTAAAATATTCGTTATGTCTGTTTCTGGCTTTGCGGCTTCTATAAGAAATAAAAGGTTGTATGAGCAGTTTTCGCTTATAAAAAAGTAACGCGAGTAAATACCTGAAAGGTCAAAAACATGGCGCAGCATTCTGTCTTTTTCTTCTTCTGAAAAGTTTAAGCGGTATTCCCATATATCGCGCATATCCATATTGGCGTACTGCTTGATTTTTTCATAGTAAGGCACGAATCCAAAATATCCCCGGAATCCTCCAACAAGACCTAGAATTGCGTACATCGCGCCGCCTGTTATATTTGTAACAGCTCCGTAATTTATAGAGCTTGCAAGAAGACGCGACTGTCCTTTGGATTCCATGAGCAAAAATGTGTGTCCGAAAACTGAAGCCGGATTTTTTAGAAAGCCTGCCGGGAATATAAGGTAAACGTCCCCGGGATTTACTTTCCGCACAATCGACTGATAATATGCGTCTCCATCATAAGGAAAATCCTCTTTTGAAAGATTCAGCTGGTCGCAAATCCATTTAAATCTGCCAGGAAAACGCTCAATTGCGTGCCGTTCATCTTTGCCGGGCGCAGGAGAAAAGAATGCTTTTATAGTACCTTCTAGCTCTGCCTTTGGATTTGTCTTGCCTTTTTTTGCACAGAAAAACATCGGGTCGTCCACAAGGCTCTTGTTTTTGTGGAAAGGCGAAGGCTTGTAATGCAAAAGGGTTTTCCAGTAAGGCGCATTGTAAAGCTCCATGGAAAATGCCTTGTCCACAGCTTCCTGCGCTTTTATTTCGTAGCCGGGAGCTGGCTCTGTAGGGGCTAGCTTTGAAATTGCTTCTAGTTTTCCTGAAAAGTCAACGGCGTCCGCAGTTCCTTTTGCGGGGCTGTTTTCATCTGCAAATACTGGCAGGAAAAACGAAGCTGCAAGTAAAAACAAACAGGGTACGACTTTGCGGCCGTACCCTGTTCTTTTAGACGAAAAGTCCAACTTAGCCAACAAGTGAGTAAATCTTTCCGCTTACTTCAGTTGCAGATACGTCTGAAGAAGAGAAGATGTTGTCAAAGTTTGCCTGAAGAGCAGCTTTGAAAGCTACACTGTCAGAAACGTTGAGCATTGTTGAAAGTGTGTCAACATATTCGCCTTCGCCCATAGCGATGTCTGTTGCAAGTGCATCCATGTTGTCTGCGATGAACTTGTCTGTTTCTTCCATTCCGATAAGTCCTCCGCTATATCCAGAAGTTCCGAATGTAATAGCGAATCCCTGTGAACAGAATGTGCCGTTTGTTGTTGCGGCAAGCAAGTCATAAACAGGTCCGTTCTGATCTCCGAAAACAACATAACCAAGACCAGGTCCAACCTTTGTAGCAAATGCGCTAGAAGCAAGTGCCAATGATACAACAGCTACTGCAGCAGCCAATTTACCCTTAAACATAAGAGCCTCCAATGTTTTTTCAGAAAAACAAAGCCATAAAGTTTTTGTTTCTCCTTTTAGTTTTATAAATGATAAAGCAACAATTTCAAAAAGTCAAGAAAATGAACAGTGATTAGCTTAAATTAACAAAAAACTTAAATTTCACTATTTTGGAAACTCGTTTTTGATTTTTGGAAGCTCTTTTTCCCAGATTTCCGCCATGAATCTGTAGCCGGCTTCGTTTGGGTGGATTCCGTCCTGGCACATAAGCTCTTTGTCTTTTTTGGACTCAAGAAATGCAAGCCTCATATCCACAATCTGCACGTTGTTTTGAAAACTGTATTTAACAAGATGCGCATTGTATGTTTCGTGGTTTTGGTACAGCGTCATAATGTCCGAGTTCACAAACGCCTTTACTTTTTGTTCGTCATATCCTCGGCAAATGTGCAAAAGCCATCGGTCTGGAACAAGAGGCGGCATTGTCATAATGAGCGGCGTTGTTCCGTTTTGTCGGCAGGTTTTTGCCATTTTGTCTATCGTGCTTATAAATTCGTCTATGCCTACACGTGGATTTGTGTTTTCCCCGGAGCATACTTGCGCCCAGTCATAGTCGCAGTCGTTTCCGCCGGATTCTATTATTGCAAGGTCGCCAAGCGCATTCCGCTCAGCATCACGCAAAAACCTCTTGTAGCTTTTGGTGATTATGTTTCCGAATACGCTTTGGTTGTTCAGCTTAAATCCTAGTTTTGCAGCTGCAAGTGAAAGGCTGTCATTCTTTGTTATGTCAAAGAGGTGCCCGCTTCCTGTTCCTGTAACTGCGCCCTTTAAAATTGAATCTCCATATACAGAGACTGTGTTAATTCCGTTTTCCATGCCTTGTTAGACACATTTCACGCCGTTAAGTTTCATTTTTTAGGTCGAATGTCGAATTTTAGGATTTCTTGAAATTTCTAGTCATTATCAGGCTTGATCCGATAATTCCTTGTGTTTTTTTTTAGCAAGATTGCAGTGTCAAGCACGGCAATGACAGTAAATTTACAAAACTCGAATTTTGACCTTTTAGTTTTTGGAGGAAAGACAACCATCTAATTCGAAAGCGAATCAATTTTATAGCCGTTTTCTTTCCTCCAAACCATCTGTCTTTCCCAGCGTTGATTAGGGCTCCCCCCCCTAAGAATCCAAACAAAAAATAAATAAAGCAATACTACAGTAATAAGGTGTTGATTAGTACGCTAATAATGAGGCAATTACTGCACTAAATGGGTGTTGATGAGCGCACTAATAAGGAGGCATTTAGTGCAGTATTTAAAGGGCAATTTAAGAGGTGGAAGAATGTCTTTCCTTAAAAAAATCGCATTGAAAATTAAAAATCCTTGTGGTAAGATAGGAAAATAAAAAAGAGGTTATGGTTTATGCTGATTTCAACAAGAGGGCGTTATGCGCTTCGTGTTATAATAGAACTTTGTTCGCACGGAAAGGACGAGTTTGTTCCATTGAATGTCATTGCTGAGAATCAGGATGTGTCGCTAAAATATCTTGAAAGCATTGTGGCTCTTTTGGTTAAGGCTGGTCTTGTAGAAGGCTTGCGCGGAAAAAAAGGCGGCTACAGGCTTACAAAAGATGCTGACGAATATTCCGTTGGAGAAATCCTAAAACTTACGGAAGGAACTTTAGCCCCTGTTACTTGCCTTGAAGAAAACGCTGAAACCTGTCCACGTTCCGCAGAATGCAAGACGCTCCCCATGTGGGAAAAACTGGACACTATAATTTCCAACTATCTATACAGCGTAAAAATTTCCGACCTTTTAAAGCCTGAAAGTGTAAGCGACTGGGTAATATAAGCAGATTTTGTTAAACTCTTCGTACAAAAGTATTATCCTAATCGCCTAATAGTAAAATATTTTGCGTACAAAAAGATTTTGTTGAGCGTACAAAAGTAGAATATTCTGCGTACAAAAAGTTTATCCTGACTGTCCAAGAGTAAAATATGTCTGGCTAAGGCGCACTTATGCGCAAGAAGTTGGCTCATCCATTTTTAAATTTGGGGCAAACCTATCTAAAACGCGCAATTTGAATGATAAAATATAAAAACCCCATTGACTTAATAGGAAATAGAGGTTAGTATACTTGTATAAAACCTATATTTTAAGTAGGAATATAAACTTTCAGGAGGCCGGATATGGCAGACATTAAGGAAAGCGTAGTAGAACTGATTGGAAACACACCGATTCTAAAGCTCAACAATTACTCAAAGGCTAGTGGCATTGAAAACGCAACTCTGCTTGCAAAGCTGGAATATCTGAATCCGGCCGGAAGCGTAAAAGACAGAATCGCCCTTGCAATGATTGAAGACGCAGAAAAAAAAGGCATTCTAAAGCCTGGAGCTTCTATAATAGAGCCTACTTCTGGAAACACAGGAATCGGGCTTGCCGCTGTAGCCGCTGCAAAAGGATACAAGGCTATTTTGACTTTGCCTGAGACAATGAGCGTTGAGCGCCGCAATCTTTTAAAGGCTTATGGAGCGGAGCTTGTTCTTACCGAAGGCGCAAAAGGAATGAAAGGCGCTATTGCAAAGGCAGAAGAGCTTAAAGAGTCAATTCCAGGCTCTGTTATTCTCGGGCAGTTTGTAAATCCGGCAAATCCTAAAGCGCACCGTGAAACTACAGGCCCTGAAATTTGGAGCCAGACAGATGGAAAAGTTGATATTTTCGTTGCGGGCGTAGGCACTGGTGGAACTGTTTCCGGCGTAGGTGAATTCCTAAAGTCGAAGAATCCTGCTGTAAAAGTTGTTGCTGTTGAGCCTGCTTCAAGCCCTGTTCTTTCAAAAGGAACTGCCGGCTCTCATAAAATTCAGGGAATCGGCGCAGGATTTGTTCCTGAAACGCTTGACACAAAGATTTATGATGAAATTATTGCCATAGAAAATGATGACGCTTTTGCGGAAGGAAAAGCTTTTGCGCGGTCAGAAGGAATTCTTGTTGGAATTTCAAGCGGAGCTGCTCTAAAGGCTGCAAAGATTCTTGCCCAGCGCCCTGAAAACAAAGGAAAAGTTATTGTGGCTCTTCTTCCAGATTCTGGAGACCGCTACCTTTCAACTCCGTTGTTTTCTGACTAGTCTGAAAATTTTACCACAAGTGCCGGGCATCTGCCCGGTTTTTTTTATCGTTGCTATTTTTTTTATGGCATTATTCAATTTGATTGGATGGCATTTTCCTTAATCTTGCGTATTTGTTGCTCAATCTGTTTGCTATAGGTTGCATTATATTAGAACAAATGTTATATGTATTTTCTAATATAAATTGGGGAAAATTATGAACAAACAATTTTACAAAGATTCGCTTAAAATGCTTTTTCCTATTATTCTGCAGAATATATTCGCCGCCATGATGGGCTCTGTGGATGTTATAATGCTTAACAGTATAGGTCAGGACGCTATTGCGGCAGGCTCTCTTGCAACTCAGTACTCTGGTCTTGTCTTTATGTTTTATTCGGGAATAAGCTCAGGCTCTATTCTTCTTGCGGCTCAGTATTTTGGTAAAAAAGATTTTAAGGCTCTTGAGGCAATTGAAGGGATTGCGCTTAAATGCTCGCTTGCTGTTGCGGTTGCCTTTTCTGTTGGCGCATCGTTGTTCCCGGAAAAACTTATGCGCGTTTATACGGCTGATCCGGTTTTGATTTCAGAAGGCGCGGAATATCTTCGCATAATCTGGGTGTTCTATCTTTTGTGGGCGGTTTCAAATACTTACTTTTCTATGCTTAGAAGCGCGAATCATGTTTCGGTGGCAACATTCTTTAACGGTGTGGGATTTTTCCTGAACATCATTCTTAACGCGGTTTTTATCTTTGGATTTTTTGGAATTGAAAAAATGGGAATCCGCGGAGTTGCTCTTGCTACTTGCATTTCTCAGGCTGTTTGTGTTGCAGGGTGCTTTATTGTTTCGGCTCGGAGTAAGGACATAAAACTTAAGTTTTCCTATATGTTTATAAAAAGCAGCTCTCTTGCCAAGGATTTTTTTAAGATGTCTTTGCCTGCCTTGCTGAATGATGTTTCCTGGGGCGCGGCTTTTTCTGCTTACGTTGCAATCATGGGGCGGCTTGGCTCTGATGTTGTGGCTGCTAATTCGATTGTATGTGTTGTGCGCAACTTTGCCACTGTGTTCTGCTATGCTGTTGCTGCGGTCGGCGGCATTATTGTAGGAAACTTGATTGGCGCGGATAAGATTGACGAGGCTGAAAAAGGTGCAAAGGAATTTCTTAAAGTTACAGTTATTACAGGGGCGTTTGGCGGACTTTTGATATTTATTTCAATTCCGTTTGTTCTAAAATACGCTTCGCTTTCAACTTTGGCAATGCATTATTTAAAGCAGATGCTTTTTATAAATGTCTACTATGTTATGGGAACTGCTGTTAACACAACTCTTATTGCCGGTATCTTCCGCGCGGGCGGATGCACAAAATTCGGTCTAATATGCGACACAATCGATATGTGGGGCTATGGAATTACAGCTGGAATTCTTACAGCTTTTGTATTCAAGCTTCCTGTTGTATGGGTTTACTTTTTTATGTGCCTAGACGAATTTGTAAAGTGGCCCTGGGTGTTCTCGTTCTATAAGAGCAAAAAGTGGCTTAGAAACATAACTAGAACTGAATATTAGCTTTGACTTGAACTTATGCAGGCATTTTCATTTGTCTGCTTTTCTTCTATAATAAAGGGCTATGAACGCATTCAACGATGAGAAAATTGTAATTCAAGGTGCGCGCGAGCATAACTTAAAGAATATCAGTGTTGAAATTCCTCGCAATAAACTTGTTGCCATAAGCGGACTTTCTGGCAGCGGAAAATCATCACTTGCATTTGATACTCTTTTTGCTGAAGGCCAGCGCAGATATATGGAAAGTCTTTCTTCCTATGCAAGGCAGTTCCTTGGAAGAATGGACAAGCCTGATGTGGATTTGATTACGGGGCTTTCTCCTGCGATTTCAATTGAGCAAAAGACAACCCATAAAAATCCGCGTTCAACGGTTGGAACTGTAACAGAAATCTATGACTATTACCGCCTTCTGTATGCAAGAATTGGAAAACCCCACTGTCCGAATTGCGGTCGGGAAATCAAGGAACAGTCGGTTGACCAGATTATAGAAACAATTCTTTCTTGGTCGCAGGGAACTAAACTTACAATTCTTTCTCCTGTTATCCGCGGAAAAAAAGGTGAGCATCAAAAAGTTATTGACGACGCAAAAAAATCTGGCTTTGCGCGTGCTAGAATTGATGGGCTTATGGTTGAGCTTGAGGATTCCATAAAACTGGACAAGCAGAAAAAGCACACAATTGAAATCGTTGTTGACCGCATAGTTTTAAAGCCTGAAATTAGAAAACGTCTTGCCGATTCAGTTGAAACTGCGCTTCAAAGTTCAAACGGTGTTATAATTGTTTTGCGCCGCGTAAATAAGACTGATGAGGCTTATGAAAATGTTGTGCATGAGATTTCTGCAAAAGGAAAGTCTGTTGATTCTGCCGCGGATTTTATAGAAGAGGAAGTTTTCTTTTCACAGAAGAATGCCTGTCCTGACTGCGGAATTTCTATTCCAGAGCTTCAGCCTAGGATGTTCTCTTTTAACAATCCGTTTGGAGCCTGCCCCGACTGTACTGGTCTTGGCGAAAAAATGGAATACGACAAAAATTTGATTGCGCCGGATTCTTCACTTTCATTTAATGAGTACGGAATTCAGGCTTACAATCCTGAAAGTTCTTGGAACCATGCGATGTTCGAGGCTGTTGCAAATGAAGCAGGCTTTACTCTTGAAACTCCGCTGAAGGATCTTACAAAGAAGCAGACTGATTTTTTGTGGAACGGAGACGCGCAGAAAAACATAAAGTGGGTTTACAAAAAGCAAAGCGGTGAGGGAACAAGTTCTTACAATCGTCCTTGGCTTGGAATTTTCGGTGATTTGCGCCGCCGCTACAATGAAGCTTGGGGAGAAAATGCAAGGGAATCTCTTGAAAAATTTATGTCGCATAAAGAGTGTGCGTCTTGCCATGGAAAACGTCTTCGCCCGGAATCTCTTGGCGTTACTGTCGGCGGAAAAAATATCTGGGACTTGACCGAGTTTTCTGTTACAGAAACCATAGACTTCTTTGAAAAATTAGAGCTTTCTGAAACAGAAAAAAAGATTTCCGCGCAAATATTAAAGGAAATAAAATCACGCCTTTCGTTCTTGAAAAATGTTGGGCTTGAATATCTTACGCTTCAGCGTTCGGCTGCAACTTTAAGCGGAGGCGAGGCGCAGCGCATAAGGCTCTCAACTCAGATTGGCTCAGGTCTTACCGGGGTTATGTATATTCTGGACGAGCCTTCGATTGGTCTGCATCAGCGGGATAATCAGCGGCTTATTGATTCTCTTTTGTATCTTAGAAATCTTGGCAACACGGTGATTGTTGTTGAGCATGACGAGCAGACTTTGCTTACCGCGGATTATCTTGTTGACATTGGTCCTGGAGCTGGTGTCCACGGCGGAAAAATCATGGCGGCAGGAACTCCGCAGGAAGTTATGAAAATTCCAGAAAGCCTTACTGGCCAGTATCTTGCAGGAAAAATCAGAATGGAAATTCCAAAGCAAAGAAGAACTGGAAACGGAAACTTTATAAAAATTCAAAATGTTACAGAGCACAACTTGAAAAATGTAAGCGTTGAAATTCCGCTTGGAACTTTTACTTGCATAACGGGAGTTTCTGGCAGCGGAAAATCAACTTTGCTGAATGATGTTTTGTTTCCTGCAATCAGCAATAAAATTATGAAGAGCGAGCTTCCGGTTGGCGCATACAAAAAAATTTCAGGCTTGGAAAATATTGACAAAGTGATCAGCATAGACCAAAGCCCTATTGGAAGAACTCCGAGAAGCAATCCTGTAACTTACATCGGTGTGTTTGATAAAATCCGCGAGCTTTACGCAAGTATTCCGGAAGCAAAGGCAAAGGGCTACAAGAGCGGACGTTTTTCTTTCAATGTAAAAGGCGGAAGATGCGAGGCTTGCCAGGGAGCTGGAACTTTGACAATTGAAATGAATTTTCTTCCTGACGTTTTTATTCCATGCGATGTCTGCCACGGAAAAAGATTCAATCAGGAAACTTTGGATATCCTTTACAAGGGAAAGTCCATAAGCGATGTTCTTGACATGACGATTGAAGAAGCCGCCGATTTCTTTGCTGGAATTCCGCATATTGCAAGAAAACTTGAAACCTTAAAAAGTGTTGGTCTTGGCTATATTCAGCTTGGACAGAATGCGCTTACTTTGAGCGGAGGAGAAGCTCAGCGTGTAAAACTTGCATCTGAACTTTCACGTCCTTCAACTGGAAAAACTTTATATATTTTAGATGAGCCTACGACCGGACTTCACTTTGTTGACATAAAGCAGCTTATGAGCGTTATTCAAAAACTTGTTGACAAAGGAAATTCTGTTGTGATGATTGAACATAATCTTGATGTTATCTGCCAGGCGGACTATTTGATTGATCTTGGTCCTGAAGGAGGAAGCGGCGGCGGGTCGGTTATTGCGACAGGAACTCCAGAAGAAGTTGCAAGGTCAAAAGAAAGCTACACAGGAAAATATGTTTCCCAGCTTCTTGAACGCGAAAAAGAAAGAGACAGGCTTTTGTAAAAATGTTTTTTTGTCTTTCATCTTTCGGAAAAAGAACTGCTTTTTTTTTGCTTGCTTTGTTTTTTTTATTTAAGCCTGCGTTTTCTCAAAGCGAAGTTACAGTTGTAACAATTATAAGCGCAAATTATTCAGAATACAAAAAAAATGAAAATACAAGCGAAGATGAAATTCACCTTTCTGGAAATGTAAAGCTTTCTGTTGAAAAAGAAAAATCAAAAACAGAAATAAAAGCTGACGATGTAACTTTTAATCGTTCAACACAAATGCTTTATGCAAAAGGAAATGTGCGCATTTTAAAGTCTGGTACCAGTGGAGACGAGCAGGAAATTTCTGCTTCAACAGTTTTGCTTAACACAGGTACTTTGGAAGGTGTTTTTGACAATGGAAGAATTTTCAATGCGGGAAACGGAGCTTTGAGTCTTCCGTCCGGCTCAACAATGATTGTTGCTTCTGAAATTTTTGGCAGAGATTCTTCCGGCTCTGTTGCATTTAAAAATGCCGCGCTTACTTTTTGTGATGATGAAGATCCGCATTGGAAAGTAAAGGCTTCAAGAATTTGGCTTCTTCCCGGAGGCGAGTTTGCGTTTTTGAATGCGGTTGTCTATGTTGGAAAATTTCCGGTTTTGTATCTTCCGGCTTTTTATTATCCAAAGGATGAGCTTTTGTTTAACCCGGCGTTTGGATATGACGAGCGGTTTGGATATTATTTTCAGACTACAACTTATTTGCTCGGAAGAAAACCTTTGCAAGAGGCTGACAGTTCTTCCGATGACAATCTTGCGGCAGGAATTTTCAACTTCATGCGTCCTTCAACTTTAAAGGAGCAAAAGAGGGAAGGACTTGTTCTGCACAATTTGGATGAAGATTTTAAAGGAGACCCTTCAAGCTATTTAAAGTTCACAGCGGATTACTATGCGAACATGGGATTTGCAACAGGACTTTCTGGCATTTACAAGCCGTCTTCTTCGGACTACATTTCTTCGATTGAAGCCGGAACGCAGCTTGCGTTTACAAATACAGTTTTTTATTCGGGTGGAAAATATACTCTTTATTCTTCAGCTGGAAAAATAGAAAAGGACAAATCTAATTTTCTTGGAATTGAATCTCCATTCCGCTATAAAGGACTTTTAAAAGCTTCTATAAAAAAGCCGTTTTCATTAACTCTTTCCATGCCGGTTTACAGCGATCCGTTTTTTACGGAAGATTTTGAAAAGAGGTCTGAATATCTTGATTGGATAAATTTTCTTTTGGGTCAGACAAAAACTGATGATAATGACACAGAAGATACTTCTGCCCAGACTTCTTCATTTGAATGGACTGCAAATGCTTCTTATTCTGTTCCTCTGCCGGATTTTGTAAAGCCGTTTATTTCAACTTTGTCTATTACAAATTTGTCGGCGGATATTTCATTTGATTCCAAGTCCAGAACTGATTCTGATTTCTCTTCTGCTGCATTTGACTGGCGCACTTACAGCCCGGAGCGTTCTTTCTTTTATCCATCTCAAGTTGTTCCATTTAAAATCGCAGCAAAAATTGAAGGAACTATTTTTAAATATCCGTTTGAAAAAAATTACGAAAAATTCGATTCGCCTTCGTTTCCGATAGAACTTGAAATTCCAGAAGAATTAAAAAGTCAAAAGCAAAAAGAATCTATTCCAGAAAATTCAGAAGAAAAAGATGAGCAGCAAAGAAAATCAGATGAAGAAAAAGATGATGTGCTTGCTTTTTCTATACAGGAACTTGCGCCAAAACAAAAAGAAAATATTGTTGACATAAAGGGAATTGAATACAAGCTTGGCTATTCAATAGTTCCGCAGTTTACATCCCAAATTAACTATAATTCTTCTGACTTGCTTGAGCCTTCTGATTTTGAATGGGGAAATTTTTATTCGACTTATTATCAGATAAAAGTTCCTGCTACAATTTCAAGCGAGCTGGGATTTAGAAATCCGTTTGTGTATTCAAAAAATGATTTTACATTCAATCCTGTTTATCAAAGCCACCCGAATCTTGACGGCTATACATCCGAGACTTCAAAAAATTCGGTAAAGCTTTCGGACTACAAAGCTAAAAAAATGGATTTGGTAAATGACAATAATTTTTCTATAAATCCATTTGCTTATTCTGATATATTCAAGGATTCGAGCATTGCATGGAAATCTTCTATAAAAATTATCAAGACTGAATTTATTGGAGACGCTGAAAAGCCTGAATGGGAATACGCGGTTATGAAACTCACTGATGAAGAAACAGTAACTTCCCATACAGTGAGCGCAAAACTTGCCGCAAAAGAAACAGATGATTTTTCGCAGTCCCTGACGTTGACTTCAAATCTTCCGCCGCAGCTTGATGAGTACACTTTCAACGCCGCTTTTTCTTTTCCTTATGCGAGTCTTTCTGCGGAAGTCGGAATAAAACAGGAAAACGAAGACACTGACAATTTTGTTTGGAATCCTTTTAAGCAGTCCGCCACGCTGAAATTTTTTAACGGAAAACTTTTGTTTTCAGAATCCTTTAATTATGAAATGGAAGAAAAGCGTTCGGACTCAATGAAGCTTTCTTTTTCTTGGAACGATTTTCAGCTGTCGTACATAATGCAGTACACGACTTGCTATTATTTTGATTCAAGCGAAGGCTGGGTTGCAAAAGAAGACAAGGATTTTGTTCCTTACACTTTAAGCCTTGCGTATTCAACTTCCGGGAAAAATTTCAAGTACTGGAAAAAGCGGATTACCTGGGCACCTTCTCTTACAGCTGGAATTGTCTATGACTGCGTCCGTCCTACAAACAGTTATTTTAGGTTTGTTCCGTCTTTGACTTTTAAAATCCATGATGCATTTGAACTGTCATTCAGCGCGGAAACTCAAAACAATGTTATTTTCAGATATTTCCAAAGATTCACAAAATACGACAATGTTATTTCCGGCGAAGAAAATATGTTTGTTGACTTGTGGAATTCTTTTGCTTTCTGGGGAGATGGTCAGTTTTATGATTCAGACCAGCTTAACAGACGTTCCTCCGGGTTCAAGCTAAAGACTTTAAAAGTCAGCATTACAAGAAATCTGCATGACTGGGATATGACAGGCTCAATTTCGTTTAAGCCTCGCCTTGTTACAAATGGAAGCGGCTCAAAAACTTATGATTATCATCCGTATATAACTTTTGCGATTTCATGGCATCCAATGCCTAGTTTTAAGACTGAACTTATTGACGAATATGGAGAATGGCAATTACAATAAAGTATATTGAAATAAATCGGAGGCGAAAAATGTCAGAAGAAATCAATGAGGAGAAAAAAACAGAAGAAACTTCTTCTAGTAAAAAGTTGTTTGCAAAAACTCTAAAGCAGTATCTTGACAAAAGTGTTGAAGTTTCTAAGAAAGGTTTGAAATCAGCTGGTTCTGCAATAAGTGAATTTGGCGATAAGTCCGTTAACAAAATTGATATTGTTCAGCTGAAAAACCGCCTTGTAAAAAAATATCAGGAGCTTGGGCAGGCGGTTGCGGAGCAGCTTGCGGAAGACGGAATTTCAATTTCAAAAGATTCCATCGTTGTTTCTGAAAAACTTTCTTCAATAAAAGAGCTTAAAGAAAAAATCCATGAAAAAGAAGAAGCTTTGAAAAAGTATGAAAAATAAAAGCTGCTTCTAAATGGCTTGAATAAATTTTTCATGCGGTGAAATTGTGGCAACTGATTTTGTTTTGTGATAGAATATCCGCATGAAAAATTTTTCGTTGATTATAAAACTTAATTTAATTTGCTCGGCAATTTTTTCTGTTCTGTGTCTTTATATGCATCTGGATATTTCAGCCGTGGCATTTCCTCTTTCCGCAGGATTTACTGTTCTTCTTTATTTTGCTTCATACGTTGAGCTTGTAAAAAATAAATCAGTGCGCCGCTTGAATTCTGTGCGCCGTGTTTTTCAGTACGAGCCTTTTGTTTTTATAACGGCTTTTGTTATTCAGCGTTCTGGAAAATTTGGATTTCCTGCTGGCTTTGATTTTTTGTGCGCTTTTGCTTGGATTATGATTCTAGTTCTTTCTCTTTTGGCGCAGTATTTTCTTGCTGAAAAACGGATTGCGTCTCTTGATTCCGGCTGGGCTGAATTTTTAAAGGCAAATCCTTGCAAAAAGCCAAAGGGAATAAAGCGTGTTGCCGTTGAAATTCTTGAATGGATTGACGCGCTTTTTCAGGCTGTCTTTACAATAATGCTTTTGAACATTTTTATTTTTCAGCTTTACGAAATTCCGTCAGAAAGCATGGTTCCGACTTTTCTTATAAAAGACAGAGTTGTTGTTTTAAAATCTCTTGCCGGTCCGAAGTTTCCGCTTAGCAACGCAGGATTTCCGTATCTTCAAAAATACAAGAGAGGCGACATTGTTGTTTTTAGAAATCCGCATTACGGAAGCGACCGTGAAAATGAAGTGAAAACTTTTTTCAGCCAGTTTATTTATATGTGCAGCCTTACGCTTTTAAAGACAAATACAGATGAGCACGGCGAAATAAAAGCCGACCCTCTTGTAAAGCGTGTAACCGCAGTTCCGGGCGAACAGATTTATATGCTTGACGGAACTCTTTATTCGCGCACAAAAGATAATCAGGAATTTAAGCCTGTAGAGCAGGACTCTTCTTGGGCTGCCTGGAATTTGAATCCGCTTTCTTCAAAGATAAAGTCAAAAATACAGACAATTCCTCTTTCTGAATCACAGGCTGAATCGACTTTGAAAATTGAAGAGCAGCGCAGAACTCTTGACTTGAACAGCGCAAAATCTGAATGCGAAAAACTTTCCAAGGAATTTGCTCGTTATGCGCGTCCAAAAGAAAATTCAGGCAAATCTATAGAAGAAATTTTTTCAGCGCGGGATTTATTTGTCTATAATTTGTTTTCAAATATAAACAACGAAACGATTTCGCTTTTAACTGTAAAAGGAGGCTCCGATTGGGTTGACTCATTTCTGAACAGCTGGCACCGTGAAAATAATATTTTAAATCAGCTTGGAAGCGACGCATATATGGAATCAAGTTTTAGGCTCAATGTAATGGCAAAGCTTTTATTCGGCAGGATTCTTGTAAGAAATGCAAGCCTTTTAGCTTCGGAAATTCCTGTTTCAAAATGGCAGACTGATTCCGTGCGCATGGAATATCTTAAGGCGGCTCAGGAACTTTGCCTTTACATTCTTGAAATGGATTTAAGAAATCTTCCTGTTTTTCCTGCAAATGACAAGAATGGAAACGCTCAGTACATTCCAGAAAACTGCTATTTTATGATGGGCGACAACCGCTACAATTCTCTTGATATGCGCCATAGCTATGAGCAGACTTTAATTTCAATTTCGCCAATGGATTCAATGTCTGTAACTTACTATACAAGCCTTGCGCCTCAATATGTAAACAGAAGCCGTATGCTTGGAAAAGCCTGCTTTAGATTCTGGCCCTTGAACCGTGTTGGAATTCCTAAAAGCGGTTTGACTGACTAAAACTGAATTGTTATTGATTTTTGAAATAATAAATAATAGAATAGACTTATGACTGAACAGTACGAAAATAATAATGAAGATGAAATTTCTTTGATTGACTTGTTTGCGGTTCTTGTCCGCTATAGAAAACTTGTAGTTATAGGAACGCTTGCTGTTGCGCTTGCCGCCTTTGCATGGCTTTTTGTTCTGCCGAAATTTGTTCCTTCGTTGAATAAAAAAACACTTACGATTTCCTATGCGCTAAAAACAGAACGTTTGCCTGCTAGTGTTTTCAATGCGACAGGATATGATGTTATTAAATCTGCTGTTGATTATATGCAAGATCCTGCTGTAATTTCTGAGTGCCAAAGAGATTTTCATATTTTTGAAAACGCAGAGCAAGCAGTACTTGGAGGAACTTTTTCTGTTCAGTCGTCTAATGCTTCTGACCGAATTACACTGCTTTGCAAAATTCCTGCTGAAAAAGAAAATGAATTAAATGCTTTTATTTTAGAGCTTTTAAAAAGCACGAACTCCTATATAGAAGATTCTGCTATGCAAAGAATTAATTCATTGGAAGAAAATGCTGATAAAATTATTGAGCAATATGGAAATTTGAGTTTGCCAGTTGTTTGGAGAGAAGAAAATAAAAAGTCGGAAATAAAAACTATTTCTGTGTCTGTAAATTGTCTTGAGATTTCTTCAGATATAAAAACATTTAAAGCCAGCCATGATAAATTTGTTTCAGCTCCTATTCTTCTTTCTTCTGTAGTAGATTCTGGTAAAAGAACAATTAAATTTATTATAGTTGCAACTTTTGCCGCATTCTTTATTTTTGTTTTTACAGCGTTTCTTTTGAATGCAATTGAAAATATTAAGAATGATGAAAATGCTGTTTCCTTAATAAAAAAAGCATGGGACGAAGGAAAATAAATTTTTAGAGGTTTAAAATGAAGGGGATTATTTTAGCAGGCGGTTCTGGAACTAGACTTTATCCAATCACAAAAGCTGTTTCAAAGCAGATTCTTCCGTTGTATGATAAACCGATGATTTATTATCCGTTAAGTTGCCTTATGCTTGCGGGAATAAAAGAAGTTCTTATAATTTCAACTCCAAGAGATTTGCCTTTATTTAAGGAGCTTTTTGGAGACGGAAGCTGGCTTGGAATGAAATTTGAATATAAAGTTCAGGAAAAACCGCGCGGACTTGCTGATGCTTTTATTATTGGAAAAGATTTTATTGCAGATGACAGTGTTGCATTGGTTCTTGGCGACAACATTTTTTACGGACAGTCTTTCACTTCAACTTTAAAGCGCGCAAAAGAAACTGTTGAATCTGGAAAGGGTAGTGTGATTTTCGGCTATTATGTAAAAGAGCCTTCAGCTTACGGAGTTGTTGAATTCGATAAATCTGGAAAGGTTTTAGGAATTGAAGAAAAGCCTTTAGTTCCAAAATCAAACTATGCGGTTCCGGGACTTTACTTTTATTCAAATGACGTTGTAAAAATCGCCACTGATGTAAAACCTTCTGCCCGTGGTGAAATTGAAATAACTTCTATAAACAATGAATTCCTTTCAAGAGGAGAGCTTTCTGTTGAACTGCTTGGACGCGGAATGGCTTGGCTTGATACAGGAACTTACGACGGACTTTTGGAAGCAAGCAATTTTATTGCTACAATTCAAAAACGACAGGGAATGTATGTAAGTTGCATTGAAGAAATTGCATTCCGCAACGGATGGATTTCAAAAGAAGAGCTTTTGTCTCTTGCTTCAGGCTACAAAACAGAATATGGCCGTTATCTTGAATATATCGCAGGAGCAAACTGATGTTCGACTTTAAAAAATGCTATTCTTCTGACGGAACAGAATTTGCAGGACTTTATGAAATTCAGCCAAAAGTCTTTGGAGACAGCCGCGGATATTTTTTGGAAACTTACAGTGAAAAAGATTTTTTTGAAGCCGGACTAAAAATGAAATTTGTTCAGGACAATCAGTCATCTTCGTCAAAAGGCGTTTTGCGCGGACTGCACTTTCAGACAAGGCATCCTCAGGGAAAACTTGTGCGCTCATTGCAGGGAAAAGTTTTTGATGTTGCTGTGGATTTGCGCAAAGGTTCTGCTACATTTGGAAAATATTACGGAGTTGTCCTTGACAGCGAAAAGCAAAATCAGTTTTATATTCCAGAAGGCTTTGCCCACGGATTTTATGTGATTTCTGATTCGGCGGTTTTTGCTTACAAATGCACGGACTTTTATCATCCGGAAGATGAAGACGGCTTGATGTGGAATGATTCTTCAATTGGAGTTGACTGGAAGTCTGTTGGCGCAGGAGAAACTCCACTTTTAAGTGAAAAAGACAAAAAACATCTGGCATTCTCTTTTGATGCGGATTATTTTGATTTAAATGGAAAATGGCAGGGAAAATAAAATGCGCAAACTAAAAAATATTCTTGTAACTGGCGGTGCAGGTTTTATCGGCTCGAATTTTATTCACTATTTGTTTGGACTTTCTTCAGCGAATGGAAATCTTTTTAATGATGCAGATTTTAGCGGAAATGTTGTGAATGTTGACTGCCTTACTTATGCCGGAAATCTTGAGTCCTTAAAAGATGTTGAGGAAAAATTCGGCGGAAAGCGTTATTTTTTTGAAAAAGTGGATATTTGCAACCGCCCGGAAATTGAGCGGATTTTAAAGCAGTATGACATTGACACAATCATTCATTTTGCTGCGGAAAGCCACGTTGACCGTTCTATCTTGGGACCTGAAACTTTTATAAAAACAAATGTAATGGGAACTTTTACACTTTTGGATGCTGCCCGCAGTTTTTGGAAAAAGCCGGACGGAACATTCAGGGATGATGTTCTTTTTCATCATATTTCAACAGATGAAGTTTACGGTTCACTTGGTGAGACAGGATATTTTACAGAAACAACTCCTTATGATCCTCGATCTCCGTATTCTTCTAGCAAGGCAAGTTCTGACCATATTGCAATGGCGTATTTCCATACTTATGGTTTGCCGCTTACTTTAAGTAACTGCACAAACAATTACGGACCTTATCAGTTCCCTGAAAAACTTCTGCCTCTTATGATTAGCAATATCCGCGACGGAAAGCCTCTTCCTGTTTATGGCAAAGGCGACAATATCCGCGACTGGATTTATGTTGAAGATCACAACCGCGCAGTTTGGCTTATTGTAAACAAAGGGCGCACTGGTCAGAAATATAACATTGGCGGAGAAAATGAATGGCAGAATATAAAGCTTCTTCATAAAGTGATTGAGCTTTCTGCTGAAAAACTCGGAAAGCCTGCTTCTGAAATTGAAAAAACAATCACTTATGTAAAAGACCGTCCGGGACATGACAAGCGTTATGCGATTGACTGTACAAAAATAAAAACTGAGCTTGGCTGGCAGCGCAAAATGACTTTTGAGGAAGGCTTGAATGCGACTGTTGACTGGTATCTAAAAAATACAGAATGGGTTAACCACATTCTTAGCGGTGAATACACAAAATGGATAGACGCTAACTACAAGTCAAGATAAAGCTAAAGGAAAAGCCTCACGAAAATGAGGCTTTTCTTATGCATAAAAATGCTGGTTACTGCCTTTTTACGAACTGTATAAAGTCTAAGTTCATTCCGACATCACCAGTTTTTTGCTCGGAATTCGCCTGAATTGTGATAAGAATTGTGCGCGGCTCGTCAATTGTAAAATAAATTGGCGCTCTTGTTGTAAGTTCCCAGGTTCCTAACGGCGGATTGCTTGGATAAACGCGGAAAGGCGTGTTGTCAATATAAACATAAAATGCGCTGTGGTCGGAATCTGTGGCTTTTTCTTTTATAAGGCATTCGTAAGTTCCGGCCGGAAACTTTACCTTGAGTTTAGCTGTTGCCGCCTCATCAAGAAGCCGCGCCGCAAACTGTCCGCTTGCATCTTTGTCTTGAACAACAAGAAAGTGATGAAGCAGCATGGACTCAACTTCATATTTTATTCCGATTCCAGAATATTCAATAACAGGAAGTTCTGTCAGCAATGGCGGCGGAGTCTGCTTGTCTTCAACTTTAAGGAATTCCGAATTCTTAGGCGAAGTTGCGCAAGAAAAAAATGCCAGTGCATATACTGCCGTTAAAATAGTAAAAACTGTTCTCGATAAAATTATTCGCATTTTTTCATTATAACACAAGAACTTTGCATTTGCAAATATCAATCTTGCTTGGAACTGTTAAATCTTTGGAACTCTTGGCTTTGCCATGTTTTTCAGCATGTTTTGCAAAAGCTCGTGGGCTGTTTCTGCATCCACTTCTTTTGAAGGCTCGTGATACTCAACAAGATTTTTTGGAATTTCATCAAGGAAGCGGCTCGGCTCGCATTCAACTGTGGATGTCATTTTTCTTCTGTGTGAGCATGAGGAAATTAAAAGCCTGTCTCTTGCTCTTGTAACTGCAACGTAAAAAAGCCGCCGTTCTTCTTCAATCGCCGCATCTCCGCCCTCTTCTACAGCATGGGCATGAGGCATAAGACCTTCTTCCGCTCCGGCAATAAATACAACTGGAAATTCCAGCCCCTTGCTTGCGTGGATTGTCATTAAATTCACTTTGCCTTTGTCCTGCTCGTCGTCCATGTCGTCACGTGAAATTAAAGTGATTCTGTTTAAATATGCGTAAAGACTTGTGTCGTCATAGTTTGGATTGTTTTCCCATTGCTCCATGCTCTTGATTAAGCTTTCGATGTTCATGTATTTGAACCTTGCGGATTTTTCGCTTTTGGGATTTTCTGAAATCAAGTAGTCAAAATAATTTATTTCATCTACTAAAGCGCGAACTTTTTTTGCAAGTCCTTTTCCAGAAAGCATGCTTTTGGAATTTTCTATTATATTTGAAAAGACTTCAAAATCCGCTTTTGTTTTTTCACTTACAGGGCATTCCTCTTCCGAAGATGACAAAATTGCCTGAATGGATTCCCAAAGAGAAAAATTCATTGTTGAAGCGACTTTGTTTATCGATTCGATTGCAGCCTTTCCGATTCCACGCCGCGGTGTGTTTATTATGCGCAAAAGATTTATGTCGTCGTCATGGTTTGCTATTACGCGCAGATAGCTGATAATGTCTTTTATTTCTTTTCGCTCAAAAAAACTTGTACCACCGCTCATTGTATATGGAATGTTGTTTTCAAGAAAAGCTTCTTCAATTGCACGGCTTTGTGTGTTTGCCCGGATTAAAACTCCAAAGTCGTCATAGTTGCGTTTTTCGTCTACGCTGATTCCAAGAATTCCTTCTGCAATAAAGTCAGCTTCTGCGGCTTCGTTTTCCGGCGAATAAAGCTCGATTGGTTTTCCGTTTCCGTTTCCGCTCCAAAGTTCTTTGTCTTTGCGGTTTGTGTTGTGCTTTATTACTCCGTTTGCCGCCGCCAAAATTGTGCCAGTTGAACGATAATTCTGCTCAAGTCTTATTTCAGTAACATCAGGAAAATCTTTTTCAAAATTGATTATATTCTGAAAGTCCGCACCCCGCCAGCTGTAAATGCTTTGGTCGTCATCGCCAACGACCGCGATATTTTTGTTTGCAAGAAGATGCATCATTTCGTACTGCTGATGGCTTGTGTCCTGAAATTCGTCAACCATTATGTAGCGGAATCTGTTTCTGTATGCTTCCAAAACTTCTGGGTTCTCTTTAAAAAGTTTTATCGGGAGCACAATCAAGTCGTCAAAGTCAACGGAATTGAAAAGCTTAAGCCCAGACTGATATTCTTCGTAAAGGCTTCTGTACATATCGCTTTCGGAATTCCAGCTTTTGCGTCCGGTTTTTATATCGCTGAACAATGTGCTTATTTTATAAAGATCCATTGCGTCTGCTGAAAATTTCAGTTCACGTCCGCTTTCTTTTATTAGAGCTTTTTTGTCGGTTTCATCATAAATTGAAAAATTTTCCCGGTAGCCAAGCTTTGTAATTTCCTGTCTTAAAATTCGGACTCCAAATGCATGAAAAGTGCTGACTGTAAGATTGTTCAGTTTTTTTCCAGTAAGCTCTTTTATGCGCTCTTCCATTTCTTTTGCGGCTTTGTTTGTAAAAGTGAGCGCAAGAATCTGGCTTTGCGGAATTCCTTTTTCAAGCATATTGGCGATTCTGTAAGTGATTACGCGGGTTTTTCCAGAGCCTGCGCCTGCAATTATTAAAATCGGTCCTTCAATTGTAGACACAGCTTTGTATTGCTCTGGATTGAGCTTGTCCTTTAAATCATTTTCAAGAGACATTTTTATTCCTTTTTTTTACTAGCTTTTTTTTATTCAGTTTTGTAGCTGTCAACAATTTTCTTTACAGATTCAGAAAGCTCAAGGTTTTCTTCTGAATGTGAATTTACTTTTCCGGCAAAATTTTTCATCTTTTCAAGGTTTTCAGAAGCGGTGCTTGAGCCGTCAAGAATTTCTGAGGCTTTTTCCTGAAGAATTGAAACCTGCTCTTCAAGAAGCGAATTTTTTATTTTGAGTTGTCCGGACGAAACAGAAATAGCATTGGAATCTTCATGAAGAATTTGCATCATGCTTTTGATTTTGCTCGATTCTGAATTCTGTTCATTAATTTTTTCGCATACACTTTGAATTGAAGTATTCATGCTTTTTATGCTTGATTCCAGCGCTTCAAATGATTTTGTAGAATTTGTAGAAGCTGAAACCATCTGTTCTACAGCCGACTCAATGTTTTCTACAAGTTCTTTTATCGATTTTGTCTGGGAGGCGGAATTTGTTGCAAGTGTTCTGATTTCGTTTGCAACTACACTGAATCCTTTTCCCGCTTCTCCTGCGTGCGCCGCTTCAATTGCCGCGTTCATGGCAAGCAAATTTGTCTGTGCAGAAATTTCGGAAATCACTTTGTTCGCTTCAAAAAGCTTAGTCGCAAGTTCCTGAATCGCTTCAATTTTCTTTGTGACTTCGGACTGGCATTGCTTTCCGTCATTGGATTTTTGAACAATATTTTCGTATTCACTGTTGATTCCAAAAATTTTTTTGTTGATTTCTTCTATGTTTTTTGTAATCTGGCTAACGGCATCTGTGGAATTCTGAATCGCCACGTGCTGATTTTTTGCTTTTTCGTCAAGCTCAATCACGGAAGTTACAACATCATCGATGGTTCCGTTTGCTTCCTGAGTTTTTTCAGTCTGCTCTTTTGCCTTTGAGTAAATATCTTCTATTAATTGACTTTCCGTTTCAATTAAGCTTGTTGTTTCGTGCGTCTGGTTTAAAAGCACATTTGAATTTTCGCTTAACTTTGAAACGGCTGTTTTCTCAGAAATAATCATTTTCTGAAGATTTTCAATTATTCTGTTGCAAGCTCTTGAAATTTCTGTAAGTTCGTTTTCACCTGACTCTAAAACTCTGGCAGTAAGGTCGCTTTCTCCGCCGGCAATTTCGTTCATTCTTGATGAAACTGCTGTAAGCTTCTTGAAAAATGAAGAAATCCATAGATATAAAATTCCTATGCAGATTATAAAAAGCGCAAGGCAGCAAATCGACATTGTAATCTGGCTTTGCTCTATAAGTTTAAGAATTGCAACAGCATCAAAATCGCAGGCAACAAATCCAATTGCATTATTGTCCTTTATAATCGGAGCATAAGCTGTAATTAGCCATCCCCAGTCTTTTTGTTTTTTAAAATCTGATATAATGATTTCTTTTTCCTGCAATACAATATGCGGATATTCACCGTAACTAGATAAGTCTTCAACAGTTCCTATTGGAGAAAAATTGTCTATGTCAACGCGTGTTGTGCTTCCGTCTACAATGTATGTAAAATTGTTTCCTCCGCTTGGAACCATTGTGTAAAGAAATTTGCACTGAGTCTGTGATTTTATAATTCTAAGTTCCTGATATAATTCTTTATAGTACGGATGAGAGTCATCAAGTGTTTCAGCAAGCTCTGAAAATCTGTCCGCGTCGATTTTATATAAAGCTCTTTTTACTAAAGATTCTCCCTGGGAAGAAAAAACAGAAAAAGCAGTTGACTTTATATTGTTGATTGCGACCATTGTTGTAATAACAGAAATGAGAATGATAAAAAATGATATGAATGCGATAAACTTAAATTTGTATGATTTTGTAAATCTCATAGAGTCCCCCTTGTGCATAATTTTGTACCAACAGCCTTATTTTCTTCCGCTAATTATATATGATAATTTCCATTTTGGATACATAAATTGATTGATAATCAGGGCAAACGCATTATAAATAATTTAAGTAAAGTTTGCGCGAAGAAACGGTTCCTGGGGGCAAAAACACTCTGATTGTTGCGGCCGCATGAGCGCTCAATTCTATAGTTACTTTGTAACAATCAGAGTGTAGCGCATTATTGCGCGATTTTGAACCAGGAAACCGTGCCTGGGAGCCAGTTTTATGCTGAATACAATTATAATGTGTTTGCCCTGGATTGATAATTATTGGTTTTATATTTATAATGCTAGAAATCTTTTTAATTTCAAATTTACAAGGAGTTCGTTTATGAACCGAAAAGTTGCGGCCTTTTTGGGCAGACACAATTTCAGCATCCATCAGGACATTAATTCAATTGTTGAAGCTATGCTTTTTGATATGAATGAAGGATTGAGCGGCCGTCCTTCTGGCGAGGATATGATTAGAACTTATGCGAATCCTCCATCTCAGGCTACAGCTGGAAAAAGTGTTATTGTAATTGATGCCGGCGGAACAAATTTCCGCTCTTGCCTTGTAACTTTTGATTCAAACGGAAATCCTTCAATTGATTTTATGGAAAAAACAAGAATGCCTGGTGTTGACCGCGAGCTTTCTAAAAAAGAATTTTTTGACCAGATTTCGGCGAACCTTGAGCATTTAAAAGACAAGTCTTCTAGCATTGGGTTCTGCTTTTCTTATCCAGTTGACATTCAGGAAGATGGCGACGGCGTTCTTATTAACTTTACAAAAGAAGTAAAAGCTCCTGAAGTTGAAGGCTCCCACATCGGAAAAGAACTTGAAAAAGCATTGAAGGAACACGGCTGGAAAAACAAGCTTCATGTTTCAATGCTGAACGACACGGTTTCTGCCTTGCTTGCTGGAGCTGCCGACCCGGATGAAGGAATGAAATATTCTTCTTACGTTGGATTTATTCTTGGAACTGGAATGAATTCCGCATACATTCAGACTGCAAGCCCGGAATACAAAAATTTAAAGACACAGATTATAAACTGCGAGTCTGGAAAATTCGACAAGGTTGCAAGAAGTGACTTTGATATTTCGTTTGACAAAAAAAGTGAAAAGCCTGGAATCGGCATTATGGAAAAACTTTGCTCAGGCGCATACATGGGACCGATTGCTTTTGAAGCTGTTACAGCAGCAGGCAAGGAAAATCTTTTTTCAGAAAAGCTTTCAGAAAAACTTTCTCAGCTTGATTCTCTTACTCAAATTGAAATGGATTCGTTCCTTCATGCTCCATATTCAACAAATTCAAAGCTTGGCTCAATTATGGCTGAATGCGCCAAGGACGATGACTACGATGTTTTGTTTCAGTTGCTTGATGCGCTTGTAGAACGTTGCGCTAGAATGGCTGCCGCAATTTTGTCTGCCTGCGTAATAAAAAGCGGGGAAGGAAAAACTGCCGATAAGCCTGTCTGCATTCTTTGCAACGGAACTTCATTCTTTAAAACTTATAAAGTTCGCCAGCGTGTTCTTGGTTATCTTGAAGAGATTCTTGTAAAGGAACGCGGACTTTACTTTGATGTAATCAGCCGTGAAAACGACATTACTCTTGGCACTGCGATTGGCGGTCTTCTTTAATGAAATTTATGAGGAAAGCTTTTAAAGTTTTCCTCTGTTTCTTTTTTGCATGGTTTTTCTTAGGTTTTTCTAAAAAAAGTCCGATAATCAACTGGAGCAATATATGTCAAACGCTAAAGTTTTAGGAAAATCAATTCTCCTCATCATTCTTATTTTAGTTCTTGTTTTGTTCGGACTTCTTTGGTTTGACTATCTGGGAATAATTCATGCTAAGAGAGCTTTTGCGCCTTTGTTTAAATTAGCTGGGCTTTCTCCGCAGACTTCTGTTTCAGCTTCATCTTCAAAAGAGCTTGTTGAGGCTGACCTTGACAATGACCGTTTTGCAAAAAGACTTGAGGCGCTTGATATTCGTTCGCAGGAGCTTGCAAAAAGAGAATCTGAAGTAAAAGAGCGCGAGGATGCGAATGCTCAGATTGCTCAGGAGCTTGAAGATAAAGAAAAAACTCAGGCTGAACGTGAAAAAACATTTAATAATTTAGTAAAAAAGTACGATGATAGAAGTGTAAACATCGAGCAAATTGTTGCTAATTTGAACGGTATGCCGCCAAAAAGCGCAGTTGGAATTCTTATTGAAATGGACGATCAGGACGTAATTGATGTTCTGCGCCGCGCCGATGAGATTGCTGCCGCCTCTGGTGAATCTTCTACAGTCGCATATTGGCTTTCGTTAATGCCTAGTGATCGTGCTGCTGAAATTTCACGTAAAATGGCAAACAAACCGCTTTCAATAAATTAGAAAAATTGCCTGTTAATGCGGCGCGCCGGTGTTTATAAAATCCGGAGGTTGCCCATGCAGGCATTAAGTTTACAGATTGTAAATCCACAGCAGGAACGCGATGTTTCTGTAAAGAAAATTCCAACTGCAAAATCTGAAGCTAAAGAACCGTCATTTAAAGAAATGGTGGAATCCGCTTCAAAAAAAGATCTGGCAGACAATTCTCCTTCCAAAGAAAAAGTTCAAAAAGTTTCAAATGATTCTGATGAGCCGGATGCAAATTCCGTAGAAGAAAAACCTAGCACAGAAGTTCAAAATTCTTCTTCGGCTGTTTTTGCTTCGTTTGCGGTTGTTCAAGAACCTTCTGTTCAGTCAGAATCTTCCGTTAATTTAGATTTTCAAACTGAACTTTCTTCTGATTCTGAAATTTTGCCTTCTAGCGAGCAGCTTGCGTTTTTGCGTTCTGAAGATTTTTCTTTGGAAAACAAAACAGATGATTTTTCTGCAGAAAACAATTTCTTTCTTTCGTTGAAGGAAATGCAGAATTTGCAGGCGGCGCAGAATCTTTCAGTTGACGAGCCTGGGAAATTCTTGGAAAACATAAAACCTGCCGGGCATTTTTCTTCTTCTGATGAAAAGTTGTCCCTTGTATCTTTGCAGTCTAGTCCAGATGAAACTGCGGTCTTGCAAAATTCCACGGAACTTTCTCAGCTTGGAATTTCTTTAGAATCTGGCGAAAAGAAACCGGATTTTTTCAAGCTTGAACTTTCTTCTTCCGATGGAAAAGGCGCAAAAGAAGTTCCGTCACTTTTTGAAAATATTTTTACAGTTACAGACGAGCGTTCCGTTGAGCAGAAAATCGCTGACTTTAAATCTGAAATGAAGTCTGATTATTCAGAGCAGGACAACAGTTTGAATCTTTCGCTTTCACTTTCTGAAACTGCAAAGCAGAACATTCTTTCTTCAAACAACCAAACCGCGGGAGCTTCCGGCTCTACGTTCCAGCAGATGCTTTCCCAGCAGATTCAGTTTAATGCGCCTGATTTTGTCCGCGCTGGAAACATTGTTTTGCAGGACAACAATTCCGGTTCAATAAACATGATTTTAAAGCCAGAAAATTTAGGAAATGTTAAAATAAATCTTCATCTTTCCGATAATGTGATTACAGGGCAGATTACTGTAAACAGCAAAGAAGCTTTCGATGCTTTTAAACAAAACCTGGAGACCTTAAAGCAGGCTTTTCAAAACAGCGGATTTGAAAATGCAAATTTAAGTCTTAGCTATGCCGACACTTCTTCCGGCTCATTTGCGCAGGGCGAACGGCAGCAGAGTAGCGAACAGTTCTTTTCTAACAAAGTTTACGGTGATTATGCGTCTTCCGCTGAAATTTCAGGAGCGGCTTCTTCACAGGCTGCATATAGCGCGGATTCTGACAGAAAAATCAGCGTTGTTGCATAATTTTAGTATACGGAGAAATGTATGGACGGAATTCAGTTGAATACAAGACTTAGCGATCAGGAAATGGCGAAGCTGAATATGCAGGTAGATTCTTTCAACAAGTCAATTACAATTGAAGGAAGAAAAGTTCAGCGCGACTTGGGAAAGGATGATTTCCTTAAGCTTTTGATTACTCAGCTTTCAAATCAGGATCCTACTTCTCCTATGGAAAATACAGAGTTCATTGCGCAGATGGCTCAGTTCAGTTCTCTTGAGCAGATGACAAATATGAATCAGGAATTTGCAAAGATGAATTCGATGCTTGTTTCTTCACAGGCTGTAGGAACAATCGGAAAAACTGTTGACATTACGCTTGGCGACACAAAGACGACTGGAGTTGTTGAAGCCGTAACTTACGGAGCAAATCCGCAGGTGCGTGTAAATAATATGTATTATGACATGAAACAAATCTCCGCAGTTTACGGAGAATGAGTTCAGGTTGGGGAACTCTATAAAAAATCATAAGAGGGTAAATTTATGATGAGATCACTTTATGCAGGCGTTTCGGGCTTGCAGAATCACCAGACAAGAATGGATGTAATTGGAAACAACATTTCCAATGTAAACACTTACGGATTTAAAAAAGGCCGTGCTACTTTTCAAGACATGATAAGCCAGCAGATTAACGGTGCCGCGCGTCCTACAGAAGAAGTGGGCGGTGTAAATCCTAAGGAAGTTGGACTTGGAATGAGTGTTGCTACAATCGACACAATATTTACACAGGGAAACCTTCAGACAACAGGAAACACAACTGACCTTGCGATTCAGGGAAACGGATTCTTTGTTCTTAAAAACGGAGATGAAACTTTCTATTCACGCGCAGGTGTTTTTGGAACAGACTCAAACGGAACCCTTGTGAATCCTGCTAACGGACTTCGTGTTCAGGGATGGATGGCAGAAGATGTAAACGGACGTCAGGTTGTGCGCACTTCCGCAACTCCTACAGATTTGGTGATTCCAGTTGGCCAGAAAGACCCGCCTAAAGCAACAGAAAATGTAAGATATTTCTGCAACCTTAACAAGAACACACCAGAAATACCTGACAATCCGACTGCGGATCAGGTTATTGAAGGAACTTGGCAGACAGAAATTGATATTTACGATACTTATGGAAATGCTCATCAGGTTCAGATGAATTTTGCAAAAGTTCCTGGAAATCCAAACCAGTGGACAGTTACTGTAAATGTTGATCCGGACAACGCTGACTTTACTCAGACAAGAATCGGCTTTGGAACAACAGACGGTGTGCAAAATACTTACACTTTGAATTTTGATAACACAGGAAAACTTCAGTCTGTAGTTGACAGCGCAGGAAATCAGTCTAATCCTCAGGGCGAAATTGTTCTTCAGGCTTCTTATGCTGTTGCTGATTCAAATGCTGATGCAAACGGAAATCCATACCGCCAGACTTTCAACTTGAACCTTGGAACAATCGGTTCAATGGAAAACACAATTACTCAGGCCGCCTCAAAATCTACAACAAAGGCAAATTATCAGGATGGCTACAAACTCGGCTATCTTGACAATTTTAAGATTGATCAGTCTGGAATAATCACAGGCGTTTATTCAAATGGTTCTGTACGCACAATCGGACAGGTCGCAATGGCAAGCTTTACAAACCAGGGCGGTCTTGAAAAGAAAGGAGACAACACTTACGCGGAATCAATCAACTCTGGAATGGCTAACATCGGCGAAAGCGGAACACAAGGAAAGGGAAGTATGCTTTCTGGAACATTGGAAATGTCAAACGTTGACCTTACAGAGCAGCTCACAGACATGATTGTAACTCAGCGCGGATTTGAATCGAACGCAAAGACAATTCAAACTGGAGATTCAATGCTTGAGACTGTTTTAGGCTTGAAACGCTAATTTAGTTGAACTAGGAATCTTTAGAAAGTAATTTCTTTAGAACCTCTAATTCATAACCCAATCTTAGCTGGACAGATGAACCCTCGTCTGCCCGGCTTTTTTTATATAATTGCCGCTATAAAAAAATATTGAAAATGTTGAAATTATTTAAGAAACTGTATTTGTTTGACTATCCCTGCATTTTCTGATATAATTAATCCACTTTTTGTGAGGGGTAAACTATGATTTTTCCACTTGAAGAACTTACTAAATTTAAAGGCGGAATGTACGCCATTACTGTTGCTGCTAGCCGCCGCGCATATCAGCTTGCAAAACTTGCCATGATAGAAGATCCTTCTGTTTCTGAGCTTGTAGAAGACAATGACGGAAAAGTTGTAAGTCTTGCAGCCCGTCAGCTTTTTTCTGGTGAAGTTAAATACGCTATTGAAGCTCCTGCGCGCTAGTTTTGCTTTTTGCATTGATTGAAAATTGATTCCAGTAATTGTTGTTTTTGCACCAACTGCTTGCGGAAAAACTGCTTTGGCTGAAGACTTGTTCGGTAAAAGCAGTTCTTTTGTTTTTAAAGGAAAAGCCGAAGTTATAAGCGCAGACAGCCAGGCCGTTTACAAAGGTCTTGATATTGGAACTGCCAAGCCTACAAAAGAAGAACAGCAGGAAATTCCTTTTCACCTTATTGATGTTGCTAGTCCGCAGGAACAGTTCGGGCTTGGAAAATTTCTTGAGTCCGCGGATTCTTTGTGCGCTCAAATCTGGAGAAGAAAAAAAATTCCTTTGGTGATTGGCGGAACTGGTTTTTATATAAGAAATTTTTTGCTAGGCTCGCCGTCAACTCCAGAAAGCCGCCCGGAAATCAGAGAGCAGATAAAACAAAAACTTGCCGATTTAGGAAAAGAAAATCTGTATGCCGAGTTGAAAATTGTAGATCCTATTAGCGCAAAAAAAATAAATATAAATGACGAATATAGAATTTGCCGCGCCCTTGAAATTTTTTATTCATGCGGAAAACCTTTAAGCTCATTCAGCCTTCCTTGCGAACTTAGAAAGCAGTATAAATTTTGCACGCTGATTTTAAATCGCAGCAGAGAGGAGCTTTACAAGCGCATTGATTTGCGTGTGGAAAAAATGTTTGAAGCAGGACTTGCGCATGAAGTTGAAGTGTTAAAAAAATCAGGGCTTACAAAAGATTCTCCTGCAATGAAAGCCATTGGCTACAGCGAATTTTTTATTGAAGGTCTTTCCTTGGAGCAGATAAAAGAAAAAATAAAATTCAACAGCCATCGTTATGCAAAAAAACAGTACACCTTTATGCGCGGAATTCCTGAAGCTTGCATTGTTGATGCTGATGACAAAGAAAAAATAAAGCAAATAATCTCAAGCTTTCTTAGTTCAGTGTTATTGTAAATGTTGTTCCTTGGTTCGGCTTGGATTTTACATTTATGTTCCAGCCGTGGCTGTCTATAATTGACTTGACTACAGAAAGTCCTATTCCCATTCCATTTTCACGCCGGGAATTTGACGCGCGGAAGAATAGCTCAAAAACCTTTTCCAAATCTTCTTCTGGAATTCCAACTCCAGTGTCGCTTATTGAAATTTCTGTTTTCCCAAGTGGATTCTTTTTTGCTTCAAGTGAAATTGAGTCTCCGTCATTTGTGTAGCGCAAAGCATTTCCGTAGATATTTTCCAAAGCGCGTGTAAAAAGATTTTTGTCCATAAGAACTTGCTGTTCTTCAATTTCTATTGAACTTGAAATTTTCCGCTTGTACAATTCTGCGGCGCCTTCCATGTTTGTGGCAAAGTCCTTTAAAAATGATTTCAGTTCAACAGGTCTTAGAGTTTTTTTCCATTCTGTGTTGTCTATTTTTATGTAGTTGATTAAATCATTTATCATTGACTCAAGCAGACCGGCTTTTGTATTTATTATTGAAATCGATTTTTTTATGTCGTCAATGCTGTTTACAATTCCGTCTGAAACCGCTTCTGAATATCCTTTTATCAGCGCGACCGGTGTTCTCAAGTCGTGGCTTATTCCCATTATAAAGCGCGAGCGGCGTTCAAGATTTTCCTTTAATGCTTTTCTCATGCGCTCCAAGTCTTCCGTTAGCTGCAAAATTTCATTTGAGTTTCTTCTGCCTGAAATTTCAAGCTTTGTGTCAAGTTCTCCATTTGCGATTTTTTGAGTTGCCTTTTGAATTATTTCTATTGAATTTGAAACTGACTTTGCAATTAAAATAATCACCGTGATTGACAATGTTTCAAAAACAAGTACAACAAAAAAAATGTGCATCATGAATTTTGGAATTCTTTTCAGCGAGCTTTTTCCTTTTGCATCGAATCTGCTTATAATCAGGCCTTTGTTTTTATGGCTTCCGCCACGCGTTTCTTTTTGCTGGTCTTCAAGAAAAAAAGATTGAAACTGATAGTCGTAAGCGGAATTTGTTGTCTGTACAAAATCAAAAAGTTCCTTTGGATTGTGCGTGCTTCCTGTCTTTAATTCTGGAATTGTAGAAAGAATAATTTTTGAGTTGTAGAAAACTAGAATCTGGACTTCAGGCGGAATTTTTTCAATATAGTTTTGAATCTGGTTCCAGTCGCTTTCAGAAAAATTCGCCTCGTTTATTTTTCTGATTTCCTTGTAGCCTTTCATCAAAAATCTTCGCGGGGAACTGTAATATGTGTAAATCGGAAAAAAAATCATGCACAAAGTTGGAAGTATTATAATTCCCGTGATTAAAAGCGAAATTTGATTTTTAATTTTCATTCATTGCTTTCCATGCTGAACTGGTAGCCAAGTCCGAAAATTGTCTTTATGTACTTTGGATTTGCAGGATCTTCCTCGATTTTTCTTCTTAGCCTTTGAACATAAACTCCAACCGCCGTCATGTCTCCGAACGGAGTTTTCCATACCGCATTGAAAACTTGTTCCGGCGTTGCTGGCTTGTTGTTGTTTTTTACAAGATATTCAAGAACTTCATATTCTTTTGTAGAAAGCGGAATTTTTTCAGTTCTTTTTTTTAGGATGCAGCTGTTGCAGTAAAGAGTGTAGGGACCGAAGTTTATTGTTTCTTCCACGGAAGCTTCTGTTGCGCAAAGCCGTGCGAGCTTGGACTGAACTCTTGCAACTAGAACTTTCGGGCTGAATGGCTTTGTTACAAATTCGTCCGCGCCAAATCCAAGTCCTTCTATTATATCTTCATCAGCATCCCTCGCAGAAACTATGATAACAGGAATTGTGGCTTTGTAGTTTTTTCTGAAAGTCTTTAAAAAATCAAATCCGCTCATTCCAGGAAGATTTAAATCCAAAATCACCAGAGCAGGCGAATATCCTGCACTTAGTTTTTCAAGAGCTTTTTCTGCTGTATCAAATGCCAGCGATTCAAAATCCGCATTGTTCAAGTACATACAAATCAGCTCTGCCATTTCTGGAACATCTTCAATTACAAGGATTTTTGTTTTCATGGCTGAAATTTACAATTATTCACTAGGAAGTTCAAGAATTTTTGCGCGCCTCTAACAGATTATTATTATTTTTTGAAGGAATGCTTCCTGATTTAATGCTTTTTTAACAAATGTTTTCTATAATAAATATATAATATGACAGTTGAAGAGAAAAAAAAGAATACAGAAATAAATGCGTTTTTGAACAAAGGAAATGAAATCTTGGGAAATCTTGGTTTTACAGACCATGGACCGGGACATTGCGCCTTGGTTTCTGAACGTGCAGGCTTTATTTTGCAGGAATTCGGAGAAACAAAAGAAAGAATCGGGCTTGCAAAAATAGCAGGATATATGCACGACATTGGAAATGCCCTTAACAGAAAACATCATGCTGAATACGGCGGACTTCTTGCAAATGAAATACTTGGCAAGCTTGATTTTTCTTGCGATGATAGAATTGAAATTGTTTCGTGCATTGCAAACCATGACGAGTCAACTGGAGGAGCATTCGACAAGGTTTCCGCAGCCCTTATAATCGCAGATAAAACAGATGTAAGGCGAAACCGCGTAAGAACAAAGGAAAAGTCCGCATTCGATATACACGACCGCGTTAATTTTGCAGTTGAAAATTCGACTTTAAGGATAAACCGCGAAAAAGGCCAGATTTCCCTGAATCTTCAGATTGACGAGAATATTTGCACAATGTGCGATTACTTTGATATTTTTTTAGGACGAATGCTCATGTGCAGAAAAGCTGCGGAATTCTTTGACTGCCGTTTTAAACTCATGGCGAACGGAAGCAAAGTCCTTTAGCAGGTTTTTCAGTTCTGACAGTTTGTGCTGGTTTAAAAATTCTGCTTTCTCTTGTTTTTACGGTAAAAATAGTCTAAAATACTTGACGATTAACATTTTACAGTTCATTATAGTATATTATGATTGAAGTAACGCGTCTGAACGGAAAAAAATACTGGGTCAATCCGCACCAGATTGAGTCTATGGAACAAAATCCTGATGTTACGCTTGCTCTTCTTTCAGGCAAAAAAATTGTTGTAAAAGAATCTCCGGAAGAAATCATAGAACGAATTGTTATATATAGAAAAAAAATAGGTATGCAGGAACTTTGATTCTTGCGTTAGCGGGAGGAAAAAATGGATTTGGCTACTCTGATAGGATTCTTTGGCGGACTTGCAATGATGGCAGTTGGTGTTTTTACGTCCGGCGGATCCATTATGGGTATTATAGATATTCCATCAATTTTCGTAACTATTGGCGGATCTTATTTTTCTTTGTGGATTTGCGCCCCTATGAATCAGATTATTGGTCTTTTTGGCATTATGGGAAGGGCTTTTAAAACTTATGACTACGGAGAAAAAACAACAGTTCAGAACATGGTTGCCCTTAGTGAAAAAGCCCGCCGTGAAGGAATTCTTGCTCTTGAAGAAGGACTTGACGACCTTGATGATCCGTTCCTAAAAGAAGGCTTGCGTCTTATGGTAGACGGAAATGACGGAAGTGCAATCCGCTCTATTCTTGAAAATGAAATGGCTCAGGCAGAAAGCCGCCATATGTCCTGGATTAACGTTGTTATTCAATGGGCAGGTTTTGCTCCTGGTTACGGAATGATGGGAACCGTTATCGGTCTTATTGGTATGTTAAGAAACCTTGAAGACAAAAGCGCCCTTGGTCCTAACATGGCGGTTGCTCTTATTACAACTTTGTATGGTTCCATGCTTGCGAACTGGCTTTTCGGACCTTTAGCTCAGAAGCTCATTATGCAGAATGGAAACGAAATGAATGTAAAGGAAATGGTTCTGGAAGGAATTCTTTCAATTCAGGCAGGAGACAACCCGCGTATTCTTGGCCAAAAGCTTCTTACATATTTGGATCCAAAATCCCGCAAGGCAATTGAGTCCGACATTCTGAAAGACTAGGCTTGGGGAGTTTTTCAATGGCAAAAAGAGAAAAAAAAGAACCAGCAAAACCGTCAACCGCCTGGATGGGCACTTACGGAGACATGATTACTCTCATGCTCTGCTTTTTCGTTATGCTTTACGACCCGTCTGAATCAGATGCGGTTCAAATGGCGGCTTTGCAGGCTTCGCTTTCAAACAATAATCCTGGCGGCGGAATTTCGGTAAGTCCAGGTAGTCTTGCCAACTTGGGAAACGTTGTAAGCTCTCTTCCTTCTATAGAAAAAGGCCGAGCTTTAGGTCCTGCAATGAAAAAGGCGATTTCTAGTTTTGCGCCGGAAGTAAAATCAAACAAAATAACAATAACCAGCGATGAACGCGGACTTGTAATTTCACTTGCATCCGATACTTTTTTTGAGGAAGGCAGCGCGGAGCTTAACATTGAAGAGGCTAGGGGAACTTTGATTAATCTTGCAAAATTTTTTGCTTCCCCGGAAGTTGCAGGCAGAAGATGGCGCATTGAAGGCCACACGGACAACAGACCTGTTCCTGCTTCAAGCATTTATCCGAGCAACTGGGAATTTTCTGCGGCTCGGGCGGCAAATGTTCTGCATTATCTTGCGGATTTTGGCGTAGATGAGCAGCAGTTTTCTATTGCGGGATATGCGGATACCCGTCCTAAGCTTAGCAATGACACTGCGGAAGGCCGCGCGTACAACCGACGTGTGGATGTGATTGTTCTTGATGACGGACATTTTTAGCGGAAATGCTTATTTTTCAATTTCTTCTAAGATAAAATTTAAAAATTCCGATATAAATAACGAGAAGATTTTAAAATCCGGGAGGACTTTATGGCAGACGAAAGCAATGCAGACGACTTGGGCGATGACATCGGAGCTGAAGTTTCAACAGGAAAAAAGAGCGGAATAAAAGGCGCGTTTCCTCAGCTTTTGAAATTTATTTTGATTGGTGTTGCTGCTGTAATTTTCATTGTTACTATCGTAGTTGTTACAACTGCTATTTTAAATAAAGGCGGAAAAACACCTTCGCAGTCAATTCCAATCAGCGAGGAATATACTGTAAAAAGAGAATCCTATGACTGGTACACTTCTTTGGATCAGATCCGCACATCGACAAGCGATCCTGTTCCAGCGAGTGTAAGCGTTACAATTGCGCTTGGCTACAAAAAGGAGGACAAGGCGGCTTCAACTGAAATCACAGAGCGCCGTATTGAAATCATTGACTTTTTGAGAAGATTTTTTTCAGAGCAGACTGTTGAAGATTTGCGTCCGCAGAATGAGGAAGTTCTAAGACAGCAGATCCGCGACCAGATAAACGATGATATTTTAAGCAACTCCAGAATACGCGATGTTCGTTTTACAGGAAAGGATGTTGTTCAGCAGTAAGCTGAAAAAAGGTGGAATGAGACATGAATGAAGTTCTGTCACAGGATGAAATTGACCAGCTCCTTCAGGCAATAAGCACTGGCGAAAGCGAAGCAGATGAATTTAAGCCGGTTACCGATACCAGGCGTATAAAAATCTACGACTTCCGCCGCCCTGATAAATTTTCAAAGGAGCAGATTCGCACGGTTTCCAATATGCACGAAACTTTTGCGCGTCTTACAACAACAAGCCTTTCTGCCCAGCTGCGTACTTTGGTCCATGTTCATGTTGCTTCAGTAGACCAGCTGACTTACGAGGAATTCATTCGCTCTATTCCAACGCCTACAACTTTAGCTGTAATAAACATGGATCCTTTAAAAGGGAACGCAGTTCTTGAGATTGCTCCTGAAATTACTTTTATAATAATTGACCGTCTTTTCGGCGGCTCTGGAGATACAGGCGGAAAAGTAAATCGCGACCTTACAGATATTGAGCAGTCTGTTATGGAAGGAATTATTGTCCGCATTTTGGCGAACATGAGAGAAGCTTGGACTCAGGTTATAGATTTGCGTCCGCGTCTTCAGCAGATTGAAACAAATCCGCAGTTTGCTCAGATTGTTCCTCCGAGCGAAATGGTCATTCTTGTTACTTTGGAAATAAAAATAGGAGAGGAAGCAGGTATGATGAATATCTGTATTCCTTATATAACGATTGAGCCGATTGTTTCAAAACTTTCGTCTTCTTTCTGGTTCAGCTCAGTTAGAAGAAGCTCCACAACTCAGTATCTTGGAACTCTCAAGGAAAAGCTTGCAGATGTTGAGATGGAGCTTGTTGCGGACATCGGTTCAATAAATGTTCCTATTAGAGATGTTCTAAGCCTTAGAACAGGCGATGTTATAAGGCTTAACACTATAAAGGTTGGAGAACCGCTTACATTAAGTGTGGGCAGCAAGAAGAAATTCTACTGTCAGCCTGGCGTTGTCGGGAAAAAGGTTGCCGTTCAGATTATTGAAAAAATCGATGAGCAGGAAACTGAAAATTTTGAAGAATTAACACCAGAAGGAGACGATAACCTATGAGTGAAGGATCTATATCACAGGAAGAAATCGATGCATTGCTGTCCGGCGTAGATGTCGGCGGACTTGGTTCAGGTGGCTCGTTTAATTCTGCTCCGGAGGTTGACATTGATGTTCCGACATTGCAGAATTTCTCTGGAACTATAAAAGACAAGCTTGCTGAAGTCATTAAAAATATGACCGAAAAAGACACTGTTCCTGGTTCCCCTACTGTCGAGGCGATTGGGCGGGATCAGTTGCTTGCAAGGCTTCCGGAAGAAGTTGTAGCCGTAATGGCGGACTTCTCTTCAGGGCTGAGCGGCGACCATCTTTTCCTTATGTCTCCGGAATTTGCTACAAAGCTTGTTGGTTATATAAACAAAGAGGAAAATCCTGCTCTTGATGACATGGGGCTTTCTGTAATTTCAGAAGTAGTTTCATCTCATTCAGGCGCGGAAATAACAGAGCTTAGCAAAGGTGGAAAACTTCCGGGACTTGCTACAAATCCTCCGGAAGCTGTAAAAGAGCCAAAGGCAATGATTCGTATGCCGCAAGGAACTTTTGCTTGCTTTACATATCCTGTTACTGTTGACGGCGAGCAGTTTACCTTGTGGGAAGCTGTAAGCGGTTCTGCTGCTGACGGAATGGCGCGTGCTCTTGGCGGAGGTTCAAAGCCTGCTTCACAGCCAGCGTCTTCTGCAAATTCTGGAATGGAAAATGCTTCTGCTATGGGTGGAGCTCCGCAGATGTCTTCTCCTTCCGCAGGATTTACTCAGCAGCCAATGATGGGCGGCAATATGATGGGAATGCAGCAGATGCAGCCTAATCCTGCTATGATGGGAGGTATGCAAATGGGCGGCAATATGATGGGAATGCAGCAAATGCAGCCTAACGCTTCAATGATGGGCGGAGTGCAGATGCAGACTCCTCCGAATGTTCAGTCATTGCACTTTCCGAATTTTACGCAGTCTGTAGGTGGCGGCGAGCAGGGAAATATCAACTTGATTATGGATGTTTTCATGGAAATGACGGTCGAACTTGGCCGCACCAAGAAAACAATCAAGGATATTCTAGGACTTGGCGAAGGAACAATCATCGAACTTGACAAGCTTGCCGGTGAGCCTGTTGATATTTTGGTAAACCATAAGCCTATTGCCAAGGGTGAGGTTGTAGTTATTGATGAAAACTTCGGTGTTCGTGTTACAGAAATTCTTCCGGCTCTTGAACACGTGGCTTCATCTATGTAAAAATAAATTTGCAATGAGCTTTTGAATTTCATTGAAGTTTAAAAGCTTCGTCAAATATAAAAGCGGCAGGCTTGAAATGCGGTGGGGATAACGCAAATGGCCTGTTGCTTTGGGTGGGAAAATGAATTACTCAAAAATAAAAATTTTAGCGGCATTGCTGGTTTTATGCGCCGGTCTTTCTTTTGCCCAGCAGTCTTCTGCGCCTTCAGAAAATCTTACTTCCGCACAAATTGAAAATTCTCAGATTTCATTAGACTTTTCAGAAAATTCTGACTCTGGAGCTTCAGGCGAAAATGCTTTTAGTTCTTCAGGCTCTTTTGGTGGAATTGGAATTTTTGTGCGCATGATTCTTGTTTTGGGAATCATAATTGCAGCGATTTACTTTTTGTTTAAATTTATGCGCAAATCTATGGGCGTTGAGCCGGCTTTGGAGGACGATGTTTTTTTACGCAAAGTTTCGTTTATAAGTCTTGGCGAAGGAAAATCCGTTCAAATTGTAAGTCTTTGGAACAAGGCTTTCATTCTTGGAGTTTCAGATAATTCCATTTCGCTTATAAAAGAAATCAACGACAAAGATCTCATTGACGCGATGAACCGCTATGCCGACATGAACAGCAACGCAAAAAAGCCGCGTTCATTTGAAGAAATCCTTCAGCTTTTTATGTCGGGGAAAAAAGAGGAATCCAAGGAAAATATTCCGGCTGCAAAAAAATCAGCTTATGACAAAGACACGATGAATCTTATAAATTCCTTGAAAGACAAAATGGTTGGCGGAGAAGAAAAATGAAAAGCCTTTTCTTGCTGAAAAAACATTTTTTTAAATTTGCTGTTGCGCTTTTAGTTTGCGCTTGCTGTTTTTTTCCATTGTCATCGCAAAGTCAAAATAATTTTCCAGAAGGTTCTTCAAGCGGGACTACGGAAATGAGCCGCAGAATAACTGGTTTGGATTTTCCGAATTTGAGTTTTTCTGCTACGGCTCCTCGCTCTGGAAATGAAGTTGCGTTCAGTGTGCAGCTTTTGCTTTTACTTACTCTTTTAACTCTTGCACCGAGCATTTTTATTTTAATGACTTGTTTTTTGCGTTTTTCGATTGTCCTTGACTTCATAAAAAGAGCGCTTTCTTTGCAGCAAGTTCCGCCGACCGCAGTTCTAAATGGAATTGCAATTTTTATGACACTTTTCTGTATGTGGCCAACATTCAGGCAGATTTATACTGATTCTTTTCAACCACTTTCAAATAATGAAATTACTTTGACAGAAGCTATTGAAAAGGCAGAGTCGCCTATAAGAATTTTTATGTTCCGTCAGATGGGAAATGATAAAAACAGCATCAGGACTTTTATGACAATGGCAGGTCTTGGGCGTCCGGCTAATGCTTCCGATGTTCCGACTTATGTTTTGATTCCGGCTTATATTCTGCATGAACTTACAGTCGCATTTAAAATAGGAATTCTTCTATATATTCCGTTTATCGTAATTGACATGGTTGTTGCAAGTATTCTTATGAGCATGGGAATGATGATGCTTCCGCCTGTGCAAATTTCCATGCCGTTCAAGCTGATGCTTTTTGTTCTTGTCGACGGCTGGCATCTTTTGACTCAGCAGCTTTTTGTGAGTGTATTGCGCTAAAAAAAATTGATATCCGGCTTTTGAATGGGAGGAAATTATGTCGTTGAATCTTATCAATAATTTAGTTCGCGGTGGAATTTTGCAGGTTTTTCTTATGTGCGCTCCTATTCTTGGCGCGGCTCTTTTAGTGGGACTTATCGTTGCGATTTTTCAGGCTACAACTTCAATTCAAGAGCAGACTCTTACTTTCTTGCCAAAGTTCCTTACGATTCTTTTTGTAATTGCTTTGCTTGGCGGATTTATGTTTAATTCTTTGGCTCAGTATTTCCGCGGAATTCTTGACTTGATTCCGGCTATGGCAAGATAGAATGCTTGAGCGGATTGTTTCTGACGCGCCTGTTTTTCTCTTTGTTGCGGTAAGATGCTTTGCCACGATAATGACGCTTCCGCTTTTTTCTTCAAGAACTGTTCCCAGAACTGCAAAAATTGCGCTTGCAGGCTACATGGCATTTTTTATTTTTCCGCAGATTTCTTTGGCTGACGGAATTTTTTCTTCATATAAAAACTATATTTCACCTGAAGGAAATTTTTCGCTTGAATATATTCTCCTGCTTGCCGGAGAAGCGATGATTGGAATAATCCTTGGTTTTTTTGTGCAGATTATTTTTGCTTCGTTCAGTACAGCCGGACAGTTTTTTGCGTTCCAGATGGGACTTAGCGCGAGCGAAGTTTACGATTCACTTAGCCAAGTTGAAAATCCGCTTATGGGACAGTTTTTTAACTTTATGGCGATGCTTGTTTTTTTGCAGAACAACTGGCTTCAAATGTTGCTTTTGAAGGGAATGTCTGAAAGCTTTAAGGTTATAAGCGCAATCTCAATAGTGGACAATTCTCGTTTTTTTGCGGAATTTATGATGAAGTCGCTTACATTGCTTTTTAAGGATGCGCTGATTATTGCGCTGCCGGTTATGGCGTCTCTTTTTTTAATAAATGTTACAGTCGGAATTCTTTCAAAGGCGGCTCCGCAGATGAATTTGCTTTCGGAAGGATTTCCTGTTCTTATGCTGACTGCATACTTTTTAATTTTTGTTCTTGTGCCGCAGTTCATTGAATTTTTTGAAGGCTGCTTTAAAGGCGGACTTTTTGAAATTGAAAAGCTTCTTATCGGGCTTAAAGGAGGCGGGCAGTGATGGATTTGCAGTGGTTCGCCGCAGAAGATGAAGGCAAAACAGAAGAAGCCTCGGAACAGAAACTCCGTAAAGCCAGAAAAGAAGGCCGCATTGCAAAAAGCCAGGAACTGAATGGAACTGTTGTTTTTCTTTTTGTTGTCGCAGTTCTTATTTTGCTGGCTCCTTGGTTCTATAAAAAAATCTGCGAAATGATGATTTTTTACTTTAACAATGTAACTGCCCAGAAAATTGATGATGCAAGGTTTTACTATATTTTTTTACGGAATCTTCTTCCGATTGTGCTTCCTTTGTCGCTTGCAGGAATTCTTGCTGGCGTCATAATAAATTTAGTCCAGAACAGAGGTTTTATTTTTACAACAAAAACAATAGAGCCAAAGTTTTCAAAAATTGTTCCAAAATTCGGCGAGTACTTTAAAAAGACTTTGTTTTCTATGATGGGGCTTTTTAATATTGCAAAGTCTGTTTTAAAAGTTGCTATTATTGTTGCAGTCGCAGTTCTTCTTATCCGCCTGGATTTGGCCAAGACTCTTGGATTTTTAAAGGCTGGCGGAATTGATTTGGCTTTGCGTTCTGTTTCTGGAATGGTTGCCCAGTTGCTTGTGGTTTCTGCTGTTATTTTGATTGTAATCGGCGTGTTCGATTATGTAATGCAGCGCAGGGAATTTAAAGAGCAGATGAAAATGACCAAGCAGGAAGTAAAAGAGGAATTCAAGGAAAGCGAAGGCGACCCGGAAGTAAAAGGCAGGCTTGAATCCGCGCAAAAAGAAATGCTTTCACAAAATATGCCGAAAGCTGTGCGTGAATCAGATGTTGTAATTACAAACCCTACGCATTATGCAGTTTCCCTTCAGTGGAAGCAAGAGCAGCAGGATGCGCCTATGATTACTGCAAAAGGAACTGACAATACCGCGCAGACAATGAAAAAAATCGCCGCTGAAAATGACGTTCCTATAATTGAAAATCGTCCTCTTGCCCGCGGACTTTATGCAGATACAGAAGTTGGCGACATAATTCCTACGTCTTATTTACGGGCTATTGCGGCTGTTTATGCTCAGGTTGGCTTCATGAATAAGGAAAGAAACAAAAAATCCACTTAAAAGTTACTTTTTGCCGTTTTCAAAATCTTTTTTTTGTTGTATATTAGAAAGACGTTATATTTCTAAATTGAAGCTTTTTAGTTAGGGTGGGGACTCGATGGCGGAAAAGCGCGGCTCAGGCGGTAGTATTTTAAATTTTGTTTTACGCAATTCACTGGCGGTAGGTGTTATCGTTGTTGTTTTGTTTATGTTTATTCCGCTTCCAACAGCTTTTATAGATCTTGCAATGGTTATAAACCTTGCGCTTTCTTTTATAATTCTTTTGACCGTTATCTATATGAAGCGTGCTGCGGATTTTACATCGTTTCCGAGGGTCGTCCTTATAACAACAATTTTTGGGCTTGCGATAAATATTTCTTCCACTAGAAATATTCTTGTTCATCCGGTAAAAACTTCCGGGCATATGGCTGGGCAGAGCGAAATGGTTCAGGCGTTTGCGAACATTGTTGCTGGCGATAAAGTTTTAATCGGATTTATAATTTTCATTATTTTGATTGTTGTTCAGGTTCTTGTAATTACAAAAGGTGCGGACCGTGTTTCCGAAGTTACAGCGCGTTTTACTTTGGATGCCATGAACAACAAAATGTTTACGATTCAAAATCAGATTAACAACGGTTCTATTACAGAAGAAGAAGGCGAGCTTAAAATTAATCAGCTTAGGCAGGAAATTGACTTTTATTCTGCAATGGACGGTTCCTCTAAATTTGTAAGCGGAAACGTAAAGGCTGGAATTTTTATTACAGTTGTAAACCTTATCGGAGGAATTGTAACTGGAACTATGGCGGGAGCTTCTATAACTGATGCACTTGACAGCTATGCGAAGCTTACGATTGGCGACGGTCTTATGTCTCAGCTTCCGTCTTTGCTGCTTTCTTTTTCAACGGGTCTTTTGATTACCGGAAGCAACGACGGCGACTTGCTTTCAGACCAGCTCAAAGAGCAGTTTTCTGCAAATGGAACAATTTATGTCATTGTTGGAGCTACGTTGGTGGCTCTTGGCCTTGCATTCCACAACGGAGCTACTGCGACTCTTGTTCCGATTGGAATTTTGTTTATTTTTGTTGGCTCCCGGCTTTCGCACTTAAAGACAAAAGAAGAAGAGCAAAAGACTATGGAAGCTGAAAAGGCAAAAAATTCTCCGCAAAAAGGAAATGGCGGACCAGAGGAAATTTCTCCTGTTGTCAAGCTGGATGAGCTTTCACTTGAAATCGGCTATGCGCTTATTCCTCTTGTTGACGATGAAAAAGGCGCGGAGCTCATGTCGCGTGTAAAAAGAATCCGCCGTGAAGCTGCCCTTGACCTTGGACTTGTTATTCCGCCGATTCATATTATGGATCAAATGGAACTTTCGCCGGAAGAATATTCGTTTAAAATCCGCGGAATTGAAGCCGGAAGGGGACGCCTTAAACTTGGGCATTTTATGTGCCTGAACACTGGAAATGTTCCTAAAGACAGAGAAATTGTCGGAGAAAAAACAAAAGACCCTGCGTTTGGAATGGATGCGATTTGGCTTCCTGATTCAAAGCGGCTTGAAGCGGAAAAAGCCGGCTATGCGGTGATTGACGCGCCTACTATAATTGCAACCCATCTTACGGAGCTTATAAGACGCAACGCTTCTAAAATTCTTAGCCGCCAGAGTGTCAGCGCGATTATTGAAGAGATCAAGAAAACGAATCCTGTTGTTGTTGATGAAGTTACAACAGGCGACCACAGATTTTCTTATGGTGAAATTGAAGCTGTTCTTAAAAATCTTCTTGAAGAGCAGGTCAGCATCCGAAATATGGTTGTTATTCTTGAAACTTTGGGAGATTACGGAAAACTTACACGCGACCCTTGGACTCTTACAGAAAAAGTTCGTGAGGCTCTTGGCGCGCAGATATGCCAGCAATATGCGGATGAAAACAAAGTTCTTCACGTCCTTAATCTTTCGCAGAGCCTTGCACAGAAAATTCTTGACCATAGAGCCGATATGCCGGGCAAAGGTCCTATTGTCGCTTTTGATCCTGTTGACGCAAGAAATTATATTTCTACAATGAGCAATGCTGTTGCCGCTGTCCGTGAAAGAAATTATCTTCCTATTATTTTGTGTCCGTCTGAAGTGCGACGGCTTGTAAAATCTTCTACAGAGCTTGAGATGCCTGGAATAATAGTTTTGTCTATAAACGAAGTGATGGCAGCTTCGCCAAATATAAAAGTTGAATCTCTTGGAGAAATAAATGGCTGACAATGAGCTTAACACGAATGTCCAAAGCATTACAGGTCGTTCCCGCGATGAATGCATGGATAAACTTTACGATAAATATGGAACAAACTTTCAAGTGCTTGGCTGCAAAACTAGGCTTTCCGCAGGATTCCTTGGTTTTTTTCAGCGTGAGCAGATTGTTTTAAGATACCAAGTTACAAATTCTTCATTGGAACAGTCCGCTTTTACAAGGAAAGTCAATTATCCTGCAAGTTCTGGCCACACAAGAGTTTCTTCAACAGGCGGACTTCCGCTTCAAAATTCTTCTCCTATTATTCATTCTCATCAGGATTCTTTTTTGCAGAAGCGCGATGAATTTTTAACAAAAGTAAATCCAACTGTTACGAATAATCTTCAGATCGGGCAGCTCACCAAGCAGTTCGACCAGTTTAAAAATGAAATGCAGGAGCAGATGAAAACAATTGTTCAGGCTACTTCTGCGGAAAAGGAGCATTCTTCAATTTTAAAGATTCAGGAGCTTCTTGAAGAAAACGAATTTACAAAATCCTACATAAAAAAAATGTGCTCAAGAATGAAAAACGAATTCAGCCTTGAAGAGCTTGATGATTTTGATTATGTTCAGACTTGTGTGGCGGACTGGATTGGAGAGAATATTCCGATTGCTTTTGAAGAAAAAAAATCTGCGCCGAAAGTTATTATAATTGTCGGACCTACAGGCGTTGGAAAAACAACTACAGTCGCAAAGATGAGTTCCCGCATTTCAATCGACTATAAAAAGAACCGCGAAAAATATAAGTATCCGCCTAGAATCCGCATGATTACAACAGACACAATGCGTGTTGCAGCCATTGAGCAGCTTAAACGCTGGGCTGAAATTATAAATGTGAATGTTGACAAGGCTGAAAGTTCTGAGGACTTGAAAATTCTTTGCGACAGCTATGTTTCTAATTCTGACTATATTTTTATTGATACGAGTGGCTACAGTCCGAATGATTATGAAAACATAGCGAAAATGCGTACCATTTTAAATGTTAAGAATTTAAACGAAAATGTTTATCTGGCGATTACAGCTGGAGTGAGCGCAAAAGACTTGGAAAATATAATCCGCAATTATGAAGGATTTGATTTTAAAAGCATAATTGTTACAAAATGCGATGAAACTACATCGTTTGGTCGTGTTATAAGCGTTTTGTCAGAAAAGAACAAGCCTGTGTCCTGGATTACGACAGGCCAGGATGTATTGAATACAATTCAGCGGGCAGATCCAAAGTGGTTCTTAAAAAATCTTTCAGGATTTAAAATCAACGCAGAACATATTGAAAAAAAGTTTGGAACTGCCGATAAAGAAACAGAGTAATCTAAAAATTGAATCAGGGCAACAGGAGAATATAAATGGAAGAACAGGCAAAAGAATTGCGCGCTCTTATGAATGAAGATAATTTCGCTAGGCCGGCAGCTCCACATAAAACAAGAATAATTGCTATAACAAGTGGAAAGGGCGGAGTTGGAAAAACTAATATCGCAGTAAACATGGCGATTGCATATTCCCAACTTGGAAAAAAAGTCATACTTATTGATGGCGACTTGGGAATGGCGAATGTAAATGTTCTTTTGAGTGTTGTTCCGCAGTACAATCTTATGCACGTAATAAACCGTAAGAAAACAATGAACGAAATAATTCTGGATACGGAATTTGGCTTTAAGTTTATTGCAGGCGCAAACGGATTTTCTAAAATCGCAAATCTTTCAAATGACGAGCTTGACTACTTTGCTAAGGAATTTGCCTCCCTTTCAAATGCCGACATTATCATAATAGATACTGGAGCTGGAATTTCAAATAATGTTCTTCAGTTTCTTTCCGCCGCCGATGAAGTCTATGTAATTACAACTCCTGAGCCAACCGCAATTACTGATGCCTACGGAATTATAAAAATAATCACAACAGAGCTTCTTCAAAGGCAGATAAATTTGAAGCTTCTTGTAAATAGAGTTCATTCTTCTGATGAAGGAAAGCGCATTTCGGATTTGATTATCAACATTGTAGCGCAGTTCTTGAATTACAAGGTTGAATATATTGGATTTGTTTATGATGACCCAGTTGTTCAAGCTTCCGTTATACGCCAAAAGCCTTTTATGATTATAAATCCGACTTCCAAGCCTGCTGTGTGCCTAAAGCATATTGTGGGCAGAATAGAAAAAACTGACATTCCATCGGATGCAGGGGTTTCAAACTTCCTTAAAAAGTTCCTTGGGGGCAAGAAAAAATAAATCTTGACCTTAGAGGTGTTTTGCCTTAATCTATAAGAATATAATAAACGGGAGGAAAGAACATGTTCAATTTAAAAAATGTAGCTGCTTCTGCTGGTGTTGGATTTGTTCTGTCTTTCCTTATAAGCATTATTTCTACTCATCGATTTTTTGTTGCTTCCTTCCGTGGATTTGTTTTTGCCGTGGTTTTTGCGCTTTTGGCATTTGCGGCAGGTTTTTTGAATAAGCGTTTTCTCTCGGTTGAAACTTTGTTGGATTCAAAAGACGAGGCTGGAAAAAAGCCGTTTTCTAAGGCTGGCTCTGTTGTGAATATTACAATAGATGACGAAAACCTTACAGAAGATGAGGCGGCTCCAAATTTTGATGTGAGCGCAAATAAGAATTTCTTTAATGGCGGTGGCTCTGTAGGAACGGCTTCAAAAATAGAAGAAAAAGCGGAAGGTGTTCCTGATGCTGATTCTTTGCCAAAAGCTGATTCTCCTTCTGTTGATGAGCCGGTAGAAAATTCAGCTCCTGCTGCGGATTCTAGCGCACCTGAAAAAACTGAGCCTGAAATTAAGCCAGTGGCTATGGCTGCTGAAAAATCTGCCCAGTCGCAGGAAATAGATGCTTTGCCTGATATTGATGTTTTTTCTGGAGAATCAGATGATGACGGAGACGTTATAAATGATTCCGATTTTGCTCAGAGTGATTCTTCGGAAAAGCTTCCTTCTGCGCCTACAGATGGCAAAGCTTCTGTAGAACAGGATACAAAGACAATTGCAAGCGCAATAAGGACGTTGCTAAAAAAAGATGAAATGTAATATGGGGATATTAACGAAAATCTTTGGAATTGAAGTTTCTAAAGTTTTTCTAGCAAGGGTGTGGGATACATGGCAAATCAAATTTTAGATGAAAACGAAGAAGCCGAACTTTGGCATGAGTATAAAAAAAGCAAATCTGTCGCAATAAGAGACCGTTTAATCCGTCAGTATATGCCCCTTGTAAAATGGGTTGCGGGACGAGTTTCCACAGGAATGCCAGACAGCGTGGAATTTGACGATCTTGTTGGTTTTGGACAGTTTGGACTTTTGGATGCCATAAATAAATTTGACATTGATAAAGGTGTAAAATTCAAGACTTATGCAACAACACGCATAAGGGGTGCGATTTTCGATGAACTTAGGGAACTGGATTGGGTACCGCGTTCTGTGCGCCAAAAATCCCGCGAGATAGAAGACACGATTGTTGAGCTTGAGTCCAAATTGGGACGTACGGCTTCTGATGCGGAAATTGCAAAAGCCATGAACATGACAGAAGCTGAATATCAGTCGGCTGTTATGAAGGTAAGCGGAACAAGTGTGCTTTCACTGAACGATGTTTGGTATTCTGGGGATGAGAGCGAGCACGTTTCAATAGGAGATAGCATTGAGGCTCCGAACAGTCTTAATCCTGATGTCATTGTTGAGCGTGAGGAAATCCGCAGAGTTATAATTCAGGCTATAAATGAACTTCCTAAAAATGAAAAAATGGTGATTGTTCTTTATTACCACGAGGATTTGTCTTTTAAGGAAATTGGTCAGGTTCTTAATGTAAGTGAAAGCCGCATAAGCCAGCTTCATTCAAAGGCGAATTTGCGTTTGCGTGCAAAACTTACAAGCGTCCGCAAAGGAATTTTTTAAGAGGTTTTATGGTAACTCTTGACAAGCTTAGAATAGACATGGAAAAGCAGCTTGCTTTTGACAAGGACATTCATACTGTTGAAGTCCGAGCAGACACATTGGATGAATGTCTTGATGATGCGGCTGTTCAGCTTGATTCAAAAAAAAACAATCTTGAATATGAAGTTATAGAAAGAGGAAGCCAAGGCGTTATTGGTCTTATGAAAAAGCCTTGGAGAATCCGCGTATATGAAAATCCTACTGTAATCCGTCAGAAAAAAGAAAAAGAAGCCGCGTTTCTTGCTGGAGAGCTGGCTGGTGCAAGCAATGCTGAAAATGAAAGAGTTGATGGAATGTTCTATGTGCATAGATTTGGCTCGCGCATATTTGTTAAAGTTACATTGCCAAAAGGTTCTGGAACGCCAGTTTCTGCTTCTGATCTTATAAATGAAGCCCGGCGGCCGGACAATACTTCTCTAGATGAAAAGCTTTTAAAGAAACTCGCGGAAGACGGCACTGACAACAATTATATGGAAGTTGGAACTTTTACCCATATTGCGGCAGGAGATGCTGTTATGGCTGTCGATATTTCCAAGGATGAAATGCAGGCAACCATTACTGTTTCACCTCCGTCTCAAGGCGGCTCTGAAATTTCCGCGGAAAATATAAAGAATGCTTTAAAGACGCAAGGTGTTGTCGCTGGAATTGAAGATGACAAAATAATTTCGTTCATTGACAATCCGATTTACAATATGCCTTATGAAGTTGCGGCTGCGATTCTTCCTGTTAACGGCACAGATGCGTATATTGATTACAAATTCGAAACTGACAAGACAAAACTTAGGCTAAAGGAAACTGCGAATGGTCAGGTTGACTTTAAAGAACTTAACCTTATTCAAAACGTTGTTGTCGGTCAGCCTTTGGCGGTAAAAGTTCTTCCTCAGCGCGGAAAGGGCGGAAAAACTATTCTTGGTCGTTATCTTGAAGCAAAAAATGGAAAAGACATTCCGATTCCGCTTGGACAAAACACAAAGCTTGATTCAGACGGACGCACCATTATTGCAGAGAAAAATGGAAACGTAATTTTGGTCGGCGACAAAATTACAGTTGAAGAAGTTTACGAAGTTCCGGGCGTTAACATCAAATCTGGAAACATCACTTACATGGGAACTGTTGTTTGCCGCGGAAACGTTGAAGACGGATTCAGCATAAAGGCAGACGGAAATATTGAAATTTACGGTTCTGTTGGAAACTGCCATATTGAAGCTGGCGGCGATATTGTTATTTCTCAAGGCGTTATGGGCCGCGATGAAGGCGAGATAATTACAAGCAAATCTGTCTGGGCAAGATTCCTTCAGAATGTAAAAGTTACAGCGGAAGAATATGTTGTTGTAAATGACAACATTATGAACAGCAATGTTACTGCGATGAAAAAAATCCTCTTAAAGGGAAAGCGCGCTTCTATTATTGGCGGTCATCTTTTTGCAACAGAGGAAATCACTGCAAAGAACATCGGCTCTTCTGGTGGAGGAATAGAAACAATTCTTGAAGTTGGTTTTGATCCAAAGGCAAAACTTAGATTGCAGGAACTTCAGGAAATGCAGTCAAATGTTGTTAAGCAGCTTGAAGAAGTTGACTTGAATATTTCAACTTTGGAAAACCAGAAAAAAGTGCGCCGTTCGCTTCCAAAGGAAAAAGAGGAAACACTTGCGAACTTAAGAAATCAGCGTGTTGATTTGATGGATTCAAGTGAAAAAATGACAACTGAAATCAACGAAATCAACGCTCATAACAGAGAATTGAAAGTTGTTGGCTGCGTAAATGCAAGCGGAACTGTTTATCCTGGCGCAAAAATTCTTGTGCGCGATGAAATTGACGAAATCCGCTCTGAATGCAAAGCTGTAACTTTCTATTTTGACAACGGATTTGTAAAACGCAAAAAATATGAGCCGACTCAAGACTCAAATGAAATGGAAAAGCCAGACGGATATAAATGAAAATCCGGCTTGACATTTTTCTACTTCTTTATTTTTTTTCCAATTTTTCTGAAAAACGAAAACTGCGCTTCCATGAAATTAAAAAGCCACGGCATTTTTGCTTTTATGTCTGCAACAGTGAATACAATCGGGCTTTGCATTATGCTTACAATTCTTTGGTCATTTATTAGATGGACTTTGTTGAACTGAAATTTAGGGTCATCTATCATTTTTTTTATGTCGTCTGAAATTTTTCCTTCAGTTTTTATCCGGTTTTGAAGTTCCTTGTCCGCAAGCTTGTAATATGGAATGTAGTTTTTTCCTGAAAATTCGCTGGAATAATAATGGATGATTTTTGCATCTTTTAAAAATGCCAATCCGCCGTGGCTTGGCTGGCAGTTCCATTCTCCGTCCAGCAGCCGCATTTTTAAGCCTGTTCTGTAATTGGCTTCATTCAGCGCGCTTTGGTCATGGAAATCATGTTTTTGGTACGCAGAATATTTCCACGCTTCGTTCCATGCCTTAAAAAGATTTTTTGACTCTTCGCCTTTTCTGGCAAAAATAACTCCGCCATTTATATTGCAGTCCGCGGCTTGTGTTCCGTGGAATCCAAGCTTTTTGTCTCGCTCTAAAAAATACTTTTTATGTATATGCTCATCCAGCATTACGTGTCCATCAAGAATTCCTGCGGTTTTATACGGTGTCTTTTCAATCTCTGAAAGGTCATCTGCAATTATTGTGTCGCAGTCAATGTATAGAAAGTCATCGTCAATATATTCTGGAATTGAAGTTTTTATGAGCCTTGAACGTTCTGCATTTGAGACTTTTTCATCAAACTGGACAGAAATTATTTTTGAAACATATTTTTTGATTTCTGCGCGCTTTAGGGAATCTGAATTTATTGAGTCTTCGGTTTTATTGTCCACAAGAAGAACTACGTTTGCGTCCGGCATAAGATTCCGTAAAGAATAGGTTGACATCAGCGCCTGCTCGTAATATAAGTCATTTTTGCCGGAAACCAGAACATAAACGTAAGTCATAAAAACCTCATGAATTGGAATTTATAATATTATAGCATAAAAAGAGGGCAGTTCTACATTGATTTTGTGAATAAGCCGAGTTTTTTTTATTTTTTTCTGCCGCAAGAAAAATTATTTCTGTTTTATCATGATTTAAAAACTCTATACTTTTTTAACTGAAAGTTCTATACTCTCCTTATGTCAAATATTTCTTTAGAAAATAAAACGATTTTTGTTACTGGCGCAGCCGGATTTATTGGAAGTTTCTTGTGTAAAAATCTTTTGGAAAATGTTTCCGGTATAAAAATTATAGGAATTGACTGTATAACTGACTATTATGATGTTTCGTTGAAGCAGGAACGTCTTGATATGCTTTCTTCATTGAAAAAAGATTTTACTTTTGTAAAAGGCGACATAGCGGATAAATCCTTGTTGGATTCCCTTTTTGAAAAGTATAATCCTGCTGTTGTGGTTAACTTGGCGGCGCAGGCTGGCGTCCGCTATTCAATTGATAATCCCGATGCATATATTCATTCAAATATGATTGGTTTTTACAATATTCTTGAATGTTGCCGCCATAATCCGGTTGAACATCTGGTTTTTGCCTCTTCAAGCAGCGTGTACGGTTCAAACAAAAAAGTTCCTTATTCAACAGAAGATAAGGTTGACAATCCGGTTTCGCTATATGCCGCGACAAAGAAAAGTAATGAGCTTTTTGCGCACGCGTATTCAAAACTTTATAAAATTCCATGCACAGGCTTGCGTTTCTTTACTGTTTACGGACCTATGGGACGTCCTGATATGGCATATTTTAAATTCACAAATAAACTTGTAAAAGGCGAGCCGATTCAAATTTACAATAACGGAGATATGTACCGCGATTTTACTTATGTTGATGACATTGTGAAAGGCGTTCGCGCAGTTATGCAGAAAACTCCGGAAGCTACAGATGACGGCGCGTTATATAAAATTTACAACATTGGAAACAGCAGGCCGGAAAGTCTTATGCGCTTTGTTGAAATCCTTGAAAATTGCCTTATAAAGGAAAATATAATTTCTGAGCAAGGTAAGAAGGAACTTTTGCCAATGCAGCCGGGTGATGTTTACCAGACGTTCGCTGATGTTTCAGACCTTGAGAAAGACTTTGGCTTTAAACCGGCGACTACTTTGGAACAAGGCCTGGGCGCATTCGCAAAATGGTATAAGGGATATAAAAAATAGGAAATTTGTTTTTTTTATCACAAAAGAAAATACTTAACTGTTCTATAATGCAAGCAAGTGCGTAGCATTGTGCCAGAGCATAACTCGCAGAGTTTGCGACAAATTAAATATGAAAGAACAATCAAATACGTAAAAACAGAAAGAGCATCCATTCTCTGGACGCCCTTTTCCTTCAGAAACCAACTATAATTAGCAGTTTTCTGCAAAGTATTTGATTGTGAGAACCCACAATGCAAGCAAGTGCGTAGCATTGTGCCTGAGCATAACTCGAAGAGTTTGCGACAAATTAAATATGAAAGAACAATCAAATACTTTAAAACAAAAAAGGCACCCATTTTCAGGATGCCCTTTTCCTTCAGAAACTAACTATAATTAGCAGTTTTCTGCAAAGTATTTGATTGTTCTTACCATCTGAGATGTGTAGCTGTTTTCATTGTCATACCAAGAAACAACCTGTACTTCATAGAGGTCATCTGCAATCTTAGAAACCATTGTCTGTGTTGCATCGAACAAAGAACCGAATTTCATTCCGATTACATCTGAAGAAACGATTTCGTCTTCGTTGTATCCGAAAGATTCTGTTGCAGCGGCTTTCATTGCGGCATTGATTTCTTCTTTTGTAACTCCAGCTTTCTTTACAACAGCTGTAAGAATTGTTGTAGATCCTGTTGGAACCGGAACACGCTGAGCTGAACCAATCAATTTTCCGTTCAATTCAGGAATTACAAGACCGATAGCCTTTGCAGCACCTGTTGAGTTAGGAACGATGTTCTGAGCACCTGCACGTGAACGGCGAAGGTCGCCTTTGCGCTGTGGACCGTCAAGAATCATCTGATCACCAGTGTAAGCGTGGATTGTAGACATAATTCCGCTCTGGATTGGAGCATAGTCGTTAAGAGCTTTAGCCATTGGAGCCAAGCAGTTTGTTGTACAAGAAGCTGCGGAAATGATATTGTCGTTCTTTGTAAGAGTTTTGTGGTTTACATTGAAAACGATTGTTGGAAGGTCGTTTCCAGCAGGAGCTGAAATTACAACTTTCTTAGCACCAGCATCAATGTGAGCCTGTGATTTAGCCTTTGATACATAGAAACCTGTACATTCAAGAACTACATCAACACCGATTTTTCCCCAAGGGAGATTTGCAGCGTTAGCTTCCTTGTAGATTGTGATTTTCTTTCCATCTACAACGATAGCACCTGGTTCTTTTACAGTTTTTCCGTCTTCAGCAAGAACGTCATCAATGTGAGAAACTGTGTGTTTTCCTTCACCAATTTTTCCCATGAATCCACCCTGTGCTGTATCATATTTAAGAAGGTGAGCAAGCATTTTTGGGCTTGTAAGATCGTTGATAGCAACTACTTCATATCCGTCAGCTTCAAACATCTGGCGGAATGCAAGGCGACCAATGCGGCCGAAACCGTTAATTGCAACTTTAACCATGGTAAGTTAACTCCTTGAATAAATTATTCTATGGGAACTATTTTATTCCTATTGCAATTTATTGTCAATAAACCGTTCTATGTTATTCTTCAATGTATTTAAAACATTTTTTTTATCCGCGGACCAAAGCGGAGCAATCAGAATTTTTTTTGGACCGTCGCCAGTTATTCTGTGGACTACAATTTCAGGCGGAAGAATTTTTAAGCACTTGCAGACAAATTCGCAGTATTCTTCAAGTTCAAAAAGTTTAAAATGATTTTCCTTGTATTCCTGCGCCATTTTTGTTCCTTCAAGAATATGCAGAAGCTGAATTTTTATTCCGTTGGGCTTTGGATTCAGTTTGGAAAGATATTTTACAGTCTGAAGCATAAGCTCTTTTGATTCGCCAGGAAGCCCAAGGATTATATGCGCAATGACTTCGATTCCTGCTGATTTTAGTTTGTAAAAACAGTTTTCGAATTCTTTTAAAGTGTAGCCTCTGTTTATTTTTCTTGCGGTTTGCTCATGGATTGTCTGAAGTCCAAGTTCAATCCAGACTGGTTTTATTTTGTTCAGTTTGCATAGGAGTTCAAGAATTTCATCTGTAATGCAATCCGGGCGAGTTCCAATTGAAATCGCGACAATTTCCGGCCGGCTGATTGCGCCAAAGAAAATTTCTCTGAGTTTTTCTATTGTAATATTTTTGTCTGTGTAAGTATTGGTGTATGATTGAAAATACGCGATGTATTTTCTTTTTTCAGGCGGAATGCTTTTTGGAAACTTTGAGTCAACTCTTTTTTTCGCTTCTTCAATTTGAATTTTTATTGGGGCTGGTTTTGCCGCAAAATCTCCAGAACCTCCTTGTGAACAGAATGTGCAACCTCCAGTTCCTTTTGTTCCATCGCGGTTTGGGCAGGTGCAGCCAGTTGAAAGTGAAATCTTGTAAACTTTGCAGCCGAATTTTTCTTTTAAATATGAATTGAGAGTTCTGTAGCTCATTTTGATTTTTAGTTTCGTCCGTAAATTTTTTCAATTTGTCTTGTATATTTTCCATCGTCGCCGTAAACGATTATTGGACTTTCAACTTTTAAATAAGGCTTTGCACATTTTTCAGATTCAATCATCACCATTGAAGCTTCTTTTTCTTTGTTTGGAAAAACAAGTTTAATTCTTTTGGGAGCAAGCTTGTATTTTTCAAGCAAAGAAAAAATTTGCGGCAGGCGGAAAGGCTTGTGAATCATAAAAAATTTTCCGTGGGATTTCAAAAGTGCATAGGCAGTTTTTATTACGTCTTCGAGCGTACAGAAAACTTCATGGCGCGCAACAGAAAGGGGCTTTGTCTTGTTTGTATTTCCGTTTGAAATTTCTATGTAAGGCGGATTTGAAACAACAGCGTCAAAAGAATTTTTTTGTAAAACCTTAAACGGCTCTTTTATGTCTGCGCAGAATATTTTGATTTTTTCTTGCAGGTTGTTTAGCTCTACGTTTCGTCTTGCCATGTCTGCTGATTCTTCTTGAATTTCTATGCACTCAAAATTTGCCTCTGGATTTTTTTCAGACATTAAAAGCGGAATTATTCCAGTTCCTGTTCCCAAGTCGCAAGCTTTGCATTTTCCTTTTGTGCGCGCAAAGTCTGATAAAAGAACTGCATCAATTCCAAACCGAAATTCTTTTTTTCCTTGAATAAGTCTAAGAGTTTTTATATGGAGATTTTCTATTGTTTCGCCAGCTTTAAGATTCATTTTTTTTGTTTTGCAGAAATTATGAAAATTGTGTTTTTGGTTTTCCAATTGAAAATATTTTTTTCCGCAGCCTGAATAAAAAGTTCTTTGAGTTTTTCGAATTTTTCCTTGCCCAGCTTGTCTTTTATAAATTTGCCGTAAGAAGAATTTTCTGCGTTAAACCAACGTTCGGTTTCTGGTACACTGATTTTTCGCTTTTCCAAAATAAATGCGGATTTGTAAAGACAAGAAAAATTGTTTTGCTCAAAAATATTTTTTACAGTTTCTTCGTTCCATGAAAAAATAGGGTTCGCAATATTTTCAAAAAAATCTTTTTCCGCTTGTTCAGATTCTTGCAAAAGTTTTTTTATTTCTTTAGTTGCAATTTTATCCTTAAAAAGTGTTTCTTCAATTAGCTTTGTCAAATGCTGACCCGAACAAGGGATTCTTTGTGAAGTTATAACCTGTGCATTTTTTTCAAAGAATGGAAAAAGCTCTTTTGTTCCGTTTTGAACTTCTTCTGTGCTGAAGGAAATGTCGCGCTTTATTTTTTCTGTTCCAAAAAATCCGTCGCTTAAAGAAACGCAAAACTCTTCGATGTCATCTTTTGTAGAAAAAATATCACGGGCAAAAAATCTGTCAAATTCTATATCACCAAAAACAGCAATGGAATTTCTTAGTGTGTCTTTTTTTATGCAGAGTTTTGGCTGATCTAGTTCTTCTAGCGTTGAAGCGTATCGTGCCAAGGATTGCATTCCGTTTGGAGTTCTGCATATTCCGCATACTAAGCCCTCTGGAGTTTTTCGTATAAGGTCGAATAAAAGAAGCGCATCATCTGCGTTTGCAACAAGGCATCTGTGGAATCTTAAAATGCTAGCGGCTTCTGTCATTGCGTTCCGTATTCCAAGCAAAGTCTGCGCCTTGTTTGTTTCAAGTCTTGCCCGCCAAAGAGATTCGCTTTTTTCAAGAGCAGAATTTTTTCTTGGATTTTCCGCGGTGTATGTAAGATTTTCTCCAGTTTTTTTTAAGCCGTGAAAATGTCCTGCTTCTTTCCACCAGTCAGAAACTGCGTTTATTTGCTCTGAATCTTTTTCTTCGCTATCTTCAAGAATTGACGCGATTTGTGCTTCCCTACGTGAAAGAATATCTTCTCTGATTTTTGCTTCGTAGCCTTGAGTTGAAGGCGTGTAGAAAACTTTTCCAACAAGAGTGTCCGGCAAATATTGCTGGGCAACCCAGTGGTCTTTGTAAGCGTGCGGATAAAGGTAGCCAGCTCCGTGTCCGAATCCTTCCGCATCTCTTGAAGCGTCCCGTAAATGATTTGGAACATCAGCATCTTCTTTTTCAACAGAAGACAAGGCGTCGAAAAATGCCATTGAGGAATTTGACTTTGGCGCAGTTGCAAGATATAAAGCCGCATGTGTTAAAAAATATCTGCCTTCAGGAAGTCCTACTCTGTCAAAGGCAGCGGCGCAGCTTTCAACAATTGAAATTGCATTTGGATCTGCAAGCCCTGTATCTTCGCAAGCTGAAATAAGCATACGGCGAAAAATAAAATGCGGATCTTCTCCAGCTTTTACCATTCTTGCAAGCCAGTAGCAGGCGGCATCTGGATCTCGACCTCTTAGGCTTTTTATAAATGCGGAAATTATGTCGTAATGGTAATCTCCGTCGCGGTCGTAAAGAACAACTTTTTTTTGAATTGATTCTTCGCAGGCTTCTTTTGAAATGTAGATTGTGCTTCCAAAGCTTGGCGGCCATTTTTCTGGAGTTGTTTCAACTGCAAGCTCCAGCGCATTTAAAAGGCTTCTTGCGTCTCCGTTTGCAGTTTCGATTAAATGTTCCAGTGCGCCTTTTTCAAATTCAACATTCCATTTTCCATAGCCGCGTTCAGTGTCGGACAAAGTTTGTTTTGCGGCGTTGAGCAAATCTGTTTTTGTAAGCGGCTTGAGTTGAAAAACTCTGCTTCTTGAAACCAATGCTTTGTTCACTTCAAAAAAAGGATTTTCTGTTGTCGCGCCTATTAAAATTATAGTTCCGTTTTCTACCCAGGGAAGAAGAGCGTCTTGCTGGCTTTTGTTCCAGCGGTGAACTTCGTCTACAAATAAAATTGTTTTTCTTTTATAAAGATTTTTTTGAGTTTCTGCATCGGAAATTGCTTTTCTAATATCTGCAACGCCCGTGAGAACTGCATTCAACGTAATGAAATTTGAACTTGTGTGGTTTGCAATTACGCGCGCAAGTGTTGTTTTGCCTGTTCCTGGAGGCCCGTAGAAAATAACAGATGTAAGCTGGTCTGCTGCAATCGCCCTTCTTAAAAGTCTTCCTTTGCCTACGATGTGCTCTTGCCCTATGTACTCGTCAAGAGTTCTGGGCCTCATTCTGGCAGCAAGAGGCTCGTGGGAATCTTTTAAGTTGGAAAAAAGCTCATCCATTTTTTCAGGCTAGTCTCCGTCGCGGTTCCATTCATATTTTGCAGGATACCAAGCGTAAAGACCTGCATCATCCCAGGAGTCTGAACTTGAGCGTATTGAGCCGTAAATAGTCGAAGCCGCGTACTCATCTGTTCCTAAAGTTGTGTCGTTAGAACCTTCACGTTTATTCGGATTAAGAACAAAAACCATGAACACATATTCAGAAATTACAGAATTTCCGTTGCTTTCCATGCTTGAAGTGTCGCCATCTGGAATGCCAGTTGTTTCATTAATTTTAACCCTTGAAAGTCCGCTTGATGTTCCAAGAAGAATATAGTCTTTTGCAGCGGCAATAGAAAGAAGTCCGCCGGCATCAAGGTCAACAGACTGCTCTGTAGCATCTGAGGCTGTTATATAGTAAAGACTTGAGTTTGTGCTTACGTTGTTGCTTCTTGTATAAGTCTTTGTGTAATAAAGACAGTTTGCGTTGGAAGACATTCCATAGTATTTTGAAAAATAAGTGCTGCCATTAAAGTAACATGCTGAAATTGCGTTCGTTGCATCAGATTCGCCGATAAAAGTTGGATTAGGAACTTCTGTGGGCTCTTTGCTTCCGTTCAATTTGTAAAGCTTGTAAGTGTCTTGGGATGATGCTCTGATTCTTGCGTAGGCTTCTCTATTTGCAATTGAAACTGAATTGTCGTCAACTACAGAAAAATATTTATTGTCGAATATTACTTTTGCGTTTTCAAAAGAATAGTTTCCGCCGCTGATGTTTGCAACTTTTGTCCAGACAAGTCCGTTTGCAGGATCTGAATTTGTCGCGTAAATTGTCGCTGTCTTTGGCTCGTTTTCTCCGTCGTCATTTTCAACCCAGATGTAAGTCAGCGCGTAAAGATATTCACTGTCGGTTGCAAGAAAATATGTTGTGGCAGGAATTCCGTTGTCGCCTTTTTCTGAAGTAGGGGAAGTTGTGCTATTCCATTGCCCATTGTGAAGTCCTGTTTCGGATGAAGGCTTATTTGTCTTGTAAAAAATTTCTCCGTTGCAAGTTAAGATGTAGTTTTTGTAGTGAACGATTGAATGCATATCGCCTTGCAAGCCGCTTGAGTTCAGTTTTATTTCGTTGTTGATTGCGCCGTAAATGTCGTCGTGGCAGGAAGAAAATCCTACAAGACAGGCAAAAGCTGCGCAAAGAAAAATGCTGTTTATAATTGACTTTTTCATTTGTTTTCCTTTTGTAAAAATTAGAAATGGTATCTTGCCGTTACGCTGAATGTAAGAAACTGTCCTGCAAAGTTTTCTGCATTGTCATTGTACCAGGAAGAAAACTGCGGCATAAGAAGATACGAGGCTTCAAGTCCGAGCGACCAGCTTTCTGTAAGGCGGAACATTGCTCCTGCTTCCGGTTTTACAACAAGCCCCGGAAAGTAATTTTTTCCGCCGAAAGATTCCCATGCAAATCCAAGTCCGATTGTGAGTGGAAATTCAAATCTTCCTGCAACCGGCTGGTAGGTGAACGCTGCAATAAATGGAACATAGTTGAAAACGTGGCTTCCAATCGAAACATTGAATCCAAAACTTACATCGAATCCGATTGCCATTTTTGAAGTTAAAAAGTAGTGGTAGCCTAAAGAACCAATTCCGCCGAGCTTTAGCTGCGAATCTCCTTTTATGGTGCTTTCAAAGTCTGGAAAATTCAACGGAAGGCAAAGACCAAGCGCAATTTTTATGTATTGGTCTCCCGGAAGATTCATTCCAAGATCAAAGCTGATGTCGCCTTCCGTGTATTCGTCTCCGTCATCACTGTCATCGCCTGAATTTTCATCCTGAGAGCTTTGCATAAAAGTTGTCTTTGGAAGCGCAGCCTGTGCCGATGAAATGTAAATTCCTATAATTCCTACGCTCAAAAGCGTAATTAAACGTTTCATAATTTTTCCTTTAACATAAAAGCAAATTCTTCTATGGTAATTTGTTCTGTTTTTTTATATTATGCTTAGGCAGTTTTCAAATGGATTTTTCCTTGAATATCGCCAAGCAATTATACTTGGTTTCAAGGATTTTATCAATCTAGCGACATTTGGATTTCTGCATATGCTTTATAAAAAAAGAAAACAAAAAATGGAAGGTTACAGATGAGCGCAAAAATTATAGACGGAAAATCAATTGCCGCGGAAGTAAAAGCCGATGTTGCAAAAAAAGTTTCGGAGCTTAAGAAAAGCGGAGTTACGCCTTGCCTTGCTGTTATTCTTGTGGGAAACAATCCTGCGAGCGTAAGCTATGTTTCAGGGAAAAGAAAGGCCCTTGCAGAAGCCGGAATGGAAGATAGAAGCATAGAGCTTCCAGAGTCAACCACAGAGCAGGAGATTTTGTCCTTGATTCAAAAACTGAACGAAGACAAAACTGTGCACGGAATTCTTGTTCAGCTTCCGCTTCCTTCGCATATTGACGAAAAGAAAGTTACAAATTCAATCAGTCCAGAAAAAGACGTTGACGGTTTTCATCCAGTGAATGTGGGCAGGCTTGTTACCGGCGAAAAAGGATTTCTTCCTTGCACTCCAAACGGAATTACCGTTTTATTGAAGAAAATGAACGTTGAGACAAGCGGAAAAAATGTCGTTGTTGTCGGACGCAGCAACATTGTTGGAAAGCCTATGGCTCTTTTGATGCTTAGAAAAGAATTCAATTCAACTGTTACAATCTGCCACACAGGAACAAAAAATCTTTCGGACTATACAAAAAAGGCTGACATTCTGATTGTGGCTTCCGGCCGTCCTAACACAGTTACCGCTGACATGATAAAAGAAGGCGCGGCTGTAATTGACGTGGGCGTAAACCGTATTCCCGATTCCACAAAGAAAAGCGGATTCAGGCTTTGCGGCGATGTTGACTTTGAAGGCGCAAAAGAAGTCGCGGGCTTTATAACTCCAGTTCCGGGCGGAGTTGGTCCTATGACAATCGCAATGCTCATTTTCAATACTTTGGAAAGCGCGGAAAATTTTAAGGCTCAAAATGATTGACATTCAGAATTCAAAAGACACACGCGAAATTCCCTTGCAGAAAGTTGGCGTTACGGACTTGAGCTATCCTGTTCAGGTTTTGGACAAGGCGGAAGGCTCTCAGAAAACGTGCGCAAAAGTGAATCTTTTTGTGAATCTGCCGCACAATTACAAGGGAACACATATGTCGCGTTTTATAGAAATTTTCCACCGCCACCGGGAAAATCTTGGAATGAAGCAGTTTCTTTTTATGCTTGAGGAAATCAGAAAAAGCCTCGATGCGGAGCGCGCGTTCGGCTCAATGGAATTTCCTTTCTTTATGAAAAAACAGGCGCCAGTTTCCCATGCGGAAAGCATAATGTGCTATGAATGCACTTACGAGGGAGAGGTTAGTTCTGCTTCTAGCAGTTTCTTTATAAAAATTAAAATTCCTGTTACAACATTGTGTCCTTGCTCAAAGGCAATCAGCCAGTACGGTGCGCATAACCAGCGCGGAATTGTTACTGTAAAGCTAAAAAATTCAAGCCTGTTTTGGATTGAAGACGTGATTGAGGAAGTTGAAAAAAGTGCAAGCGGCGGACTTTACAGCATTTTAAAACGCCCGGACGAAAAGTTTGTTACCGAGCACGCTTATGAAAATCCTCGTTTTGTGGAAGATGTTGTCCGCGAAGTTTTTATTGCGCTTAAGAATTTCTCAAAAAGCGAAAAGCCTTTCAGCTGGTTCAGCGTGGAATGCAAGAATTTTGAAAGCATTCACAATCACAATGCCTACGCTTACACGGAATTTAGTGAAGCATAAAAAATGCCGGAACTGCATTGTCGCATCTCCGGCACAAGGGCTTTTGGTTTTAATGTTATTATGGGAAAACTTAAAACATTGTCATTATCGGGCTTGACCCTGCGATGTTTCTGAAAGAAACCCGTTTGATAATCATTTCAATGTTTTAGGCTTTTAGTTTATGAGCGTCTTTACGTCTACAACACCGTTTTTTCCGCCGAATCCGTCATCTGTTGTCGCCGGAGCGTTTTTGTCTGTCATCCAGTTTCCGTTTATGATGAACTTGTAAGTAAGGACGCTTTTTTCTGAAACAACTTTTCTGTATACAAAAGTGTCGCCTTCTTTTTTCATTGTCTTTGCGCCAGACTGCCAGTTTGTAAAGTCGCCTGCAAGAAGAACATTTTTTGCGCTCGGGTGTGAATATGAGAATGTAACTTCTACTTTTCCATTGTCGAGCTTTTTGCAAGCCACATCAGCGAAAACTGCCGCAGAAAACATTGCCATTGCGGCTGCCATTGCTAAGATTTTTTTCAATTGAAATTTCCTCCTTATTTTCAATCTATGCTCCGAATTTTATAATGACAAAAAGTCTGTGTCAAACAATTTGTAAAAATATTATGAAAACCGTTTTATTGTATACTTTTTATACTTAAAAATCATATTTTTGTTGTATTTTTGTTTTGGTAGAAATGCAATCAGGGCAAACGCATTATAAATAATTTAAGTAAAGTTTGCGCGAAGGAACGGTTTCTGGGGCAAAAACACTCTGATTGTTGCGACCGCATGAGCGGACAATTCTATAGTTACTTTGCAACAATCAGCGTGTAGCGCATTATTGCGCGATTTTGAACCAGGAAACCGTGTCTGAAAGGCAATTTTATGCTGAATACATTTATAATGCGTTTGCCCTGGAAATGCAATCTTTTTCAATTGTGCAATGACAGTTTATTCTTTATAATGAGCAGATGACTTATTTTTTTGAAACTTACGGCTGTGAGATGAACATTGCCGAAAGCGCTTCCGTTGAACAGATTTTAATTTCACGCGGCTGGAAAAAGGCTGAAAACGCTCAGCTTGCCGACCTTGTTGTAATAAACACTTGCTCTGTGCGCGGTTCCGCAGAAGAAAGAATATTCGGGCGGCTAGGATTTTTTTCAGGGCTGAAGAAAGTGCGTTCGTGCGCTCCCGACGCAAAAAAAAGAAACATGGAAATTGCCGCGGAATATGTGCAGAAAAACGGAGCGGTTCCTCTTACTTTGATTGTAATGGGCTGCATGGCTGAACGTCTTTTAAAGTCGCTTCAAAAGCAATGGCCTTGCGTTGACTATGTTGTGGGCACATTTGCAAAAAATAAATTCGGAGAGATAATCCAGGCGGTTGAGGAAGGCCAGAAATATATACAGACTGACGAAGAGCCTGTCTACGTTTTTGCGGAAACTTCGTATGAGGAAGGCGCGTTTTCAACCTTTGTTCCCATTATGCACGGCTGCAACAATTTCTGCTCGTACTGCATTGTTCCTTATGTGCGCGGCAGGGAAGTGAGCCGTCCTGTGGAACAGATTCTGCATGAGCTTGATGTGCTTGCCCGCCGCGGTGTAAAGGAAATAACGCTTTTGGGGCAGAACGTGAATTCTTACAAGGGCGCAGACGGAATGAATTTTCCGAACCTTTTAAAAACAATCTGCCGCCATTTGGAGCAAACAAATTCTCCTATTGAATGGATTCGGTTTGAATCAAGCAATCCCAAGGATTTTTCTGACGAGCTTATAGATGTGATTGCGGAAGAAAAGCGCATTTGCCGCGGACTTCACATTGCGGTTCAGCACGGCTCAAATTCAATTTTAAAAGCCATGAACCGCAAATATACACGCGAACAATATCTTTTGCTTGTTCAAAAACTGCGAGAACGTATTCCGGAAATTCAGCTTACAACGGACATCATGCTTGGCTTCCCTGGAGAAACTGAAGAAGACTTTGAGCAGGCGGCTTCTCTTATGAAGGAAGTGGAATTTGAAAGCGCGTTTATGTACTATTATAATCCGCGTGAAGGAACTCCCGCCGCAAAAATGCAGAACCAGATTCCGCTTGAAGTAAAAAAAGAGCGTCTTCAGAAAATCATAGACATTCAGCTTGGAATTACAAGAAAAGTGATGGAAAAGCAGGTTGGAAAAAACATAAAGGTTCTTGCCGACATTATAAGCCGCGACAACGCCAATGAGCTTTTGGGCAAGACAGAGCAGAACGAGCGCATTGCATTTGAAGCTCCGGTTTCTCTAATCGGAAAATTTGTGCAAGTGCATATAGACAGTCTGAACGGAAACACATTTAAGGGCAGCCTTGTTCACTAGAAAATCGGCTCTTAATTGAAAATCAACTGAAAAACTGCTAGAATATGTGAGTTTTCAGATTTGATATGGAAACATAATCTTTAATTTAAATATTTAAATAGAGGCATTTTATGAAAAAAACTGTTGTTTTGGCATTTGCATTGGCAGCTTGCATGGTTCTTCCTGTAAGCGCAAAGAAAAAGTCTGTTCAAATCAAAGGAATAGAAGATCTTGACGGAAAACGCATCGGAGTTCAGGGCGGCACAACCGGCGAAACTTATGTTCAGGAAAATTTGAAGAATGCAAAACTTTCTTCTTTTAAGTCTGGAATGGATGCTGCTCTTGACCTTATGAACGGCCAGATTGACGCTATTGTTCTTGACGAGCTTCCGGCAAAGCAGATTGTTTCCCGCAACAGCAAAAAGCTCAAGATTGTGGATTCAAAATTTGCACAGGAAGAATATTCAATCGCTGTAAAAAAAGGCAACTCTTCCCTTTTGGAATCAATCAACAAGACAATTGCTTCTCTTAAGGCTAACGGCGGATACGAAGAGCTTGTTAACGCATTTATGCCTGCTGACGGAGTTGTAAAAATTCCTGGCGATGAGGCTCTTTCTGGAAAAGTTGTAAAGCTTGGAACAAACGCCGCATTTCCTCCATTTGAATATGTTGAGGGAACAAAAATTGTTGGCTTTGACATTACAATGGGTCAGAAAATTGCAAAGGACTTGGGACAGTCTCTTGAAGTTGTTGATATGTCTTTTGACAGCCTGATTCCAGCTCTTTCTAGCGGAGCGATTGATTTTATTGCTGCCGGAATGAGCGTTACAGAAGAGCGCAAGAAGAACGTGGATTTTTCCGAGCCGTACTTCACTTCAAATCAGGTTATTATAGTCCGTAAGTAGTTTTTGGAGACGGCTGTGTTTGATTCAATTTACGATACGCTTATTTCCGGGCAGCGGTGGCTTTTGCTTCTGCAGGGACTGGGAGTTACAATTTATATCGCTATTGTCGCGATTATCCTCGGAACGATTTTGGGAGCAGTGTTCGCGCTGTTCAAGATTTCAAAGAATCCTGTTTTGAGGATAGTTGCGGAAATCTACACAACCGTTATCCGCGGAATTCCTTTGGCAACCCAGCTCATGATTTTCTACTTTGTTGTTTTTGCTCCTCTTGGGCTTGACCGTGTGCTGGTTGCGACTCTTGCCTATGGAATAAATTCCGGGGCTTACTGCACAGAGATTTTCCGCGCAGGAATACAAGGCGTGGATTCAGGGCAGATGGAGGCAGGACGTTCTTTGGGGCTGAACTACTGGCAGACTCTTACAATGATAATTTTTCCGCAGGCAGCAAAAGCTGTTCTTCCTACTTACACAAGCGAATTCATAGTTCTTATAAAAGAAACTTCCGTGGCAAGCTTTATTGCAGTTATGGATCTTACAAAAGCCGGAGACATGATCCGCAACGCCACTTACAACGCCTGGATTCCGCTTCTTTCGTGCGCCCTTATATACCTTTGCCTTACGCTTGGGCTTACAAAGCTGTTTTCGATTCTTGAAAAAAGGATGGCAAAAAGTGATAGAGACTAAAGACTTGAAAATAAGCTTTGGAGAGCTGAAAGTTCTAAAAGGCATAACGCAGACAATAAAACAGGGCGAAAAAGTTGTAATAATAGGGCCTTCCGGCTCTGGAAAGTCCACTTTTCTGCGCTGCCTTAATCTTCTTGAAACCCCAGATTCCGGCTCTATTCTTTTTGAAGGAAACGACATCACAAGCAAAAATGCGGATATAAATCTTGTGCGCCGCCAGATGGGAATGGTTTTTCAGCATTTTAATCTTTTTCCGCATCTTACGGTTCTAAAAAATATCACTCTTGCGCCGGTTAAGCTCAAGCTTCTTTCTCAAAATCAGGCGGATGAAAAAGCGATGGAACTTTTGGAGCGGATTGGGCTTGCGGACAAAGCGGACGTTTATCCTTCAACTTTAAGCGGCGGTCAGAAGCAGAGAATTGCGATTGTGCGCTCCCTTGCGATGTCGCCAAAGGTCATGCTGTTTGACGAGCCTACCAGCGCGCTTGACCCGGAAATGGTCGGCGAAGTTCTTTCCGTTATGAAGGAGCTTGCAAAAGGCGGAATGACAATGGTTGTTGTAACGCATGAAATGGGATTCGCCCGTGAAGTTGCTGACCGAGTTGTTTTTATGGAAGACGGAATCGTTGCGGAAGAAGGAACGCCGTCGCAGATTTTTGACTCTCCAAAGTCCGAGAGATTAAAGAAATTCCTTAACTGCATTTTATAAAAAACTTTCTATTAGACAGTGGCTGCATTTTGTGCGGCCATTTTTTTTGTAATTTAAATCAAAAAACTTGAATTCCGTCCGAATTTGAATCATAATATCTTTATGAGCTGGAGGTTTTTTATGAGAAAATTTGGTTTTACTGCGCTGGTTTCTTTTTTGTTTTTGCTTGCTTCCTGCATGAATATGGGAGGCTCTTCTGGAGAAGACGGCGCAATCCGTGTTGCTCTTCCGGGAAGCGGTTCGCGCGGCGCATACACTCTTAGCAAGAAAAATGCAAAGACATATAAAGTAGCCCTTTTATTGGACGGCGAAAACTTAAAAACTCAAACTTCCGAGGCGGGGGGGGGCGGACATAGTATTTGACGAGCTTGAGCCTGCCACTTACACAGTCCAGGTGGAAGCCTATGACACAACTGATGTTCTTCTTGCAAGAAAAAGCGAGACTATAAAAGTTACCGCCGGAGAAACTGCGGAATGCTCAATTGCCCTTAAGCTTTTTGCAAGCAGTATTCTGGAGTCAAATTATATCTTGTGGAATTATAGAGAGTTAAAAAAATATTTTAAAGGCTTTTCTAGTATATCTGAAAATACTGAAGTTGAAAACTCACAATTTTATTCTTCCTACCAGTATGTAAGTCTTGCAGAAACTGCAAGCGCACAGTATGTAATGACAATGGGCAGTGATACTTTATCTTATTCTATAACAAATCTTTCCAATAATTCTTCATCAAGTATAAAAACAGATAATGTTACTCTTTTTTATGACTGTCTCTATTATGATGATACTACAGATTCTTTGTGGGTCGGAGCATATGATAGTAGTAGTAGAAAACAACTTTATTTTGCAAGAATAAACGGTGCTCCTGATTCAACAAACAGAACAACGTTACAAAGTTCTAATTTCATAATTGATTCTACCAAAGGTAGTGACACTAGCACTTTTGCAGTGCAGGGCAGCACACTTTATTTTGCTTATAAATCCTATGATAATGGCACTTGCTATCTCCAGCGTGCCTCAATAACAGAAAACGCAGACGGCACATTTGCGGTTTCTAAGGTTGGCTCGGCAAAATCTGTTTCAGACCTAGGCGTTTCCGGCGCGATTACTGATATTGCAATTCTTTATGACGGAACAGTTTATGTTCTTGTTTCAAATGTGGGCAATTCATCGGGCGATTCGGGGGACTTGTTTAACTATTATTATGACAAAAGCAACACAATGTACAGCCGCGGCGCGCTCCTAAAAATACAAAGCACAAGCTCGGGATTTGAAGTAGTTGACACCTTGGGCTGGACTGGTTCTTCAAGGCAGATAGCTCCTGTTGGAGAAGCAAAAGATGAGTCTACTCTTACAATATTGCAGCCTTTGACAGCATACATTCCGTCTCTTTCTGAAAACAGCAATAAATTCTACGGACCGCGCAGGTTTGTTGCCATAAAGCCAAAAGAGATTGCAATTGCGGACTGCGGCGCAAACTTTGTAATGCCAAACTGTAACAAAAAGCTGTATGGAAAAAGGTTTGACCACAATAGAGTTGTAACAGTAAGCCTGTCCAGTTTTGCAATTAATGTTGTTACGGAACTTAAAAATATAAAATTCAGCGATCTTACTTTAGGCGGAAGTGGAACTTCTGGTGGATATATATATGCTAAAGACTGTAAATATAAAGATACAGATAATAATGAAATAGAAGAACAATAGTTTGTTTTATTAGTGCAGCTGGACAGTGTTGGATAATTAATTTCCCTTAAGTTCGAGTTTTGATAAGAACAGCAATTTAAGTGTCATTTCCCGTGCTACGACACTGCGATGTTTACGCAGTAAACTCGGTCAGGAATCTGTTGTAAAATCTCAATAGATTATAAACCGGGTTTCTTTAAGAAACATCGCAGGGGCAAGCCCGATAATGACATAAAATCATAAAACTTGACATTCAGGATATATAGATGTCATCACAAGAATGATACTAAATCATTTCTCTTTGTCTAAATTTAAATCAAAAACTTGAATTCCGTCCGAATTTGAATCATAATATCTTTATAAGCACTGGAGGTTTTTTATGAGAAAATTTGGTTTTACTGCGCTGGTTTCTTTTTTGTTTTTGCTTGCTTCCTGCATGAATATGGGAGGCTCTTCTGGAGAAGACGGCGCAATCCGTGTTGCTCTTCCGGGAAGCGGTTCGCGCGGCGCATACACTCTTAGCAAGAAAAATGCAAAGACATATAAAGTAGCCCTTTTATTGGACGGCGAAAACTTAAAAACTCAAACTTCCGAGGCGGGGGGGGCGGACATAGTATTTGACGAGCTTGAGCCTGCCACTTACACAGTCCAGGTGGAAGCCTATGACACAAATGATGTTCTTCTTGCAAGAAAAAGCGAGACTATAAAAGTTACCGCCGGAGAAACTGCGGAATGCTCAATTGCCCTTAAGCTTTTTGCAAGCAGTATTCTGGACAGCGGATATATACTGTGGAAGTATAGTTATACAGATTATACAAATTATTTTGAAGGCTTTTCTAGTATATCTGAAAATACTGATGTAACAAGTACATCGATTTCTGACAATTCTACATCTTTTGCAGAAGATACGGATGGTAATAAATATGTAATGATATTAAATTATGATGATAATCATTATTATATAAAATCTACTAGCAACATTACTTCAGAAATTTCAACAGATAACTTATTTCCTTTTATAAACTTATTTCCTTTCCAAGATTCTCTTTATTATGATGATTCCGCAGCTGTTTTATGGGCTGGATTGTATTCTTATGATGAGAATAAGGATACTAATACAATTTGTTTTTCAAAGATAAAAGAATTGGATAGCAATGGCAGAACACCAAAAGATTCAGATTTTAGTATTCCTTTTGATGATAGTGATTTTTGTTCTTTTGCAATTCAAGGCAGCGTTCTTTATCTTTCATATAAACAAAAAGAAATATATTATCTCCAGCGTGCTACAATTACAGAAAAAACTGACGGCACATTTGCGGTTTCTAAGGTCGGCTCGGCAAAATCTGTTTCAGACCTAGGCGTTTCCGGCGCGATTACTGATGTTGCAATTCTTTATGACGGAACAGTTTATGTTCTTGTTTCGAATGTGGGCAATTCATCGGGCGATTCGGAGGACTCGTTTAACTATAACTATGCCCTAAGCAACACAATGTACAGCCGCGGCGCGCTCTTAAAAATACAAAGCACAGACTCAGGATTTGAAGTAGTTGACACCTTGGGCTGGACTGGTTCTTCAAGGCAGATAGCTCCTGTTGGGGACGCGATATATGGTGGAGAAAGTTTAAAGCCTTTGACAGCATACATTCCGTCTCTTTCTGAAAACAGCAAAAAATTCTACGGGCCGCGCAGATTTGTTGCCATAAAGCCAAAAGAGATTGCAATTGCGGACTGCGGCGCAAACTTTGTAATGCCAAACTGTAACAAAAGTCAAAATGGAAAAAGGTTTGACCACAATAGAGTTGTAACAGTAAGCCTGTCCAGTTTTGCAATTAGTGTTGTTACGGAACTTAAAAATATAAAATTCAGCAATCTTACTTTAGACGGAAGTGGAATTTCTGGTGGATATATAAATGCTATAGGCTGTGAAGATAAAAATAATGATAAAATAGAAGAACAATAGTTTGTTTTATTAGTGCAGCTCTCTAAAAATTGCAAAAAATCGCTTTTTTCACTTGAAGAAACTTGCAAAATAATATAGACTATTCTCCATTCGGCGCTTTAGCTCAGCTGGATTAGAGCATCTGCCTTCTAAGCAGAGGGTCGACGGTTCGAGCCCGCCAAGCGTCACTAGTCCGTTTCTGGTTTTCTGGAAGCGGACTTTTTGTTTTTAAGCGTTTGATTCATGTATGCCATTTTCTTTGTATTGTAATTACAGTCAAACTGTACAGCAAGCACAGACAGACTGTACAACCGCCCCAGTTTGATTGTGCTTAAGCCCCAGACAGACTGTATAGCCGCCCCAGTTTGATTGTGCTTACGCCCCAGACAAACTGTATAGCCACTACAGACAAACTGTATAACAAGCCCAGACAAACTGTAGCGTAAGGCATAGTAGCCTGTACCTTTAGAAATCATATACAATTACTACAGTGTTAAGCACCATAATCTAGTCACATTGCTTTGTGAATCTAATTTGATTTTTTTTGAAGTCTAGTTAGGTTTAGAATTGAGCACGCAGGATATAAACTCAAACTGATATTAAAAACACGAATGCTCCAAGCATAATGCATAAATTCTAAGCATATAAAGCTAAAAGGTCAAGATTATTTTTTAGCTATTAAACAAATGAAAAAATAGAAGCAACTTTTATGTCTGGTGGACAAATAAAAGGAAAATCTGTTCCATTCTTTGAAGGAATTCCTTTTGGTGTTTATGATGTCTTATTGCCAAATTCAGATGGGCATTTTCGCCTTGAAGCAAGAGATGATTGTTACGGAGATGATAAAGTCTCTAATACTAAAAAATCCCAATTACGTTTACATGAAAGAGGTTCTGGAACTACCATTGGATGTATCTCAATTCTCAAAGATGATAAATGGAGAAAAATTGCCAAGATGATTAATGAAGCAAAAAATATAGGTGTAATGGCAAAATCTTTGAGTAGAAACCCATTTAATAGAGGAGAACCTGAAGAAAATACAAAATTAGCTATTTTGATTGTTGAAAATGGGATTAAGAATGAAAATGGGGAAGATTAGAAATTATATTCAATTACGATTAATATCTATTGCACTATTAATCTCAATATTAATAGCTGATTATTTATCAGATGTCTGATGAACCGTAAGATATCATTACTACATACAATTTCCTTATCAAAAACATTTTATGCTTTGTAACCAGTTTTTTCATTTAATGATTCTGTGCAATACGGAAACCGTTTGTAAGCCCAACTAAAGCACCGCCTTTGTATCCGGAACATCGTGAACCTACGATTTCATTTAAATAGTCTCCGCCTCTAAGTCCTCGTGCTGTAGAAAATTTATAAACTGAACCGTAAGAAACATCGTAGTCAAAACACCATTCAGGAACATTTCCGCTCATGTCGAAAAATCCTAAATGATTTGGAAGTTTTCCACCTGAAAGATGCATTCTTCTTCCAGAGATGGATTTTCCTGTTTTTGTTGAAAGCGTTGTGGTTGTATCATCTTGTCCTGTGTAAGTTTTTGAAGGTCCGTTTGAAGCGCTGTTTTGCCTTTGCCAGCAATATTCGTTTTGTTTTGTAGAAAAAGTAAACGATATTCCGTTCATTTTTTCTGTGGCTGTTGTTTTAATTGCAGAACCAGCTTCATCTCCAGAAACATTTCTTCCAGAAATTGCAGTTCCATCAAGGCGCTTTCGTGCAGCATATTCCCATTCTTTTACATAAGGAAGCCTGAAACCGTTTGCATTTGTGTTTACATACGGATTGTCAACTTCTCCCGGTTCTATCGCATAATTTTCTAAATCACCGAAAGCAACTCCAGTTGAATCTCTTAAAGGTGTTTTAAAATCTTTGTCTGTGCAGTAAACTGGTTCAAGACCTTTCATTTCGCTTAATGCATTGCACCATACCATTACATCGCGCCAAGTAAGACGGCAAACAGGCATTTCAACAAGTTTTGGCTCTTCTCCTGGTCCTGACATATTATTTTCTTTTTCAACTTCGCCAAAAACTCCTTCAACGCCTTTATTTACAATCGTGTAGCCGTTGTTTTTTGCCCATTTTAAAACTTCATACCAGGTGTTGTAACTTGTTTCGTACATTGCAAGTCGGAATGGTTTTACATTCGTCGTGTAGGGAACTTCAAGTAAATCTTCGCCTAAAATAATTGAGTCTGAGGTTCTTCCATCGATGAAAGAAATGTCAATCATCGTGAAATTGGCATTTTTGTTGTTGCTGAAAGTTACAGTTTGACTTTCTGTATTTATGATTTGACCTGGTTGAGTAGTATCTGTTTCTACATTACAGCCTGAAAAAATTAGAAGAATTGAAATAAATAAAGTTGAAATGAGCTTAAATTTTTCCATATTTATCATGTTTTTGCTAATTTTAAATTCTTGCAATTTTTTATAAAAATTTATCACATTTTTTTTCAAAATACAATGGATTTATTCATTCCTTAAGAAAATTAATTGTATTAACTTGTGTTAAATCAAATCTACAAAAACAGTCTATTCTATCTCGATTTTTGCCAAGAATAATTAAATTACTTTTTTTCCTCATGAAATAAGGTCTGTTCCCACTTTACACGAAATAAGATCTGTCCCCCTTTAAATAAATCTTCGTTATAACTGTACAAAATAAGTTATTTTTCATTTGATTTTTTAATAGTATTTGACGTAAAATATTATCGTTTTTATTTTTCATGCTGAAGCTCTGGGACTTGATCAGGGCAAACGCATTATAAATAATTTAAGTAAAGTTTGCGCGAAGAAACGGTTCCTGGGGCAAAAACACTCTGATTGTTGCGACCGCGTGAGCGGGCAATTCTATAGTTACTTTGCAACAATCAGCGTGTAGCGCATTATTGCGCGATTTTGAACCAGGAAACCGTGCCTGAAAGCCAGTTTTATGCTGAATAAATTTATAATGCGTTTGCCCTGGGGACTTGATTCCTAAACATTGCAATTTTCCTATAATATCAGTATATTTTAGTCATACATGGGAACTTTTTAGAACTTCGGTTTAAAAAAGCCTACTACATTTAAAATGAGGAATCCTATGGCAGAACCGCTGCTTTCAATTCAAGATTTGTGCACATCTGTTGGCGAAAAACAGATTCTTAAAAATATTTCATTGGACGTTGCTCCTGGAGAAATCCATGTTCTTATGGGACCGAACGGAGCTGGAAAATCAACTTTGGGCTATACTTTGATGGGAAGTCCCGAATATTCTGTAACCGGCGGAAAAATTATTTTTAATGGGCAGGACATCACTGCCGATTCCGCGGACAAAAGGGCAAAGTCAGGCATTTTCCTTAGCTTTCAGGAGCCGCTTGAAGTTCCGGGCGTTTCTCTTGAGTCGTTTATCCGCTCGTCAATGCAGCAGGTTACAGGCCAGAAAGTAAAGCTGATGCAGTTCAGCCGCGAGCTTGAAAAAAACATGGATCTGCTAAAAATGGATCACAGCTATGCTTCGCGCGATTTGAATGTTGGATTTAGTGGCGGAGAAAAAAAGAAGAGCGAAATTTTGCAGCTTTTGATGCTTAAGCCTAAGCTTGCCATTCTTGACGAAACGGATTCAGGGCTTGATGTTGACGCCTGCCGCATTGTTTCCGAGGGAATCAAAAAATACATGGAAGCTTCCGGCGGTTCTCTTATTGTAATAACCCATTCAACTAGAATTCTTGAAAATCTTTCTGTGGACAAAACCCATATCATCGTAAAAGGCCGCCTTGTTCATACCGGGGACGGAAGCCTTGTTCAGAAGATAAACGAGGAAGGCTTTGATGGCTTTATTCCGCAGGAAATAAAAGATGCCGAGCGCAAGGAAAAGCTTGCCGCCGCTGCAAGAGCCGCAATGGACGCTGTAAAGATGAACGCTGTCAACGGCGGACTTTAACCAGGAAAATTTTTATGGGCGAAGAAAAAACAAAAGTTTCAGATATTGACCGTTCTCTTTATGATTTTCGCTACGAGGAAAGCGACAGGGACTTTTATAAAATACGCGCAGGACTTGACGATTCGATTGTTCAGAAGCTAAGCGAGGAAAAAAGCGACCCTGAATGGATGAAAGAGTTCCGCTTAAAGAGCCTTCATTTGTTCAACGAGATAAATGAGCCTGACTGGGGACCGGACATCCGCGATTTGGACATTCAGAAAATTGTAACTTACGTAAAGCCTAAGACTGAAATGGCTGCGAAATGGGCTGACGTTCCAAAAGACATAAAGGACACTTTTGAAAAGCTTGGAATTCCAGAAGCCGAGCGTGAAAGTCTTGCCGGAGTTGGAGCGCAGTACGACAGCGAGGTTGTTTACCACAATGTTATAAAGGAAGTTGCGGAGCAGGGCGTAATCTACACGGATTTTGAGTCGGCGTTAAAAAGCGAGGAATGGGGCGGAATGGTAAAGGAATATTTTATGCACCTAGTTCCTCCGTCTGACCATAAATTCGCGGCTCTTCATGGGGCTGTCTGGAGCGGCGGAAGTTTTGTCTATGTTCCAAAGAATGTAAAGGTAAAGATTCCTTTGCAGTCATATTTCAGGCTTAATGCGGCAGGAGCCGGCCAGTTTGAGCATACATTGATTATTGTGGACGAGGGCGCGGACTTGCACTTTATTGAAGGCTGTTCCGCTCCAAAGTACAATGTTGCGAATCTTCATGCAGGCTGCGTTGAGCTTTATGTAAAGAAAAATGCCCGGCTGCGCTATTCAACAATTGAAAACTGGTCAAAGAATATGTACAACTTGAATACCAAGCGCGCCATTGTTGAAGAAAACGGACGCATGGAATGGGTTTCCGGCAGTTTTGGAAGCCACATTTCATATTTGTATCCGACTACAATTTTAAAGGGCGACAATTCAAGTGTTGAATTTACTGGAATCACTTTTGCAGGCAAAGGTCAAAATCTTGATACTGGCGCAAAGATGGTTCACATTGGAAAAAACACTTCGACTGTAATAAACACTAAGTCCATTTCAAAAGGCGGCGGTGCCTGCACTTACAGAAGTTCCATAGTCGTGAACAAAGGCGCGAAAAATTCAAAGGCGAGCGTTGACTGCTCTTCGCTCATGCTTGACGATGAAAGTCGCAGCGACACTGTTCCTGCAATTAATGTAATGACAGACGACTGCGACATTGGACACGAGGCAAAAATCGGGCGCATTTCCAACAAGGCGATATTTTATCTTATGAGCCGCGGAATCAGCGAGGAAGATGCAAGGGCGATGATTGTTTCAGGCTTTGCAAATCCTGTGAGCAAGGAGCTTCCGCTTGAGTACGCTGTTGAAATGAACAACTTGATTCAGCTTGAAATGAAAGGCAGCATGTAAGGGGCTAGAAATGGAAAATTTTGAAATAGATGTAAACCAGTTTCCAAGCCTCACTTGGAATTTTCTGAATATAAACAGGGCGCACCTTGAGTTCAGCAGTGAATTTAAATCTTGCGTCTCAATTTCCGGCGCAAAAGAAATTGAAAATTCTGCTTTATATGATTCAATAAAAACCGGGCTTGGCGAAGGCTTTGACAAGAAGTTTGATTCTCTTTTGCAGAAAAACGGAATAAAGACTTTGCTTTTTACTGCGGAATCCAAAAATCAGGTTCAAAAAATTGAGCTTTTTGCGCAGGAAAACGAAGCTTCTGTTTGCGACATTATAATTCATGCAAAGGAAAATTCGCAGGCTTCTTATATTTTTGTCTATAAAAGTGAACCGGAACTTTTAAATGCTCAGCTTGGAGTTAGAATCCGTGTGCTTGCACAAGAGAATTCGCATGTGCATATTTGCTGTGTGAACTTGCTTGGAAAAAACGCCGTGCATTTTAATTCAGTTGGCTCAAACTGCAAGGACAATGCGACTATAGAAATAACGGAGCTTGAACTTGGCGGAAAAAAAACGTTCAGCGGAACTTTCAATAGCCTTGAAGGATACAGGAGCCGTTTCTTGGGAAGAGCAGCCTACGTTGTAAAAGGTGAGTCTTTCCTTGACATGAACCAGGTTGCGCTGCAGACAGGCAAAAGCAGTGAAAGCCGTTTTTCTGTAGACGGAGTTTTGCTTGAAAAGGCGAAAAAAACTTGGAGAGGCACAATCGACTTTAAGAAAGGCTGCGCGGATTCAGTGGGAGATGAGCAGGAGGATGTTCTTTTACTTAGCCCGGACGTTGTGAACAAAAGCCTTCCTGTTATTCTTTGCGATGAGGAAGCTGTTGAAGGCCGCCATGGGTGCTCAATTGGCAAAGTTGATATGGAAAAACTTTTCTATATGCAGAGTCGCGGAGTTGACGAAAAGACTGCGAGAGAGCTTTTGACAAAGGCAAAGGTTTCAAAGGTTTCACGGTTTATTCCAGATGAAAGCCTTGTGGAAGAAATCAATTCTTTTGTTGAAGCGATTATATAACGAGGAAACTATGTTCAGTGCAGAAGAAATACGCAGCGATTTTAAGATATTCAGCCGGCCGGAAAATGAAGGGCTTATTTACTTGGACAGTGCGGCTACAACTCATCGACCGGAATGTGTGATTCAGGCGGAAGCTGATTTTTATAGAAGCAACAATGCCAATCCTTTGCGCGGACTTTACGCTTTGAGCATAAGGGCGACTGATGACTATGAAAACGCAAGGGCTTCTGTTGCAAAATTCCTGAATGCCGCCGAGCCTGCGGAAATTATTTTTACACGCAATGCTTCTGAAAGCCTGAATCTTGTTGCGTACACTATTGGACTTTCTGAAGTTCAGGCAGGAGATGAAGTTGTTGTAAGCTGCATGGAGCATCATTCTAATATTCTTCCGTGGCAAATGGTCTGCAATGCAAAGGGCGCAAAACTCGTGTGGCTTGAATGCGATTCTTCTGCGGAAATTTCAGAACAGGAGATAAAGGCAAAAATAAATTCCAAGACAAAAATTGTTGCGGTTGCGCAGGTTAGCAATGTCTTTGGAATTACGAATCCTATAGAACAAATTGCAAGCTATGCTCATAAAGTTGGAAACGGTGGAAAGGGAGCTTATGTTGTTGTAGACGGAGCTCAGAGCGCGCCGCATAAAAAAATCGATGTGCAGGCATTGGATGCGGACTTTTTTGCTTTTTCGGGGCACAAGCTTTGCGCTCCTATGGGAATTGGCGCTCTTTATGGAAAAAAACATCTACTTGAAAAGATTCCGCCTTTTTTGCGTGGCGGAGAAATGATTGAATATGTTACCCGCGAAACTGCGACTTTTGCAGAAGTTCCGCATAAGTTTGAAGCCGGAACTGTAAATGCCGGCGGTGCTGTTGCGCTTGCAAAGGCGATTGAATATATTCAGGGAATCGGGCTTGGTAATATAGAAAAAAATGACGACTCTCTTGCCCAGACAATGATAGAGGGAATGAAAAAAATTCCTTATCTTCACATAATTGGAAACAACGACTATAAAAAGCACTGCGGAATTGTTACATTTACGATTGACGGCGTGCATCCGCATGACATTGCTTCTATTCTTGATACAGAAAAAATTGCAGTTAGGGCAGGCCATCATTGCGCTCAGCCTTTGATGCAGAAACTTGGAGTAGGCTCAACTGCGCGCGCAAGCTGCTACTTTTACAACACACAGCAGGAAGTGGAAGTTTTCATTGAAAAGCTAAAACTTGTCCGCCGCTGGATGGGATTTAAAGAATAAAGGCAATTAAAAATTGAGGTATTAATATGGATTTGAAATCGCTTTATCAGGAAATTCTTAACGAGCATAATTTGAACCCGACCCACAAGGGCGTTATGGAAAATCCGACGTTTACTTTGCAAGGCGTGAATCCGAGTTGCGGAGACAATATTTATCTTCAGCTTAAAATTGATGATAACGGAATAATTTCAGAAGGAAGTTTTAACGGTTCAGGATGCGCTGTAAGCCAGGCTTCTGTAGATATGATGCTTGATGACATAATTGGAAAGCCAAAAGATGAAGCTTTGCGTCTTGCATCTCTTTTTATGGACATGATTTACGGCAAGATTGAAGATGACAACGCTTTAGAAGAACTTGACGAAGCCGCAAGCCTTAAAAATATCAGCAAAATGCCCGCCCGTGTAAAATGCGCAGTTCTTGGCTGGCACACAATGGAAGAAATGCTTAAAAACGGAAAAACTGCCGGTCAAGGAAGCGTGGAGCACTGCACAACAGAATAAATTTTGCTTAGCCTTTGTAGATTTCTTTATTTATAATCCAGCCTTAGCAAATACTTCTTCAGCTGGAATTGGTTTTTCTTTTCCGCTTTTTATATCCTCGAGGATTTTTTCAGAAAGATAGATGTCTTCTAAATCTTCAAGATAATCTTCAAGCAAAAGGTTATAATAGAAACTTGTTGGCCTGTGTGTTTCTTTTGCAAGAAAGTCCATTCTGCTTTTAAGTTCTGGTGTTGTTCTGAATGTTACTGTTGCGGTCATTGCCATAATTCTACCTCTTTGTAATACAACGTAATCGATGTATTACAATTTGTCAAATAAACAAAAAGTGCAATAACCAAAATTTTTCAATAAAAACAATGATTTGCTATTGACTTTTTTTTTATGACCTTGTATTTTATATGCACATTGCATTCCCCGATTGTGTAATGGTAGCACTTGAGATTCTGGTTCTCACTGTGGGGGTTCGAATCCTCCTTGGGGAATATAAGCTGGACTGCTAGTCTGGCTTTTTTTGTTTAGGTTCCTTCGTCTATCGGCTAGGACGTGACCCTCTCAAGGTCGAAAGACGGGTTCGATTCCCGTAGGAACCGTTTGCTCCTGTTTTGCGCAGGGGCTTTTTTTATGCATTTTTACTAGAAACTCATAGGAAAAAATGATAGTCTTTTGGAACATATAAAAATCAGTATTCATTTAACTTGGAGTAGGAAATGACATTTTTTGAGGAGCTTCAGTGGCGCGGACTTGTTAAGGATGTTGCCGGAGAAGACATTGCGGACAAGCTTAACAATGAAAAAATCACATTTTACTGGGGAACTGACCCTACAGCAGATAGCCTTCATTTGGGACATTATTCGTCTTTGGTGACGGCAAAACGTCTTGCGCGGGCAGGACATCACCCGATTCTTTTGGTTGGCGGCTCTACAGGTCTTATTGGAGATCCGCGTCCTACAGCAGAGCGTGAAATAATCAGCCACGAAACGCTTGAAAAAAATCTTGCGGGAATAAAAAGCCAGGTTGACAGGATTTTTGAAGGAAAGGCTGAAATTGTAAACAACTACGACTGGACAAAAGACTATACTTTCCTTGAATTTTTGCGCGACATTGGAAAATACATAAACGTAAACTATATGCTTTCAAAGGAAATAATTTCGCGCCGCCTTGACACTGGAATTACTTTTGCAGAATTTTCATACACGCTTTTGCAGGGCTATGACTTTTTGTGGCTTTACAGAAATAAAAACTGCATTCTTCAGGCTGAAGGCGCGGACCAGTGGGGAAATATAACAACAGGCCTTGAGCTTATCCGCAAGATTGAAGGCAAGGAAGCTTACGGATTTACAATGCCGCTTGTTTTGGACAAGTACGGAAATAAATTCGGAAAAAGCGCAGGAAACGCATTGTGGCTTGACTTGAACAAAACTTCAAGCTATGAGCTTTATCAATACCTTGTGAATGTTGACGACTCTATGGTTGTTGACTACCTTAAGATTTTTACTTTCCTTTCAAAAGAACAGATTGAAGAGCTTGAGGCAAAAAACAAGGAGCATCCAGAGCTTCGCGAGGCTCACAAGGCTTTGGCACGTGAAATTATAACTGATTTGCACGGAGCGGCAGAGTTTGTAAAAGCCGTGAATATAAGCAGTTCCCTTTTTTCAGGCGATGTGAAATCTCTTAGCTTAAAGGACATTGAAATTGGATTTAAGGATGTTCCGACCATCTCGATTTCAGAAGGCGAAAAACTGATTGATGTGCTTGTAAACAATAAAATCGCTTCAAGCAAACGCGAGGCAAGGGAATTTCTTGCGGCAGGCTCAATAACTTTAAATGGCGAAAAGTTCACGGATGAAAATATGCCTGTAACAAGCCAGCTTGCAATCGAAGGAAAAGTGATTGTCTTGCGCCGCGGAAAAAAGAAAAACTACATTGTTAAATTTGGTTGAGAATTTGCAAATTCTGATTTATAATATCATGCGGTGTTTTTATAAGGGCACGCTAAAATTTTATGGGAGTAAAACAAATGAATTTTATTTTTTTAGGACCACCGGGAGCAGGAAAAGGAACTTTGGCGGCGCAGGTTGCTGAAGAGTACGGAATTCCTCAGATTTCAACAGGAGATATTTTCCGCGAGAACATCAAGAACCAGACAGAGCTTGGAAAAAAAGTCAAGGCAATTCTTGATTCCGGCGGACTTGTAAGCGATGAAGTTGTGCTTGAAATTGTAGAAGATAGACTCAAGAAAGATGACTGCAAGAACGGCTTTATCTTGGACGGATTCCCTCGCACAATTCCACAGGCAGAAGCATTTGAAAAACTTGGAATCGATGTAAAAGTAGTTAACTTTGAAGTTGACAACGACTTGATTATTGCGCGCCTTTCAAATCGCCGTGTATGCAAAAACTGCAAGGCAAACTACAATGTTAAGTTTATGCCTCCAAAAGTTGAAGGCAAATGCGACAAATGCGGCGGAGAGCTCTTTACACGCGAAGATGACAAGCTTGAGTCTATAACTCACCGTCTTGAAGTTTACAGAAAAGAAACTGAGCCTCTTATTGAATTCTACAAGAAGCTTGGAAAAATCACAGACATCGACAGCGCAAGAGATTCAAGCCTTGTTCTTGTTGACTTTAAAAAGCTTTTTCCAAAGAAATAAGATTTTAAGCATTTAGCTTTTATTGGCTGTTCGGCAATCGGGCAGCCTTTTTTTTCTTTGCTACTGAAATTTGTTTCGCCTTGAAAATCATTTCCAACTCTTGTATTATTTTTCTATGCAGAAAAAAGTTACACTTGCTCTTTTTATTGTGATTGTGGCGGCAGGAGCTGTCGCGTTTATTGCAAAGAATTATTTCTATAAGCCAGATAAAAATAAAGCATCAGCTTCTGTTGTTGTGCCGATGTCGAGTTCCGCGGAAGAAAAAAAGAATTCAGCATTTTCTTCAATGGAAGAGGATAACGCGCTTGTTTCTCTTGTTCCGCTTAATCCCAACGAGACTTTGATAAGCATTGTGAGCATGGATTTTGACGGCGACGGTTTTGATGACCAAGTGAATGTAATCAGGACAATGGACAGTCCGTACCTTGCGATTTTGGTGGGGCTTTATAATCCGCAGAGAACTGTTTACGAAAGAAAAGCTGTCATTGCCACGGAAATTTCCCAGGCGCAGACTTTTTCTTATACCGGCATGGATTTGACCGGCGAGCACAGAACCGCTTTGGTTTATCAGGGATTTGCAGATAACGGAGATTCCATTCTGCAGGCGTTTTTTATTTCGAATTCAGGCGGAAGCTTTTCGCTTTTAAAGATTGCCGATTTGCGTGGTGACGGAACAATTTTTATTCAGCAGCTTGACCGGTACGATGCCTACGAACGCTCAAAGGCAAACGGCGCAAGTTTTCCAATCTGGGTTTATACTTCGGACACAGAACGGCCGGGCAGCGCAGATCAGCTTCAAATTCAGTACGAATGGAGGCATTCAGAAAACAGCTATGTAAAAACAAGAACTGTCCGTGTTGCAGGAAGCAGAATTACGGCAAAGGAACTTGCGAAAATTCAGGACGGAACTGTTGCCACATTTGCAGGCTTTTTGAACGGACTTTGGTATATGCCTGAATCCAACGGCAACTTGCGGTATGTTTTTTTTGACTATGATTCCCGCGAAATTATTTTTTTCAAGGACGATACGGAAGAAGTTTACAAGTGGGCGCACAGCAATATCCGGCGCAATGGAATTTATCTTTCCACTATAAATCAGGAAATTGAAAATCTTCAGCGCAGAATTGACATAAGCCTTAAAAGCACAGAAGAAATTCATATAAGAATTCAAGATGATGTGCGGATGCTTATAAGTGAAAATGCTGTGTGGGACGGAAACTACAAAAAAAATGGAAAAAATATGTTTTTGAAAAACGCTTCATCAAACTCAGGCAGTGTTTCGGCAGTTTTTGAAAAAGACAGCACTTGGAAAATTCCAGATGGCTCTACAGTGAAGCTTCAGGGCGGAAAATATTCAATGGAATCTGAAGGCTTTTTGGAAACTGGCATTTACACTTGCTTTGTGAATGAAGGCGTTTCGTTTATCCAGTTTCGGCCTGATTCTGAAAACAATGCGCGTTTTTCTGGAATTTATAAAGTGACTATGGAAGAAAACAATACGCCGCAAAAGAAATATGTTTTGCATCCGTGCAGGGCGACTGGCTACGGAATAGTTCCGCAGGAGTCACGCCCAGTTGTCCTTATGATTCCGTCTGACAGTTAATAAACAAGATTTATGTTGTCAACAAAAACTGAGCCTGAAAAACTTTTGCCTTTTATTTGGAAAGAAATGGTTCTTATGTCGTCTTTTTCAATTAAGCCAGAAATTTGATTGCCGTTTTCGTCTGTTATTTCGTGAAGCAAGTCAAAGTAGACATTTATGTTTTCGCCTATGCCAAGAAGAATTTCTTGTGTCCTTGAAACTATGTGATGCGGTCCGCCTTGAGTTTCCAAAAGAATTGCAAGCGGATTTTGGCAAGTGTTGTTTATGTCTGCAATCAAGGCTTTTGCGTCTGTCCAGTCTTTTTGAACAAGATTTTCTATTGCAAACGAAGCTTTTGAGTTTTCTGGAATTTTTGCAAAGCTCCATTGCGCGCAGAAATCTCCTTGTGAGTTCCATTCTTCCGTGGTGTCCGTGTCTGTGGAATAATCGTCGCTTTTTGTTTCGCCTAGGGCATACCAGAAGTTTTCTTCTTCAAATCCGTCTATAAGCTCAAGAGTTCCTTTTGGAAGCGGATTATTTATAGGAATGATTTTTGCCACTGTGTTTTTTTCCGTATTGATTTCTGTGTCCGGTTTGCTTGGCATGGAAGCGCACGACACTAAAAAAGCCGCCGGTATAAAAAGAAGCATTGCTTGGACTGTTTTTTTCATAATTCCTCCGTAAAGTAACAGGCTATGGTTTACATTAACTATATATACGATTTTTTTCAAAAACTGCAAGGCTTCCGAAATAATCAACTGTGCCATTTGATTTTTTTGTGTTTTCTCTGTAAAATCAGTAACTAATATTATGCTACTTTGTTTATAGCACTTTTCTTTTTTAACTTTTGGAGGCTTTAAGTGAAAAAGTTTGTTTTGGGAATTGCCGCTGCGCTTTTTGTTGGAGCAGCTGCTAGCGCGCAGGTTTTGGAAAGAGCGCAGATTAAGAACACTTTGTGGACTGGATTTGGAAATCCGTTTGACGGCGACACAATGTTCTATGGTTTTACTGATATTTTTCAGGCAAGATTTGATCAGGGCAAGTTCACGATGGACGGAATGCTCAACATGGGCGCATTGGCCAACTATGAAAACGGCGGCGATGTTGACAACTTTGAAATTGGAACAACAAACTTGAATCCGCTTGCTCTTCACTACGGACGCAATACTCGTAACACGAATGAAGAAAATTATAACAATGCTGTTAATTCAAACAATACAATTACAGACGCTTTTTATTTGAACTTTGTTTACCATATTAACCGCAACTTTGATTTTGGAATGGGAACAAAACTCAACTGGAAGGTTGGACCTGCTCCGGGATATGGCGACTGGGTTTGGGGACCTAATGCTCACGTAAGACAGGGCGGATTCAGCACAGCTTACGATGACCGCTCAGGCTCATTTGCTCCTAGCTCAACTTCATCAGACTGCGCAGGCTACTACAAGTTTACAGTTGACAGACCAGGCACTGCTGATGTTGTTGGATTCATCCCTTATTCAAATTCCTATGCAAGAAGAGGTCTTGGCGTAAGATATGTTTCAAAAGGAAAAATGAATTTTGAAGCTGGCGCTGTTCTTCCTAACGGATTCAACACAGATGATCCTGCTGTAAACTTTGGTGTGAAATTCGCTCCTGTAAACTGGGTTAGCATTGGCGCTGTAATGGAAGGTGCATTTGAAGATGCCGCAAACTTCTATGCAGGCTCAACAATCGGCGCAAAAAACTTTGTTCTTGATGTTTACCTTGCAATGGATTCTTTGTTCACAAAAGAAAAGGATGACGAGGCTTATGGAATTGGAGGAGCAATTACATTCTCTCTTCCAAACTCAAAACTTTCTTTGCGTCCGGAAGCCGGCTTGAACTTATTTGAAAACGATGATTACACATTCGCCTGGTACGCTGGAGCTGCTCTTATTGTTCCTATTAACAAGGACTTCCAGTTCAATGCTTATGGTTCGCTTGCATTTGGTTCTAAGGACAAAGACTGGGATGATGACGACTGGAACGGCGGACACATCTTTACAATCCGTCCTTCTGTAAAATACAAGTTCTCTAAAAAGACTGACTTTGATCTTAACCTGAACTTGGAAAACAGAAAGGCATTCGACGGAAAAACACGCAACGCTTGGTCTTGCGGTTTCTATGTAAGCCACATTCTGTAAAAAAAGATCTTCGGGTCAATGCCCGAAGATGACAGTATTACAATCCTGTCATGGGGATGTCTCAAAAGTACCTTTTATGTCATTTTCGGGCTTGACCCGAAAATCTAATGTATAGTTAGAGATTGTTAACCGAGTTTCTTTCAGAAACATCGCAGTATCAAGTACGGCAATGACATTTGGAACATATTAGACATCCCTATCTGTGTAAGCGCATTTATTTCTATATAAATGCAGAGAATATGCTGTGGAATTCAGCTGAGGACCCACCACCGTAAAATCCGGACTTCTCTTAACTCTTTTTTTCGTTTAGGGGGACATCTAAATGAAGTTTATAAAGGCGTGCTCTGCCTTCTTTTTAATTTCCTTTCTTTTTGCCTCGTGCATGGACAATGTAGGCGATTCTGACAACAGCGGAACTATCGGTTCAAATTCTTCTTCAGGCTCAAGCAATGCAAATCAAAATGATGCAAATCAAAACAATGCAAGAGCCTTGCTTTATGAAGAAGTTGCAAATACTGTGTGGTTTGCTTCAAATGAATATAGATTCGATTTTCCAGAAGATAAAGATAAAAAGATTGTTTATTTAAATTATATGCCGGACGGTATTAATACGGAACGATGGATTCAGCTTACCGCAGAAGAAAACGGCATAACAAAAGCGAAGATTATTTATTCTACAAATATACGCGAAATAGGAAAAACTTCTGAAGTTTCTTTTTATAAAGAAAGCAATGGCAATGTTTACTTTAAATGCGATTTTCTTTCTGCAACAGGTATGCAGATTGCCACAGATAACAGTGCTTCGTTTTTTGACTATGAAAAAGTTCCTGCATTAAAATCTGACTATCTTTCAAATTTTGATGGAAAATATAAATTGAATAATAAAGGCTGGGAGCTGCAAATTGGCGCAAAGCTCAGCATTTCTAAAGATGTAAGCCATTACTGGTTTGCAAATGTTCTTGCCACAGAATATGACGAGAACACAAAAACTTATGATTTGCTTTTGGCTCACACTTCCCAAAAAGGTGCGGCAGGCTCAACTAGTCCTGGCATAACTGGAAACGAGCCTTTTATAACAAAGCAAGGTCTGTTTTGGAATCACTGTACCCTAAAAAACAATGGGGGGGGGCGAGTGGAGAATCCAATGGTCTTCGGATTGGTACGACAGCCCTGCGGAAGCTATGGATTCCACTCTGGATATGGATGACACATTTAATGGTCCTTCTGAAACATTGATTCACTATGTCTTTAACTTCTACTTTGGAGAACCTGTTCAGTCAAAAGACAGTAGCTTGGAATATTGGACAGTGGAAAGAGGAGAGTGGATAGGCGACTATAAAGAGGATTCTGATGTTGCAAAAAATTGGACCTGGGCTGAAATAAAAAGCCATATTCCTAGCTACACAATTCCAGAAGATAAAATTGTGGATTACTGGTGGTATGGTTTGCCTAATTCATTTTATGTTAACAAAGATTCCTATGTTCATGAATTGAAATCTGGTTCTGCTGAATTGTCTTTGGAAAGTTATGATATTTATCTTGCATTGAAAGATAAAGAGTCTCCTATTACTCCTGGTTTTGTGCCATCTGGAGAATATGAATTGAAAGGCACTGCTTGGGCTGGATATAAGGTTTCTTTTTCTGGTTCGTCATGTACCATTAGTTATCCTTTTGGAGATAATACTGAAAGTAAAACATTTGATGTAGTTCCTGATATTGAGAACAATCCATATTTTCAGGATTTTGGAGGTGGCTACCCGAAAATAAGAATATTTTACAATCTTACGGGTAAATATCAAGTAAAACTTTATACTACAAGTAGAAAAACTACTAACGTAGTAGAATGGTCTAAATAAAGGATTAGCTTGCAATAAATTATACTGTTGTGTTCTTGTTTATAAACAGTTTAATTGCAAATTAATTCTATCTTAATTGCATGGAGTTTTTTATGAAAAACACAAAATTTTCTTTTAACCGCGCCTGGTTGGTATTGACCGCGCTTTTGATGTCTGCACTTGTCGCAGTTTCTTTCACAAGCTGTAAATCAGATGACGACGATGCTTCTATTTATGGAACATGGAAAAGTTCTTATGGAGAAATTTATGATATTTCAACTACGGAATTAAAAAATGGCGGAAGTTGGGGTAATTGTTATGCTGGAAACAATCTTACTGTAAGAAAAATTTCTGATTCTGCTGGAATTGTTTATATAAAGTATACACGGTCAATAATTTACGGTTCTACGGATTATTCAGAAAATGCTCCTGATGTTGGCAAATGGTATGCTATAAGCTATAAAAATTTAACGGATGACACTGTTTCAATATCTGGCGCATACAAGTCTGGGGGGGCAACTTCCACAGAGACTCTGGATGAAGCGGTTTCAGAATTTACTATAGAAAACGGATATTTTGGAAAATATTCCGACTGCACAAGACAGTAATAAAAAGTGCGGAAGTCAATTTTACAAATTTAAAATATATCTTCGGGGCAAATCCCGAAGATGTCATTGGTATGAAAAATCTGTTTGCTTTTCTCTTTGCTTTGTCTGCTTCTTTGTATTCCTTTTCTCAGGAACTGGAGCTTCCGGGCATTACAACAACAATTCACCGCGCAAAAAATCCAGAGCTTATCGTTCTGGACGAAGATGCTTTGTCTTCTTTTTCTTGTGCAGAACAGGCTTTGGAAAGCGCGGGTTTCGCCTTTAAAAAAGGAAACAATGAGCTTACATTTCATGGCTATTGGAATTCTTCAATAAAAATTTACATAAACAATGTGCTTGTGAACGATCCCAATACCGGCAAGTTTGATTTTTCTACTTTGGACTTTTCCACTGTAAAATCTATAAAAGTAAATCCTGCCGCGGTAAACGGCTCTGTTGCAATTTACATAACTACGGTTTCCTGCGACTTTAGCAAGATTCATGCAGGCGCGGAACTAAAAACTCAAAGTTATCTTTCATCCGTGAACGACAGTCCTGCGGCAAGAACTGAATTTTCTGTTCCACTTATTTTTGAAAACGGCTCATCTCTTTTTGTGCACGAAGCTTTCAATGTTTCGCACAAGAAAAATCATTTTGGCTACCGTTCGCTGGATGCAACTTACAAGCCGGATTTTAGCGATTCGTATTCAGGCTACAAGAAAAAATATTCAGGCTATGAGCGCACGCTTTTTAACAATTCACTTTTTGCGGAATTCGCCACGCAAAAATTTCCTGGCGCTTCGTTTGGATTTTCAAGCTATGCAAGCTATTCAGAGGCTAACTGCGGAAAAACTGGCGGTGTATATTTTACGGAGGAAAATCAAAAAGACCTTTCGCTTGTTTTTGCGCTTCCTGTGTTTCTTCCGTTTGAAAAATGGAACTTAAAAGTTTTGCCATCGTACAAATATTCAGACCTTGACTACACAAAGCACGCCCGCTTTTCAGATTTAGGAAACGAATACAAAGTAAGTAATTTTTCTTTTCAGGCGGAAACTTCTGTCTTGGACTTTTTGGAATTTTACGCGCTTTGTTCTTATGATTTTTCTGATGAAATTTCTTCTGGCAAAGAAAATGCAAATTATTCACATTCGCTTTTTTCTGCGTTCTTTTCTCCGTCTGTAAAGTTTGAAATTTTGGGCTGGAACTTTTCTATGTCGCTTCCACTCGATTATTTTGAGCTTTCAAATACTTTGAGTTTGCTCTACAGTTTTTCAGCAGAACGGAACTTAGAAAATTTTGCTTTTTTCTTTAAGGCTTCAAAAAACATAACGAATCCAGTTTTTCAGCAGCTTTATTATTCAGGTGATGGCGGAACCGGAAATCCAGATTTAAAGAGCGAAAGCGCATATTCGTTTTACACAGGACTTTTGTACTCGCAAAAATTCGAAGTTTCTGTAAAGCCTTTTTTGATTTTTTATAAGGACAAAATCGGGTGGGTGAGCGATACAAGCGGCTCTTGGTCGCCGGACAACTGGGGCTCATCCGTGAATTGGGGCGCGGACTTTTATTTTTCCACCAAAGAGCTTTTTGGCAATCTTGAATTTTCTGCAAGCTATACTTTTTGCAAGGCTGTCTTGACTTCAGGTGGAAGCACGGATGGAAATCAGATAATGTACACACCTGTGCATACTTTTTCTTTGACTGAAAAATATTCGTTTTTTAATGATTTTATTTGGACAACAGTTTTTTCTTATAATTCAAAAAAATATACAAGCAATAGCAATATTCTTTATGTGCCTGATTATTTTAATTTGGATACAAGCCTTTCCTGGACAGGAAAAAAATTTTATGCGCAGTTTTTGTGGCAAAATGTTTTTGACTTTCAGTATGTCCATGTTGACGGCTATCCTGCGCCAGGAGCATCATTCACATTGAGCGCAGGAATAAAACTGTAAGCTTATTGCATTTTCTTTTTAAGCTCTAAAATTTTTTCAAGCGGAATACTTGTGACTATTGAAATTTGCTCTGGTGTTCCTATTTTTTCTTTAAGCATTTTTTGTGCAGTTTCAATAACTTTCTGATTTGTCATGTCTTGAGCAATTTCTTGAGCCATATCTTGGGCAATTTCTTGAGCCATGTCTTGAGCAAGTTCTTGAGCCATATCTTGAGCAAGTTCTTTGGCAAGTTCCTTGGCTTTTTCATTGGACTGAATGGCCATTTCCTGTTCCCATGTCATAAACCTGTGCCTCCACTGCGCATTTGTTTTTACCCGCTCGACCAGCGCGGAGAGCCTGTCTGTGAAACCGGAGCTAGGCTCTTTTCCACAGAGATATTTGAAAAATGCTCTCAGCTCCTCGGACTTCATTGTATCATACTTTTTCGCATTGAAAAAGACATTTACTGTTCCGTCGTCCATCAGAAAGTCATTGTCCTCGTCGGCGCGGTATCGGAATGTGTACACAGGAAATCCTTTTCCGAAAGCATCTCCCATGCAGAGAAAGACAACGTAGCTCTCATTAAGCACATCATAGCCGGTTCCATGCTGCACATTGTCAACATCCATCAGTCCTTGGTAATAGCGGGCGCGTTTTGCAAGAGAGGTGCTGTGCGTTGTCTGGATTTCTATGTCGAATGAGCGGCCGTTTCCGTCCTTTACATATACATCGAATCTTATTCCGTGCGAGATGAAATCTGTTTTAAGTGATTTTTCCGCGGCTGGCTTTTCGATTCTGTCAATTTTGAGGTTCAGAAGAATCTCAATGAGATGCTTGCAGACTTCCGGGTTGTCCTCAAGGACTTTGCAGAAGATGAAGTTGTCGGCGAGTGTGAGCCGCTCCCATTTTTGAGCTGGCGTGAGTTCGTGTCTTTGCATTTTTTTTCCTGTTTGCGTTGAAAATTTCTATAAATACTTATTGCCGAAAAAATACAAAAAATGCACGGTTTTGAAGAGTTTTTTATGAGAAGCAGGGATTTGTTGTGGTTTTAAAAGTGGAAAAAATAATCCCATGATTTTTCATGGGATTGATAGAAAGTAAAGTTTTAATTATTTACTTATACATTCCGTTCAAAAGTCTGTAGAGCATATTGATTTTTTCTTTTTTTGAAATATCAAGCTCTGAATCTTTTGTATCGTCGATGAGTTTTTCAAGAGAAGCGAGGCTTTCATTAAGCGCAGTTGTAAATCCTCTTGAAACCTTGAACCAGTAGGTTCCGTTTCCGTCTGTAAACAGGCAGACGAACCCCAATTCTTTTGAAGCGGCTTTTGCGATTGTAATGCGCATTGCAAAGTCAATGTTTTTTACAAGCTGTTCAAGTCCGCCGTTTTCAAAGATGTTTATGTTCAGTTTGCGCGGCCAGGACTTTTCATCAATCGGATTCAAGTTGAGCGTTTTTGAAATCTTCATTATTACTTCCATTTTTTCACCGGAAAGAAGCTTGAAGCCGCCATTCATAAGAATTACGCCTTTCATTCCTGCGACGTTGTTCAGAAGGCTTTCGTTTGTTTCTTTTGAGACTGCGCTTTTGAATTCATTCCAAGGAAGAAGTAATGTTTTTTTGCCTTTGATTTTTTTGCATTCGAATGATTCTCCGCCGAATGAAACTGTGTTTTCATCCTTTTTCTTGTCTTCTTTTTTTGCGCCTTTTTTACTTTCCTGCTTTTCTTTTTTCTTTGATTCTTTCGCTGTCTGTACTTTTTCTGTTCTGTCCTTTTCTTTTTCCGCGCGGATTTTGTTGAGTTTTTCTTCAAGTCCAGGACTTATCTGCTCAAGTATTTTTTTTGTAAGAGGCGAAACACTCATTGCAAACATTCTGCTTGTTCGAACAATTTCCCCGGCTACAATGTAAACTGGATTCGCCTTGAACATCGATGAGCCGGGATGAATTGAAATATGGTCCTGCGTAAGGCTTCTGTAGTTTTCTCTTCCTTCGCGCACGCATACAAACTGAATCATTCCACATCCAATACAACAAAGATAGTCTTCCATGTTTCCGTTGCTCAAGACTGGAAGTTGAAGCTTTTGCGACACGATTTCTTCAAGCTGAATTTTTATGTTCTGGATTTCAGCCATCACGCGCTCATCAAGATAATTTTTTTTGCAGAACGCTTCCTTGTTTTTCATTTCTGAATACGTCCTGAACATTTTTACGTAGGCAACAAAGTCTCCCTGCATATCTCTGAATGAATGGTGGGCTTGCCGTGCGTCCATTTCTTCTCCAACAGGAAGCACAAACGGAGACTGCGCGCTTAAGAATGAAGATGCAATCAAAACTTCTTCCATTACATTTGGATAGCGCATTATGCTTTCTACGATTATTCGGCTTATGCGAGGCTCAAGTGGGAATTGTACCATAAGTTTTCCTATGCTGGAAAGGGAGCCGTCCTTTTCAAGCGCGCCCAGCATATTCAGTGTGTTCACTGCACCTACAAGACCTTCGTGTCCGGGGGGCGAAATAAAATCGAATTTCTCAAATTCTGTTATTCCAAGCTCTGCCATGCGCAAAACGACTTCGCTCAAGTCTGTTCTGTAAATCTCTTCTGTTGTGTATTCCTGTCGGCTTTCAAAATCCTTGCGTGAATAAAGCCTGTAGCAAGTTCCTTCGCAGGTGCGTCCGGCTCTTCCTCTTCTCTGGCTGCAGCTTGCGCGGCTTACTGGAGTTTCCACAAGGCTTGAAGTGAATGTCTTTGGGCTGTAGAAATTCAGCTTTGCAAGTCCTGAATCAATTACTGTTGTAATTCCGTTTATTGTAATGGAAGTTTCTGCAATGTTCGTGCTAAGGACAACTTTCTTTTTTCCGAATGGAGCGTTGTCAAAAACCCGTTCCTGCTCTTCTTTTGGAAGCCTGCCGTAAAGCGGAACAATATGGATCTTGTTTCTGAATGTGGAATTGTAAAGCCGCTGCATGCAGTCCTTTATTATTTTTTCGCCCGGAAGGAAAACCAGAATGTCTCCTGTTTCCTTGTTGTCCAGTACACGGTCGATTGTCTTTTCTATCTTTCCAAGGATTGCTTCAACCCCGGCTTCTGTTGTTGTGGTCGGCTTGGATTCAGGCGGATCGTAAACCATCGCCACAGGAAATGTCTGTGTTTCAATATTTATGATAGGGCAGTTTCCAAAGTACCTGCTGAAGTTTTCCGCGTTCATTGTCGCAGAGCTTACTATTACCTTAAAGTCGTGGCGCACTGCAAGAATTCTTTTTAAAAGTCCAAGCGCAAAGTCTATGTTCAAGCTGCGTTCATGCGCTTCGTCCACCATGATAACGGAATACTTGCTCATGTAAGGATCCAGTTTCATTTCCTGCAAAAGAATTCCGTCTGTCATTATTTTGATTTTTGTTGTTGGATCGGTCTTGTCTTCAAAGCGCACTTTATAGCCTACAAGCCCCGGATATTTTGTCTTTAGCTGCTTTGCAATGAACTCGCTTACACTTAACGCCGCAATTCTTCTTGGCTGGGTTACGGCGATTGTTCCTGTCTGCGAATATCCGGCTTCATGCAGGATAACGGGAAGCTGCGTGGTTTTTCCAGAGCCGGTCGGACTTTGCACTATTATAACTTGATTGCTTTTTAACGCTTCAAGGATTCTTTCTTTCTGCTCATAGACAGGAAGGTTTTTGTAGTTTATTGACATCTATTTTTTCCTTTTATTTGTTCCATAAGTCTTTTTCGTTCTGAAAGATACGGTTTCCATTTTGAAGTTTCTTCCAGTGTATTTAGAAATTCATCATTCAGCTTTTTTATGACGAAATATTTCTCATCTGTAATCAGCGTTGTAACAAGAACTGGATTCACCCAGGAGATTTTTGCACCGCCGGAATCCTTTTCAAAGGCAACCTGCGAAACATAGCCGTCTCCTGTGTATTCCCGTCTGTTGGCTGGATTCGAAAATTCAGGATTTCTTCTTTGCCCGCTGATTGTGTTTCCCATTGCATAGAAGATAATCTTTCTAGGAACTCCATCGTAAGATATAAGTTCCCACTCTTTTGCAACGTGCGGATGGTTTATCCAAAGAACGTCAACGCCGGAATCAATAAGTGCATGATAAAATTTTTTTTGATTTTCAGCAATGGTCAGAACATATTCTTCTTCCGCGCAGTGAAAGCTTAATATCAGCAAGTCGCATTCAGTCTTTTTCTGCTTTATAAGCTCAAGGAATTTCTCACGCTCTTTTTTCGCGGGCTTAAGGAAGTCAAAGTATTCAATGTCTGTCCACTGGTTTGCAAGCTCAGTTACAGCGGCAAAAAGAATTCTCCATCCGTCTTTTTCAATTGGAATGAACTCTATTTGCTCTCCTTTGTGCTTTTTGATTCCGGCAAAATAAAGCTCCTTGTTCTGCGCGTTTAGCTGGTTCTGCTTTCTTTCAAAGTATTTCCGGGTTGATTCAAGCCCCGCTTTTCCAAAGTCATTGCAATGGTTATTCACAAGGCTGAACACATTGAATCCGGCTTCGATAGCTGCGTCTGCATAGCTTTCTTTTACACTGAACCGCGGATATGAAGAAAAGTCTTTTTTGTCATCCACGGAAGTTTCAAGGTTCGCAAATGAAAAGGCGGCTTGCTTTATGATGTCTTCAATTTCCGTGTAAATGTCCTGGAAGTTTCCCCTTGTGTTTTCGGAATGCGCCATTATGTCGCCTGCAAATGTAAGCAGAAGCTTTCCGTCCAGAAAGTTTTGAGATGTAACAAGCTCGTCTTCTTTTATTTCAAATTCATTTACTTTAGGCTCTTCTACTTTGGAGGATTCGCATGAAGCAAGCAGCAGTCCGGCTAGAAAGATTGCACTAATAAACACTCTTTTCATTGATAGAAATTATATAGTCAACCTCTGAAAATTGCAATTTTTATCGTTGTTATTACCCTTGTCTTTATTGCCATTATCCGGTTTGACTGGATAATCTTGTGTAAAAGATTTCCGCATCAAGCGCGGGAATGACAGTTAATACAAGCCTAAGAATGACATTTAGGTAATTCTTGAAATATTAAGGTGCCTAATATGCTAATATTAGTGTGTCAAATAAGGGCTTATTAGGGTGTCCAGTATGCTCGTATTGGACTGTCCATATAGGCCTACTATGGGGTGTGCATAGCGTTCGCTATGGTGGGGGCGTAGAGTGCTCTATGGGATGTTCGTAGTGGACGCTATAGGGTGTCCATAGAGAGCTACTATTGATACTCCATAGAAGAGAATACGGCAATGTTAGAGTACAGAATATGAAATCAACAGTTTAATCAAGGCTTGTTATTGCTGGATTTGCTCTGGCTTGTTCCTGTTGCCATTATCCGGTTTGACTGGATAATCTTTTGTAAATATGTTTTCTGTCTGGCTTTCAACTTCTTCTTCAATGGAATCGTCTAGCGCGCTGAAAAAGTCTATGCCGCATCTTTCTTCCACTTCATTTACGCATACTTTGTACGAGAAAATGTCATGTCCGCTCTTTTCGTTGGGAATTATAAATCCTATTGACTGCCAGTTTCCGGCCTTGTCTTTTGCAAGAAGGACTTTGTAAAAATATTCGGGGACACGGACTTTGCTTTGCCCTATGAAGCTGTATTCTTCCGGCTGTTTTTCAAGAACCGGGCCTGTCGCTACAATCAGAAAGTCCAGGCTTTTCGCATATTTTCTGACTTGGGCTTCAAGCTCTTTCCAAATTCCCCTGTTGAACTGCGGAGCTTGTGGCGTTATGTTGCTCATTAAAAAGCTTTCGTTTTCGCTTTGCCCGCTCCAAGCCATGTCTGCTGCCGGAGCAAGGTGTCCTCTGTCATATCCGCTTGCCTTGTAGTCTGAAAGTTTCGCGCTTCCTGTTGAAATGTTCTTGTCTTCGGTGAAGTTGTTTGTCCGCCGGGCGTTTTTTATGAGTTTTTCCTGCGTGAGCGTGTAGCTTACCCATTCTGCGTCCTTGTAGCTGTTCCTAAAGCACATTGAGAAACCGGAATATTTGTGGACTTCGTGGTCGCCTGAGGGTTCGCCGCAAATTGAGACGGGGCAGAGCGGAATTTCCAGTTCTGATATTTCCTGCGGAAAAACTGATGCCACAAGCAAAATATGCAGGGAAACAAGGATTATTTTATGCTTAAAGTTCATACATAAAAGCTATTTTAATTCTAAAAGCGTGTGTGTCAACTGGGCGAACATTTTGAGCAACTGATTGCGCGCCTTTGCAAATCTATGTTTGACAGCTGGGGAAAATCATTTTAAAATCGCAGTATGAATGTTTACGAATCTATTAATTCCCTTGCAGGCTATGGTCTTGCAACTGGTCTAATCAAAAAAGAAGATGTTGTTTATACCAAGAACCGTTTGCTTGAGCTTTTTGCTCTCGATGGATTTGAAAACGAGCGGCAGGCGGAATTTGTTCCTTCCGTAGAAGTTTGCGAGCTTGAAAATATTCTAAAAAGCCTTTTGGACTATGCGGTGGAAAAAAACTTCATAGAAGACAGCATTGTCTACCGCGACTTGTTCGACACAAAGATTATGTCTTGCCTTGTTGCACGCCCTTCGGAAGTTCAGGCTGAATTCAGCTCTCTTTATAAGAAATCCGCAAAGGAAGCTACAGACTGGTACTATAAATTCAGCCAGGACACTGACTATATACGCCGCTACAGAGTCTGCAAGGACTTAAAATGGAAGGCAAGCACCGAATACGGTGACATCGACATTACAATCAATCTTTCAAAGCCTGAAAAAGACCCAAAGGCAATCGCAGCAGCACGCAGCGCAAAACAGGGCGGTTATCCAGCCTGTCTTTTGTGCAAGGAAAACGAAGGGTATGCAGGACGTGTAAACCATGCCGCGCGCCAGACCCACAGGATTATTCCTGTTGAGCTGAATGGAAGAATGTTCGGACTTCAGTATTCGCCTTATGTCTACTACAACGAGCATTGCATTGTGTTTAGCTATGAGCACGAGCCAATGAAAATCTGCCCGGAAACTTTCCGCTATCTTTTTGACTTTATAAAGCTTTTTCCGCACTACATAATTGGAAGCAATGCCGACTTGCCGATTGTTGGCGGCTCAATTCTTTCCCACAACCATTTTCAGGGCGGAAACTACGAGTTCCCTATGGCAAAAGCTCCTGTTGAAGAAAAATTCATAGTTCAAGGTTTCGAGGACGTTGAATGCGGAATCGTAAAGTGGCCTATGAGCGTAATCCGCCTGGACGGAAACGATGCTGAAAAAGTCTGCCTTCTTGCTGATAAGATTCTTGAAAAGTGGAGAACATATTCAGATGAGGCCTCTTTTATCTTTGCGGAAACTGACGGTGAAAAGCACAACACAATCACGCCGATTGCCCGCATGAAAAAAGGAAAATTCGAGCTTGATTTGGTTTTGCGCAACAATATAACCACTGCCGAACATCCGCTTGGTGTGTTCCATCCGCACGCAGAGCTTCACCACATAAAAAAGGAAAACATCGGGCTTATTGAAGTTATGGGGCTTGCGGTTCTTCCATCAAGGCTTAAAAAGGAACTTGCGGGCTTGGAAGATGCTGTTTTGAGCGGAACAGACTTTAGCGCGGATGAAGTTCTTGGAAAGCATTACGACTGGGTAAAATCATTTGTTCCAAAGTACAGCAGCATAACAAAAGACAACGTTGGAAAAATCCTTCAGGACGAAGTGGGAATAGTATTTGCAAGAGTTCTTGAAGATGCCGGTGTTTACAAAAGAAATACAGCAGGCAAAAAAGCATTTGAAAAATTTATAAAATCGTTGTAGTATGTGGAGATTCTAAATAAGTTCATGTACGGAGACTAAAATGCCTGATTTGTATATTCCTGAAAACTACAAGCCTTTGCTTAGCGTAAAGGAAACTGAAAAAGCTATTGTTTTGCTGAAGGATTTTTTTCAGCTTGCGCTTTCCACGGAGCTTGGACTTACAAGGGTTACTGCGCCTTTGTTTGTAAAATCAGGCACTGGAATAAACGACGATTTGAACGGAGTTGAGCGGCCTGTAAAGTTCCCTGTAAAAGACATGGAAGATGCCCAGATGGAAATTGTCCATTCGCTTGCAAAATGGAAGCGTCTGAAAGTTTCCGAACTTGGGCTTGGCTGCGGATTTGGAATCTACACAGACATGAACGCTATCCGCGCGGACGAAACTTTGGACAATCTTCATTCGCTTTATGTTGACCAGTGGGACTGGGAAATGCACATTGATGAAAACGACAGAAATGTAATGTTCCTGCGTGATTCTGTAGAGCGGATTTACAGAGTCCTTAAGCAGACTGAATTTTTTGTCTATGACAGATATGAACAAATCACTCCGATTCTTCCGCAGAAAATTACTTTTGTGTATTCAGATGATTTGTACAGGCTTTATCCAAATCTTACTCCAAAAGAGCGTGAAAATGAATTCTGCAAAAAGCACGGAGCAATTTTTGTAATAGGAATCGGCGGAAAACTTCCGGACGGTTCAATTCATGACGGGCGCGCTCCAGATTATGACGACTGGATTACAGAAAGCGGCGACGGACACATAGGACTTAACGGCGATCTTTTGGTCTGGAATCCTGTTTTGAATCAGGCAATGGAACTTTCTTCTATGGGAATAAGAGTTTCAAAGGAATCTTTGGTTGCCCAGCTAAAGGAACGCGGTTGCCCGGAGCGTGCGGAGCTTGATTTCCATAAAAAGCTTTTGAGCGGTTCTCTTGTTCAGACAATGGGTGGAGGAATCGGACAGTCGCGCTTGTGCATGTATTTTTTACGTAAAGCCCATATCGGGGAAACTCAGGTCAGCATTTGGCCGGATTCCATGATAGATGAATGTGAGAAGCACGGAATTGCAATACTCTAAGACGTCTCTTTCTGTCTTTTCAATAAAAAAAATATTTGAAACTCTTCCGGAATTTCAAAGGCAAGGAATCACTGAGCTTTCTATTTCTGACAAGCAGTTTTCGTACGATAAAAATGGAATTCTTCGCCTTATAAGCCAAATAAAAAAGTTTTGTCCGGAGCTTTTTCTTTCAATCTTGGTTTCTCCTGAAATTCTTGACAAAACACTTGTGCAGGGATTTCAGGAAATATATTGCTCCTTGGAAATTCCTTTTGGCGGAACAGAAAAGAACGGCACGCTTTTATTTGACAAGAAATTTTATTCGCAGAAGGCTCGGCTTTTAAATGAAGCGGGACTTGTCTTTGGCTTTAACCTGGACTGGGGAATAAAAAATGGCGACACTTTTAAAAGCTTTAGAAGCCGCCTTGATTTTGCAGTTTCGCTTTATCCGAACCACATTGATTTTCCGCAGCTGGAAGAAAAACTGTACCGCGAGCCAAAGCCAACTGGAATTTATTCTTCCAAAGATCTTGATTTTTCCAGGGGAATGGCGTTTGCCTGCAAAACTTTTTATTCAGAGGGAAGAGCTGTGCCTTGGTTTTGTAGTGTAATAAATGCGCTTAAAATAGAGGCCTCTTCATTTTTTTCTGATTTTGAGGAATTTCAACTTTGCAGTAACTGCTCGTTTGAAACTGGTTTTGACCCGGAGCTTGCAGGACACAAGGCTATTGAAAAACTTCAGCTTTTGTTCTTAAAGCAAAAGTTTGAAGAAAAAAACAAAATGCATCTTTTTTCCGCAGTAAAAGACATTGTAAGTCTGAACGGAGCTTTTAGTCGGCTTGCAAGTGAAAATGAAGAAAGCATTGTTGAGACTTCTTACAACCCGGACGATTTGCTTTCTCCTTGTGCGATGAATATTGCGGATTTTTGCGAAAATGTTACGATGGAAAGTTGCTCTGTAAAGATTTTTGAGTCGGATGAAGGTCTTGACTATAAAATTCTTTAATGCAATATTGAACTATAAAATTCCAAGATGATTTAAAAGTATTTTTATTCCGATTAAGATTAAAATTATTCCGCCTGCAATTTCTGCCTTTTTTTCGTACTTATTTCCGAATACGCTTCCGATTTTTACTCCAGCTGCGGAAAAGCAGAATGTTATTGAGCAGATAAAAAGGCTTGCAAGGATTATTTCTTTCCAACTGTCAAGTAAAAGTCCGAATGTTATTCCGACTGCAAGCGCGTCTATGCTTGTGGCGACCGCCATTACAAACATTGTTTTTAAGGCAAATGAATTGTCAACTTTTTCACATTCATCAGAAAAAGCTTCCCGGAGCATATTTGCGCCAATTGCAACTAAAAGAAGAAATGCAATCCAATGGTCAAAGTTTTCTATATAATATTTAAATCTTGAGCCTAGAATCCAGCCTAAAAATGGCATCAAAGCCTGAAATCCGCCGAACCAGACGCCTGCAATGCACATTTCCTTGATAGAAACTTTCTTCGCAGCAGCCAGTCCCTTGCAAATTGAAACTGCAAATGCGTCCATGCTTAATCCTACAGCCAAAATAAACAATTCCAGTACAGACATGGCGGATATTATATTTGTGAAGAAAAGTTGTGTAAAGGTAATTTAATCTTGCAACGCTCTGTAAAAAAACAAGCCCCAGCACCCGCTGGAGCTTGAAAAAGGAGTTCTTATGAAGAAAGGAGGTCTCTTGTCTTTCAATAATAACAACATAAATCACTTGTTTTGGTTACATTTATTTCTAAAAAAAAAAGATAATTTTTTCAGAAAATTGTTTTTTATACAAACAAAAAATGCCGCGTCAAGTGGCGTGGCATTTTTATGCATTTTTAAGCAAGAAGAATTTTTTTCTTTACTTTCCGATTTTGTATCTTGCTGTTGTTACAACGTGTCCATTGCTGTATACATCGTACCATATTTCTTTCTTTGAATTGGTGTCCAAAGCCGCATAGAATTCTTCAAGATTTGAAACTTTCTTGTCGTTTACAGCGCAGATAATGTCGCCTTCCTGAAGTCTCAATGCTGCGGCAGGAGATTTTTCAAATACTCTTGCAACTACAACGCCTTCAACTTTTTCTTTTTCAATGTTAAGCCGCTTTCGTAAATCTGGAGTAAGCGGAGATGCTACAAATCCTGGCCAGAGCTTTGTGTCGTTTGCAGTAACTTCTTCGTTGCGCTCGTCAATTTTTACAAAAATTTCCTTTGTTGTTTTTCCGCGCAGAACTTTTACAGTTGTTGTTTTTCCTGCCGGAATGCCTCCTATTTCGCGGATAAGCTGGTCTACGGATTTTATGTCATGTCCGTTCAGTCCGATTATAAAGTCGCCCGGAAGAATTCCGCCTTTATACGCAGGGCCGTCGAGGAATACCTGACTTGCAAGCGCACCCTGCTGTTTTTTGTCTATTCCGAGCTGCTCTTTGTACTCATCTGTAATTTCAACGAGACTGATTCCAACCCATCCGTAAGTTATTTTTCCTTTGTCAATGAACTGGTTTATTGATTCCTTGATGTTGTTTATTGGAATTGAAAATCCAAGCCCCTGAGAGCCACCGGAATTTGAAGCAATCCAAGTGTTTATCCCGATTACTTCTCCCTGAATATTTACAAGAGGACCTCCTGAGTTTCCCTGGTTGATTGCCGCGTCAGTCTGGATAAAGTCGCTGATTGAGCCGATTTGTCCTCCACTTCTGCCTGTCGCGCTTACAATTCCCTGTGTTACAGAAGCAAAATATCCAAGAGGACTTCCAAGTGCAAGAACGATGTCTCCCTGATGAATTGTGTTGCTGTCTCCGAGCTTTGCAATTGCAATTGACTTGTCGCTGCTTTCAAATGAAACAAGAGCAATGTCCATGCGCTCATCTTTTCCGACGAGTTTTCCTTCAAATTCACGCTCATCGTTAAGTTTGATTTTTATTGAAGTCGCGTTTCCTACAACGTGGTTGTTTGTAAGAACATAGACTGTGTTGCCTGTTCTTCTTACAATTACGCCGGAACCAAGCGCAGACTGCTCAAGTTCTTTTGTTCCGTCTCCTTCTTCTTCATCGCGTGGAATTCCAAAGAAAAATGGAAGGTCTTTAAATGGAGAAAATGTTTTTACTTTTGTTGTTTCCTTTACATCAACTTCTACAACGGCTGGAAGCACTTGGGAAGTTATTGAGCGGAACGAGTCCTGTAAAGCCTGAGTGACTGCCAATGAGTCCTGCGGAATTTGCGCGGCTGGAGTTTCTGCAAAAGCGACGTTTGCAGAGCCTTTGTTTACTTTGCATGAAAGCGAAAATATTCCGGCTGCCATTACTGCGGCTCCGGCTATATACGCAATTTTTTTTACTAAGTTTTTCATATTAAACTAAAACCTCCTGATTTTTGAAGTTTTCTATGCTAAAAATTTCTTTACTAAAATAATAAACAAATTTTGCAAAGAGTTACATAGTTTTCAGAAAAAAATATTACATTCAAATTGAAAAAAATCATATCATAAATTAAAATGTTTCTATGAATTTAGAAGATTACAGGCTTAACGCTTATTCAGCTGGAGCCGGTCAGAATAAAAAACTTGTCCATAAGCCGGTTTTTGAAAATGTAAATTCAGCGATAGACCGAATTGAAAAGCAGAACAAAGAGAATGCGGAAAGGCAAAACATCGAGCAGGCAAAAATTGCGGCAAAAACTGGAACTTGGTTTGAAAAGAAAAAATCAGCGACTTCAGACGATGTGAAAAACGCGGCAAAAAATCTTACGAGCGGTGGGCTTGTAAAGATTCCAGCTTCTTCAACAGAAAAAGACAGTATATATAGAAGAGTTGCAAAATTTCTTGTGATAGTCGGAATTGACGAGGCTGCAAAAATTCTTCCGCATTTGACAGAAGAGCAGACAGAAAAAATAATTCCAGAAATCGCTTCAATTCAAAAAATCACGCCGGAAGAGTCAGCTTCGATCCTTGAGGAATTTGAATCTCTTGTTGAAAAGGCGAGGGAAGAAGGCGGACTTGAAACTGCGCGGAATATTTTGACCAAGGCTTACGGTTCTGAAAAAGCAGAGGATATGCTCAAAAAATCTGTAAAGTATCCGGACGGAAAACCTTTTGATTATCTTTCGGATGCGAATGCTGAACGGATAAAAGTTTTGATTGACGGAGAATCTGATGCTGTAAAGTCGCTTGTTCTTTCGCAGATTGAGCCTAAAAAAGCCGCAAAAGTCATAAACTTAATGGACGTTGATGATAAAAAAAAGATTGTCCTGCGTCTTGCAAAAATGAAGCCGGTTGCTCCTGAGGTCCTTGCGGAAATTGACAGGAGCCTGCACGAAAAGCTTCTTACCCAGAACACGGAAAATTCACAGAACATGGATGGACGCGGAGTTCTTGCCCAGATTTTAAAACGAATGAATCCTTCCGTGGAAAATTCAATTATCAATACATTGAGCGAGCAGGACCCGGAACTTGGCGAGGACTTGCGCAAACGGCTTTTTACAGAAGAAGATGTTATCGGCTCGGACGACAGGTTTATTCAGAATTATCTGCATGACATGGAAGACCGCGACATTGCAGTTTTGATTTATGGAAAAAATGATGCGTTTAGAGAAAAAATTCTTTCGAATGTTTCCAAGAACAGAAGACGCGTTATTCTTGATGAAGAAAGCATGATTCATCATTTGACAAAATCCGACAGTGAAAAAATGACTTCATCGTTTTATTCCGTTCTTAGGCGCGCTTGGGAAAACGGAGATTTGCGTGTTTCAGGAAGAGATGAAGGCGAGGTTTATGTATGAAAAAAGATGATGTTTACAAAGGCTTTGAAGTTCTGGATGTATTTAAAATTCCATATTACGATTCAGAAGGAATTTTCTTGCGGCATAAAAAATCCGGCTTGGAAGTTTTTCACATTCTGAACAACGATGAAGAAAATCTTTTTGCATTCGCCTTTAGAACTCCTTGCAAAGACAGCACTGGAGTTGCGCATATTATTGAGCACAGTGTTTTGTGTGGCTCAAAAAAATTCCCGATAAAAGATCCGTTTCTTCAGCTTAGAAACCAAAGTATAAACACTTACCTTAACGCCTACACTGCAAAAGACAGAACTGTTTTTCCGGCAAGCTCTCTTATAAAGACTGATTATTTTAATTTGATGTCTGTCTATGCGGATGCTGTTTTTTTTCCGATTTTAAATGTTGAAACTTTTTTGCAGGAAGGCTGGAGAATCGAAACCGACCAAAACGGAAATTCTGTAATTCAGGGAGTTGTCTTTAACGAGATGAAGGGGAACTATTCGTCTTTTAATTCTGTTGCGACTGACGCGGTTTTAAATGCTTCTGTTCTTGGCACTGGATACGAAAAAGATTCCGGCGGAGACCCTTTGGAAATTCCAACTTTGTCTTACGAGCGGTTTAGAGAGTTTCATAAAAAATATTACTGCGCGGCAAACTGCCTTGTTTTTTTATATGGAAACATTCCGACAGAAGATCAGCTTGATTTTCTTGATGAAAATGTAATAAAAAGCATAAAATCTCCCGGCGAAAAATATTCATTTGCTTCTGAAAATTCTTGTGTAAAAATGAAGAAGCGGATTGACGCTTTTGGTCCTGCAGAGAATTCAAAAAATACAACGGCTTTAGTTTGGAAAATCGGAGATTCCGCGGAAAATGAAAATCTTTTTTCACTGCCAATGGAAATAAGCTTTTTGTCCGAGCTTCTTTTGGGAAACGATTCTGCACCAGTGATAAAACTTTTGCTGAACAAATTTAAAGGCTGTGATATTGCGCCGCAAACTGGATGCAGCATAAGCTCAAGATTTTTTTCCATAGCAATCGGCGTGAACGGGCTTAAGCCTGAGCAGGCGCAGGAATTTCAGGATTGCATTGGTGACGCTATGAAGTCTATTGTTAAAAATGGAATAAAAGAAGAAGACATTGAGCGCAGTTTTATGAGCTTTGATTTTTCAATAAGGGAAGTGAAAAGGTCTCCATCTCATGGACCGTATTCGCTTGTTCTTCTTAAGCGTGTTTTGCGTTCCTGGACTTATGGAGCAAATCCGAAAGATGCGCTTGCTTTTATTGAATCATTTGAACAGATAAAGAAAAAAATAAAAGATGAGCCGGAATATCTAAAAAATCTTATAAGAAAGTTCTTTGTTGAAAATAAAAATAAAACTTTAGTAACAGTTTCACCGTCAGAAAAATGGAGCCTTGACAGAGCCGAAAAAGAAAAAAAACTTGCATCTTGCCTTTATAAAAAAATCGGGAAAAGGAACGTTTTTCTTTCACTTGAAAAACTTCACGCATTTCAAGCTGGCTCAGAAAATGAAAATTTGATTCCTGCTGTTAATATTGAAGAACTTGAAAATCCTGCTGAAAAAATTGAAACACGCAAAACTTTGTGTGAAAAAATTCCTTTCTACGTAAATCAGGAAGCCTGCAATGGAATTGTCTATGCTTCTGTTTCTTTTCCTGTTGACCGGCTTGATCCTGCGGACTACAAATTTCTTCCTTTGCTTTCCAGCTGCATTTCAGGACTTGGAACAAAAAAAAGGTCTTGGGAAGAAACAATCTCGTATTCTGACAGAATTATGGGTGATTTTGGAGCTTATATACGAAGCGCAAAAGTTCCAGAATATTCCAAAAAACTTGCTGAAGAAAATCCTCTTATAATTGGCCGCGAGTGGCTTGTGATTCATTTTAAATTTATAGAAGAAAAATCCGCGCAAGCCTTTGACTTTGCAAGTGAAATTATTTCTTCAATTGATTTTTTAGACAAGCCAAGACTCAAGACAATTGTAAACGGCTTGTGCTCCAGTTTAAATGCGTCTGTTGTTCCCGGCGGACATTATTTTGCAATGCTTAGATCTTGCAGGCTTTTAAACCGTTCGTGCGCTGTTCAAGAAATTAAGGACGGACTTACTTCTGTCTTTGCGATAAATGAAATAAAAAAAATGAAGCTTTCTGAAATTTCTGAAAAGCTTGAATCGATTTATAAAAAAATAATCTCAAGCGGCTCCCTTTTTCATGTAACAGCCGGAATCTCAGGAATTGCTGCGGCCAAAAAAGGATTTGCTTTTCTTGTAAAAAATCTTTGCCTTGAATTTCCAAAGCCGAAGAAGAAAGTTTCTGACAAGGAATTTTTTAAGCAGACAGAGATTGCAGGAAAAATTTACTGCGAAAAAAATCCTTGCGTGGATGAAGTTTTTGTTGTGCCGGGGAACATAGGCTTTGCTTCTGCCGCTGTAAAAAGTTCTGGTGAAAAAGAAAAAGAAATCATGGCGGACACAGTTTTTTCACATCTGCTTGAAACTTCCGACTTATGGAAGCAGATTAGAACTAGCGGAGGAGCTTACGGTGTTTTCCTTTCTGTTCAAAGCTCAAGCGGCACAACTTGCTTTGCCACATATCGCGATCCAAAGCCTTTTGATTCGCTTGGATATTTTGAAGAAAAGCTTCCGCTTCTTGAAAAAGATGAATTTTCTTTTGATGATATAAAAAAAGCGATTGCCGGAGTTTATTCAGATGAAATCGAGCCGTACACGCCGGCAATGAGAGGCGGAACTGGGCTTATGCGATGTCTTTATGGAATTTCCCTTTCCCTTGATAAAATCAGAATAAAAAATCTGCTGAGCCTAAAAAAAAGTGATATTGAAAAGTCAGTCTGCTGTTACAAAAACGCTGTGTTCTGCGGAAAAAAAGTCGCAATCTGCGGAAAAGACATGATTTCTGATAAAATTAAAAAAATAAGTGGAAAAATAATAAAGATTTCACTATAATAATAAGACATTATATGCTTTTGCAAAAATGAAGGAAAAAAATGACCAACAAAAACGTAGAAGAATTAACAAAGTTGATGAGACAGCTTGTTTCTGATGTTCAGGGCGCACCTTTCCCTAGCGAAAAAATAGAGCCGGAGCTTTATTCAATTTGGTATGAGCACGTTCAGCGCGGCGCTCAAAACTGCTTTGAATTTTTGGAGCAGCACTTTCCGCTAGACAATTCTGAATTCAAAGATTCTCTAAAGAAAATATTTAAATAAACATCGCTTCCTGCCGAAAATAAACCTAAGGCAATCTTTGTAAAATTATTTAGGTTTGCCCAAAAATGCCGTGCTTTTTTTAGAGCTGGCTGTGTCTTGTTTTTGGTGGGAAGATATATGGCTGCAAAAAAAATTTGCCGTAATGAAAAACTACAACTAAAAGGTTCCCTTAAGAAAAATGGTTTTGATCGCTGGCGGCTTGTTACAAATGCTGTAAGTTCGGTTTCCGGCGAAGAAAAGACTTTCTTCATTGAATTCTATGCTGTGAATCCTGCCTTGTCTCCCAAAGAATGTGTGCTTGGATTTAAAAACCGCTTTAATAAGTCTACGGAAGATTTTCAGTATGTTTTGCCAGGTTCTGAAACTGCAAAAAATTTCACTTCTCAAACTTATGTTTCGCCTTCATTTTTTATGATAAAAGCCGGAGTTCTTTCTGCAAGCGCAAACCAGATGAATTCTTATTTTCCGCCTGAAATCCTTTCAGCAAAAAAAAGCGAATATATAATTTCAGCCAAACAGGAAGAATTGCCGGCCTGCATTTTGTCGCACGATTACACTTCCGGTGCAATAAAAGTTACAGACGAAGACTTGCGCGCTCACCCGGAATATATGGGAAGTTCCGGCACTATGTCTTGGAATTTAAAGTTTTCACGGAGAATTTCGTTTTCTTCAGACTACAGAGCAAAAGACATAAACTGGGCTGTTCTTGGTGGCAAGACTGATTTTTCCGGCACAATCATTTTCAACAACGAAGAATACAATGTGAATCCGCGGAATTCCTTTGGATATTATGATAAAAACTGGGGCAGGGATTTTTCTTCTCCATATTTCCATTTAAGCTCTTCAAATTTTACAAGCGAAATTTCCGGGCGGCTTTTGGACGCTTCTGTTTTTGCGGTTCAGGGCGAATACAAGAATAAAGTTTCAGTGCTTGTTTCAATTGAAGGAAAAAACATTGAATTTCATGCAAACAAGCTGAAAAAAAAGCAGATAAGCTTTGACTGCCAGGAAATGAACGGGACGGAAGAAGAAGGTCTTAAACTGCATTGGTCTGTTAGTGTCCATGACAGGCGTTATGTAATTGACATTGATATTTTCTGCAACACAAAGGATATGTCTCTGCGCGATTTTGAAAGTTCTGCCGGCGGAAGAAAAGTTATGCGTATTCTTGCAAGCGGCTCTGGAACTGGAAAATTCAAGTTGTACAAAAAAATGAAGAAAAACCTTGAGCTTTTGGAGCAGGCCGAAATCCTCAAGTGCATCTGCGAATACGGCAACCTTGAAACAGCTGAAAAATAATCTTTAAAAAAAATTTGATTTTTAGTTCGGAAATTTGTATATTCCTTTTTAGAGGAAATTTATGAACTACGAACAGATGACATTAAAAATGCAAGATGCGCTGCAAAGCGCAAGCAGCTTGGCCCAGCAAAGAGACCATAGCGAAATAGGCAATGAGCATCTTTTGTATGCCATGCTTAACCAAAAAGACGGAATGATTCCGCCGTTAGTTGAACGGATTGGACTTCAGCCTTCTTCTTTGCAAAAAAATCTTGAAAACTTATTGGACAAATATCCTGTAGTAAAAGGCCAGACTCAAATGTCTTTGTCTTCTAGCGCGCAGAAAGTTCTTGCCAAGGCAGAAAAGGAAATGGCTTCTTTAAAAGACCAGTTTCTTTCTACTGAACACGTTTTTCTTGCGATGATTCAGGCTGATGACAATGTTGGTGAGCTTTTGAGAAAATCAGGATGCGACAGGAATACAGTTCTTGAAGCCTTGAAGTCCGTGCGCGGAAATCAGAGCATTGATTCCCAAGATCCTGAAAGCAAAATGCGTTCTCTTGAAAAGTACTGCACGGATTTAACAGCACGTGCGCGTCAGGACAAAATTGACCCAGTTATCGGCCGTGATGAGGAAATCCGGCGTGTAATGCAGGTTTTGTGTCGCCGAACAAAGAACAATCCTGTTCTGATAGGTGAACCTGGTGTTGGTAAAACCGCGATTGTAGAAGGTCTTGCACGCAGAATTGCAAGCGGTGATGTTCCGGAAAGCCTTAAAAACAAACGCCTTCTTTCGCTTGATATGGGAAGCCTTGTTGCCGGAGCGAAATTCCGAGGTGAATTTGAAGAGAGGCTAAAAGCCGTAATCACTGAAGTTACAAAATCTGAAGGTCAGATAATTCTGTTCATCGATGAGCTTCACACGATTGTTGGTGCTGGTGCAAGCGAAGGTTCTATGGACGCTTCGAATTTGTTGAAGCCGGCTTTGAGCCGTGGCGAAATCCATGTTATTGGTGCCACAACTCTTGACGAGTACCGCAAGTACATTGAAAAAGATGCCGCCCTTGAACGAAGATTCCAGCAGGTTTACTGCGCCGAGCCGACCGTTGAGGATACAATCGCCATTTTGCGTGGACTTCGCGACAAGTATGAAATTCATCACGGAGTTAGAATTAACGATGAGGCTTTGGTCAGTGCGGCAGTTCTTTCAAACCGCTACATTACAAACCGTTTTTTGCCGGACAAGGCGATTGACTTGGTTGATGAAGCCGCAAGCCGCTTAAAGATGGAAATTGAAAGCCAGCCTACGGAACTTGACCAGATTGAGAGAAAACTTTTGCAGCTTCAGATTGAAAAGCAGTCTTTGAGCAAGGAAGACGACAACGCTTCAAAAGAGCGTCTTGAAAAACTTGAAAAAGAGCTTTCCGAGTTGAGTTCAAAACGCGATGCCATGAAACTTCAGTGGCAGAACGAAAAGAACAGCATCGACAAGAGCCGCAAAGTAAAGGAAGAGCTTGAAGAGGCACGCTTTAACGAAGAAAAATACAGTCGCGAAGGCAACCTTGAAAAAGCCGCGGAATTAAAGTACAGCACAATTCCTGCTCTTGAAAAACAGCTTGCTGAGGCCGTTGCCCACGATAAGGAAGTTGAGGCGAATCCGGAACGCGAATCCCTTTTACGTCAGGAAGTTACGGAAGAAGACATTGCGCGAGTCGTAAGCAACTGGACAGGAATTCCTGTTGCAAAAATGCTTTCAAGCGAAAAGCAAAAATACTTGCAGCTTGAGGAAGTTCTTCACAAGCGTGTTATAGGTCAGAATGAAGCTGTGCAGGTTGTAAGCGATGCAATCCGCCGTAACCGTTCTGGTTTGAGTGATCCGAACCGTCCTCTTGGAAGTTTCCTGTTCATTGGACCGACTGGCGTTGGTAAAACCGAGCTTGCAAAAACGCTTGCAGACTTCTTGTTCAACGATGAAAAGTCGCTTACTCGAATAGATATGTCCGAGTATATGGAAAAATTCAGCGTGAGCCGTTTGATTGGTGCGCCTCCGGGATACGTTGGCTACGATGAAGGCGGTCAGCTTACAGAGGCAGTTCGCCGCCGTCCTTACAGTGTAGTTTTGTTTGATGAAGTTGAAAAAGCTCATCCTGATGTTTTCAATGTTCTTCTTCAGGTTCTCGATGACGGAAGATTGACAGACGGACAGGGCAGAGTTGTGGACTTTAAGAATACAATTATCATAATGACGAGCAACTTGGGAAGCGAGCTGATTCTTGACGCTGACACAGACGAAAAGATGAAAGATTCAAGAACACAGATTGACGGTTTGCTTAAAACTCATTTCCGCCCGGAATTCTTGAACCGAATCGATGAAATCGTAATGTTCGGTCGTCTTGACAAGAGTTGCATTGGTGGAATTGTAAAGATTCAGCTTGAGCGTGTTGCAAAACGCCTTGAAGACAGAAGAATTGCAATCAAGTTTGATGATTCTGCCGTGGACTTCATTGCGGAAAAAGGCTACGACCCTGCGTTTGGCGCCCGTCCTGTAAAGCGTGCCGTTCAGACTTGGGTAGAAAATCCGCTCTCAAAAGAACTGCTTGAAGGAAAGTTCGCCGAAGGCTGCACGATAAATGTTTCGAGCAACGGACGTGAGCTTGAGTTTAAGTAAAGTGTAGTGATGCTATGAAAAAGCTGGGGATGTCTCAAAAATGTCATTTTCGGGCTTGACCCGAAAATCTAACTGTATATATATTGTAATTATTTAGAGAAGGGGCTGTCCAAAAAGAAATGGACAGCCCTGATTATTTTAAATTTACAAGCAAATTCAAATCTGCTAAAATTTAAATATGAGCAGAGGCGTAAGCGATAAAATCACATACAAAACATATAACCGGGGCGGGCAGCGGCTCACAGCCTTCCGGAAACCGGACTTCATGACAATCAGCACATTCTGAAGCGAGAAGCTGAAAGATCCGACAGAAGAAATATTCATATCGACAGTGAAGCTCCTGAACAGGAAAAATATTGTCGGTACGCTCCAAATATACAAGCTATGAGAAAGAGATAAAGAGAAGCCTCAAGAAGAACTCATTCAGCTTTGAGAACTGGATGTATGACGCCGAACAGAAGAAATACACATGTCCATGCGGAAATCCGGTTCCCTACAAAAAGACAGTGACGAAGAAAAATAGCCCGGGGGTATCCGTAGACCTATGAGGGCTACCAGTGCGACAACTAAGATGGCTGCCCGTTCCGTGAGCTGTGTACTAAGTCAGAATACGACCGGCTGTTCTAGAGAAATGGGCGCCTGGCTTGAGCAGAAAGAAAAAGTAAAGGAACTTCTCGCAAGTGAAGAATATAAGACACTCATGAAAAAACGCTCAACGGAGTGCGAGACCGTCTTCAACCAGACAAAAGGCAATCCGGGATTCAGAAACTTCCATCTCCGCGGGAAAGCAAAAGCCGGGACTGAATGGGGATTGCTGATGATTGGATATGATTTCAAGCAGCTGGTTCGATTAATGAATGCCTAAAGAAAAAACAAGATGATAAAAACTGCAAAAAAAAAGGGCTGTCTTTTAAAAAGTTTTGACAACTAAAAAGACAACCCCTTATGTGTTTGAGATTTATAAAAACATCTCAAATGCTGAAATTGCTTTCAATTTATTTCTTGAAAGCCTCAGCTACAGCAACTGCGCAGGCAACAGTACAAGTATTCATCCGTCGTTTCCTCCGGATGAAACTCGAGTTTTTATTTGCTCGCAATGCTCGCATTTTTGCTGTGCAAAAAACATAAAAACTCGCACGGCTGCCTTCAGTCGTCGTATTTGCAGAAGTTATTCAGACTATTTCTTGAAAGTCTCAGCTACAGCAACTGCGCAGGCAACTGTGCAGCCGACCATCGGGTTGTTGCCCATTCCCATGAATCCCATCATCTCGACGTGTGCCGGAACAGATGAGGATCCTGCGAACTGAGCGTCTGAGTGCATACGGCCCAATGTGTCTGTGAATCCGTAGGAAGCAGGACCTGCGGCCATGTTGTCAGGATGCAGTGTGCGTCCTGTTCCGCCGCCTGAAGCTACAGAGAAGTAGTTCTTTCCGGCAAGCAGGCGTTCCTTCTTGTAAGTTCCTGCGACAGGGTGCTGGAATCTTGTCGGGTTTGTGGAGTTTCCTGTGATTGAGACATCGACATTCTCGTGCCACATGATTGCGACGCCCTCGCGAACATCGTCAGCGCCGTAGCATTTTACGATGAGTCGGTCAGGATTGCTTCCGTAAGGAACTTCCTTTACGACTGTAAGAGCCTTGTCGGTTCCGTTTCCGTTGAAGTAGTCGAATTTTGTCTGGACATAAGTGAAGCCGTTGATGCGGCTGATAATCTGAGCAGCGTCCTTTCCAAGACCGTTCAGGATTACGCGGAGCTTGTTCTTGCGGACTTTGTTCGCGTTTGCCGCGATCTTGATTGCGCCTTCAGCTGCGGCGAAAGACTCGTGTCCTGCGAGGAATGCGAAGCACTGTGTCTCCTCGGAAAGAAGACGTGCACCCAGGTTTCCGTGTCCGAGACCAACTTTGCGGTCATCAGCTACTGAGCCCGGAAGACAGAATGCCTGAAGTCCTTCACCGATTGCAGCTGCGGCCTCGCTTCCTGTCATGCTTCCAGCTTTCTCACCCTTCTTGAGGGCGATTGCAGAGCCGAGAACATAAGCCCACTTTGCATCTTCAAAACAGATCTGCTGTGTTGACTGGCAGATTTCATAAGGATCAAAGCCCTTTGACTTGCACAGATCGCGTGCAGCCTGAAGTCCGGCCTCTCCTTCCGCGAATCCGTATTCCTTGAGAGCCTTGTTTACCTGAGGAATGCGACCTTCAAAATCTTCAAATAATGTTGCCATTGTATTCCTCCTTATTCCTTTCTAGGGTCGATGAGCTTGACCATGCCCTGATCTTCTGTAACGCGTCCGTAGTGTGTGCGTGCCTTTTCAATCGCCTCTTTCGGATCTGTTCCTGCCTTGAGAGCGTCCATGAGTTTTCCGAAGTTGATGCAGTTGTAGCCGATAATCTGGTTGTCCTTGTCAACCGCGCAGCTTTCAACGTAGCCTTCTGTCATCTCAAGGTAGCGAGGACCTGTCTTGCGTGTCGCGAACATTGTTCCGACCTGTGAGCGGAGGTTCTTTCCGAGATCCTCAAGAGATGCTCCGACTTTGAGTCCGTCCTTTGAATATGCGGACTGTGTGCGTCCGTACACAATCTGAAGGAAAAGCTCGCGCATAGCTGTATTGATCGCATCGCATACAAGGTCTGTGTTGAGGGCTTCGATGATTGTCTTTCCGATGAGAATTTCAGAAGCCATAGCTGCCGAGTGTGTCATTCCTGAGCATCCTATTGTCTCGACAAGAGCTTCCTCGATGACTCCGTTCTTGACATTGAGAGTCAGCTTGCAGGCGCCCTGCTGCGGTGCGCACCAGCCGATTCCGTGTGTGAAACCGGAAATATCTTCCTGAGTTTTTGCCTGAACCCATGCGCCTTCCTCAGGGATGGGAGCAGGTCCGTGATAAGCACCTTTTGCCAACGGGCACATGTGCTCCACTTCTGCAGTGTACTTCATACCGTTTACCTCGAGATATGTAAAAATATGAATCCGGCTAAAAATGTAAGCCTGCCGGAATCTTGGCGGAAATTATATCACTTTGAAAACGGAAATTCAATTGCCGGAATATTCATTGCTCATCCATTGCGCGCGTTTTTTTAGGAAGTCAGTCATATAGTAAACCTCACTTTCGTAAGTTTTGCGGTTTTTCCATCCGGGAGCATGAGGCCATTGCCGTCTTCCAAGATTGTGCCATACTGAATCATTTAGCATTACAAACGGCTTTACATTTTTTGACTCGTTTTCAAGCCAGTCGAAAGAGGAAATAAGCTTTTGTTTTGTTTCATTCCATCGTTCTGCGACTTTTTCTGCAAAATATTCATCTTCAAAAAGCCGTTTGTACCATTGGTCTTTGTTTACCCAAAATCCTTCTGGGTCTTGACAGCCGTCGTAGTTTATGTTTCCGCATGAAATATCCATGTCCCAGAGCGGTCCCATGAAAATTTTCTTTGCCTGTGAGTCATAATAAAAATAGCAGGAAGCTTGAAATTTTGCATCGTGGTTTTTGGTAAATTCGTTTATAAGGTACCAGTCAACAAATGAATCTTCGTCAATTACACTTTGCCAGCCTTTTTCCGTGGATTTGAAATCAGGTGAAAAAATCACATCTTCGGCATTTTGAATTATCTGCTCCATTTTCTTGTATTCTGCCTCGGATTTTTGTTCCATTCGTATGCTGATTTTTGTTCCACGTTGTGTGTGGAAATTCCATTCCTTGTTTAGCCTTGAATTTACGGTGGCGAGAAATGAGCCTTCCGGGAGCGAAAGTTTTTCGTGTTCAACTTTTTCTGTAACTTGATAAAGTCCGTTGAATTTTCCGTTTATAAAAACCGCGGCGAATCTTGCATCTGGAGTCCATTTCATTCTGTTCCAGACATTTCTTGCAAGAAAATAAGCGTATTCGTTTCTGAGCGAAGTTTTGTCCGCAGTATTCGCCATTAAAATCCATTTTTTTGACTGTTTCATTCCAAAAAGCGGAGCGGACTTGTTTAGTTTTAGAAGGTACGGTCTTTTGTAAAGTTCCCTTGTCTGCCATGTTGTGTTTCCGTGTCCGCGGATTTTGCATGAACCTGAAAACTCTTCGGCTTCGTACATTGCCGTTACATAGTTTATTTTTGAATTTATTTTTTTGCCTGCCATTGTGTCAATGTGCATGACAGAAAGTCCTATTTCTTCGCATTTTTCAGGCGAGATCTGATTTTTTGATGAATTTGAAAACATCATAATCAAAAATAAAGAAAGAATTGCTAGAATTGCCAAGTGCAAAAAAGAGTTTGTTTTTAATTGCATACTTTTTTATAGCATTATTTGCATTTTTCTTCAACTTTTTTGCGGTTTTTACCCCCCCCCGTACTCTTGACAATGAAGTATAATAGTTGTAATATCAGATTTAGTTACCGTTTATTCGGTAACTAAAGGTTTTACAAGGAGTTTTATGAAAGGAAAATATCGCCACGAGTTCAAATATCTTTCTCCTGAAATCACGCTTTCTGCGATTGAGCGGCGTATGGATGCGATTCTTTTGCGCGACAGGAATACCGGCGAGAAAGGCGAGTACGCAATCAGAAGCATCTATTTCGACGACATCTTCAACACGTGCTATCTTGAAAACGAGAACGGCACTGACCCGCGCGAGAAATTCAGAATCAGAATCTACAACTGTTCGAAAGAAAGAATTTCCCTTGAGTTAAAAAGAAAGAAAAGAGGGATGTGCCTAAAGACTTCTTGTCACGTTCCGCTGGAAGTTCTTGAGGAGATAATTGCAGGAAAAATTCCTGATTTTACAAGCGAAATGCCTTATCTTTTGAAAAAGCTGATTTGCCAGATGCAGTTCCGCGCGCTCCGGCCGGTTGAGATTGTTGCCTACGAGCGTGTTCCTTTCACTTATGAAGACGGAAACGTGAGAATCACTTTTGACAGGAATCTGAGATCTTCAAGCAACATTGAGGACTTTTTCAATGAGGATGCGGCTTTCCGATCAATATTTCCGTTCGGAACAAATATGATTGAGGTTAAGTACGACGAGCTTTTGCCGGATTTTATAAACGAAACTCTGCAGACAAGCGCATTGCAATGGAATTCGTTTTCAAAATACTATCTGTGCAGGAAGTTCGATATTCAGGGACTCCGCTGTGGATTCCGTGCTTAAGATTCAAAATTACATTTGATTTAATAGAAATCAAAAATCGAGGTTTTTTATGGGATTTAAAGATATTTTCAAGAAGTCGTTTATTCAGGGATTCACGAGATACGACGCGACGCCTGAGAACATTATCGTCGTGTTTTTGATTGCGGGATTTTTCGCGCTTTACATTTTCTTTGCTTACAGGCTTTTGACAAGAAGGACTTTTTACTCAAAGTCGTTCAACATTGCGCTTCCGGCTTTGGTTATGATTACGGCGGGCGTTATTCTTACGATTCAGTCGAGCGTTGTGATTTCGCTTGGTATGGTCGGCGCGCTTTCTATTGTGCGTTTCAGAACTGCGATTAAAGATCCGATGGACTTGGTTTTCCTTTTCTGGGCGATTTCAACCGGAATTATCTGCGGAGCTGGTCTTGCCCAGATTTCTTGTGTTCTGGCGTTTATCCTGACTGTCGCTCTTTTTGTGTTTGACCGGATTCCTGTGGCGAAAGCTCCGAAAATCCTTATGGTGAGCGGAAGCGGATACGAGCTTGAAGAGAAAATCATGGCGATTGTAAAAGAATTCTGTAAGTATTACACAGTGAAAAGCCGCGCGCTTTCAAACGGAAAAGTGAATCTCGTTGTTGAAATCCGCTCGAAAGACGATTCCGCGCTCTTGCAGAAAGTTGCGAACACGGAAAATGTCGCCTCTTCGACAATCCTTGCGCACGACGGCGAAGTTACATACTAAATTCACTTTTGTGTTTTTATTGCGCATTTTGACAAGGAAGAGCGGGAAATGAAAATTATTCACGGAATAAGAAGATATTCGTATGTTTTTGGTCTTTCGCTCTTCTTGCTTGCATTTGGAGTTCTTTTTGCATTTCTTATTTCTTCTGACAGAAAAATTACAGTTGCTAAATGCAAAAAGCTAGGTCTTCCGATTCTTGAAATTTCTACGGACAAACTTAAGGAAATAAAAAGCAAGGAAAAATATGTAAAAGCTTCATTCACGCTTGGAAATTCCTCTGAGTATGAAAAGATTTCAGGCGGTTGCAAAATCCGTGGACACGGAAATTCCACTTGGAAAACAACTTTTACACAGAAAAAGCCTTACCTTTTAAAACTTGAAAGTCCCGCAAGTCTTCTTGGAATGAAAGGCGCGCGTAAATGGATTTTGATGGCAAACGCCTGTGACCGCTCAATGCTCCGAAATTACTACGCCGAATATCTTACACACAATGTTTGGAACAGAATGAGGTGGAATCCTGAGTCTCGCTATGTAACGCTTTTTATAAACGGAAAATACCGTGGGCTTTATGGAATAACAGAAAAGGTTGAGGTTGCGGAAAATCGCATTGAGTTTGCAGGCGAAGGCTTCCTTGCTGAAATCGACAGCCACGATGGACGACCGTACAGTTTTTCTACGGATTCAAGGCTACGCTTTAATATCCGCTCGCCAAAGTCAACTTTAGAAAACTACAAGAAATGGGCGGAAAAAGTAGAGTCGATTGAAAAACTTCTTTATTCTGATGAATGGAATGGCGCGGCCGGCTACAAGAGATATTTTGACATGGACTCGTTTGTTGACTGGTATTTGCTTGCAGAATTCTCCAAAAACTACGATGCGAATTTCTACAACTCTGTCTTTATGAACTATGACTATTCGACGGAGAAGCTTTACATGGGACCTGCATGGGATCACGACATCGGATTTGGGAACACTTCAAAAAGTTCGACTACTCCAGGAAGCTATGGTTCACTCTTAAGCAACAATGCTTGGATTCAGATGTTCAACTTTTTTGATCCAGTGAAGAATTCATCTGCGGCAAAAGACTATGAAGGATTTTTAATCAACCAAAGCGGCTGGTACAACAGAATGTTTGGTGATGATGAATTTGTTACCCTTGTAAAAAAACGATGGGCGGAAACAAGAGAGCCGTTAAAGAAATCTATTGAATGGATTCGCAACCAGGGCAGGACTTTGGATGATTCTGCAAAGCTCAACGATTCTGTCTGGCACATAATTGGAAGCGCGAACTGGCCACGTGCGCCGGGCTACCGTTCAAGAAAAAACTACAAGAGTGAAGTTGACTTTCTCGTTGACTGGTGCGAAAAAAGATTTGAATGGCTTGACAGGATTTTTATGGAATAAAAAAATAGACTGCCATTAAACACGGCAGTCTATTGAAAATTAAACTTCTTACTCAAAATTATTTTTCTAAAAACTCTTTCATAAGAGCGACAACTTTTTCCATTGTTTCCTTTCTGTCCAAAGTTACTCTCATTGCGAGTCTGCTTCCTTCTGTCCAAAGTCTTACAAGATAGCCGTTCTGGGCAAGATAGTCTTTCAATGCCTGAACATCTGTGTTTTCGGAGAAATGTATAAATACAAAGTTCGCGGCGGAATCAAAAGCTTTTACACCAGGAATGCTGTTCATTTCGTTTATAAAGAAATTGCGGCTTTCTGTAATGTCTTTTAGAAGCCCTTTATAATATTTTTCGTCTCTTAAGGCTGCTACCGCCATTTTGCGGCTTATGTTGTTTACCCTGAATGGATTCACATCAAGCCTGAAAACCTGTTTCGCCATTGGAGCGCAAAGTCCGTAGCCAACACGGATTCCTGCAAGTCCATACAATTTGCTGAAAGTTCTGCTGAATACGACATTTGAATAAGCCGCCAGAAGATGTCTTACATCAAACTTCTGGTCAGAAAAACCAAGATAGGCTTCATCAACAATAACAAGCGAAGAAGGGTTTTCCTTTATTATAGTTTCAAGGTCAGAAGCTGAAATTACCGCTCCAGTCGGATTGTGCGGAGTTGTAATAATGATGATTCGTGGAGAAACAGCGCGGGCTTTTGACATCAGTCCTGAAACATCGAATTCATAAGAATTTTTTCCAGGCACAACATCGTAGTATTCAGCCTTCGCCATTTTTAGCTCAACAATGGATTTGTAGTAATTCCAAGATGGCGCAGAAATAAGAACTGTATCGCCTTTATTAAGCACAAGCGACATTACAGTTTTTATAACATCAGAAGAGCCAGAATGAATCAAAATGTGGTCAGTTGAAATTTCCTCGCGCTTGCTGATTTCAACGGCAAGCTCATCTTCGCGTGTAAGATCGTAAAGATAAACATCTTCATAAGTTGCATTGTGAAGAACTTCCATTACTTTTGGGCTTGGCTTGAAAAGATTTTCATTTACATGAAGACGGCCTGTAAGTTGTTCTGTAGCGACAACTGAATATGTTTTTGTGTCAGCATAGTTTGATAGATAGTTAAGTCTTGTAGAGGAATTCACAAGTTCTTCTTCTGCAAAAAACTGCTCTATAAAATCTTTAAAATTCGGATAGAATTGAAGAATATCTTCTGTTGTGTCGAACTCTTTGCATTCATCATCGCTGTAGCCTTTTACCTTTAGCTTAAGGTCGTCAATGTGACGGATTTGGAAATCGTCCCAAAGCATATATTTTACTTCCGGGTCGTAATATTCCTTTACCATATAGTCAACAAATTTTGCAGAAAACTCTTTGTTAAAGAAAGCTTCACCGATTGTGTACCAGCATTTTTCCCCGCCTTTTTTTACGGAAGTCATGTAGCCTTCTTTGTCAGTGGATTTTACACAATACTCATCAAGGAATTCATCTGTGTATTTGCAGGCATAGTATGAATCATAAACATAGTCGCAGTAAACGTTGTGCGCAAACCAGTTGTCGCTGCAGCAGATATAAGAATTTTTCAAGTAATCTTTTGCCGCATAAATAGATGAAATGTTGTTTTTCTCTTCCCATTCAGTGTTGTCTATGACAATGAGATCCTTGTACTTTTTTGCCATTTCATAGTATTTTTCTTTCAGATAGCCGACAACAATAATAATCTGCTTTATTCCAGCGTCATGCAGCTGTTTTATCTGGCGTTCAACCATTGTATCGCCTTTGATTTCAAAAAGTCCTTTTGGAAGATAGTTTGAAAGAGGCATACAGCGTCGGCTTCTTCCAGCTGCCATTATAATTGCATTGTCAACTTTGTAAGGGGATAGTGCTTCATATCCAGACTCTGTTAGTTTTCCAGATTTAAGCCACCCGTTTTTCTCACACATAAAAAGTGTGTCTTTTGAAAACTGTGCTAATTCTTTTCCTTTATGTGCTGCATAAAGCAAGTCAAATTCTTTTTCTGTCATCTTTTTCTCCTGATATGTCTATGAAAATGAAGTTTAAATCTTTTCTTCAAGTTCTTTATCTTTTTTTATCATAAAATTGTAGACTTCTTCGCCTGCATTTCCCTGATGCTCCCAAGCTTTTGCTTTAGCATCTGCACGGAGTTTTTTCAGTTCCTCGGAGTCGCTTGCATTTTGAATTACTTGGGCTATGTTTTTGAACTGATCTTCCTTAAGCTCGATTCCAAAGCTGTGGACTGCATTTACCTGCCACGGAGTTTTTCCCGGAACATCATAGGCATCGTAAGGTCCTAAATCCATATCGGAATTTACATACATAACTGGCTTGTCGCAAAGAAAAGTGTAGTCATAAATGATTCCTGAAAAGTCTGAAATCATAATATCGGCTTTTTTCATTGAGTAAATATTCTCGCTGTTATAATCCCAAATCAGATTTTTATTGTCTTTGTATTTTTCTGTTAGTTTTTCAAGCATTTCCTTTTCAGAAATTTTTGACTGAGGATGAGGACGGATTATTACATTCCAGCCAGTCTGCAAAAGCGGATCCAGGAGCTTTTCTCCGTAGCGGCTTAAAATCGCGCTTGGCCCCCAGGAAGGCGAAAGAAGAACTGTAAATTTATGGTTTTCTTCGACTGGAATTTTTTCCATCTTTTCTTTGTAGACATCAAGATATGTGCAGCCCACACTTACAATTTCCTTGTGCTTTATGCCTCTATGCTCTTCAAGCCAGCGAACGTCTTTTTCTTTGTACATTCCTGTAGCAAGAACAGAATCAAAGTAATCAATTCCAAAAAGACGGTACATTGTGGCGTCTCCAGTTGAATGTTCCAAATGGGCATAATGCTTTACATTTTTGCTGCGTTTCATCTGGTAAACATCAAGTCCCGGAGTTGTCATAAGAACAATATCCGCAGAAAGAAGATTTAGCTTTGCAAATGCAGTGTTTCCTTCGCCGATGTATTCGGCTTTTACAAATTTATAATCAGATGAAAAGACTTCATCATTTTTGTAGGATGTAAAATAAGTTACTTCTGTATGATGTTTTTCAAATGAGTCGAGAACTGGCTTAAAAACGTTCCAGTATCTTTTGTCTTCATTGTATATTACATATTTATGCGCAGAAACATCTGCTGTACCTTTTTTTCCTGTGAAAAGAAACTTTAGTTTTAATACTGCTGCCCTTGCCAGAAAGTATAAAGTTGCTGTTGCTCCTATTAGAATGGAAAACAACATGCTTCCTGTGCCAGGATCTATGTACAATAAACTGCTTGTCATTTTTTAGATTCCTCCATTGTTTCCTGCTTCCAGTTTTTTGATTCAAATATGTTATCGCTGACTCTGTACCAATCATCAGGCTTTACAGTGAAAATATTTTTGCTTGAAAAATGGTGCGGCATATATAAATTGCTTATTGTTACAAGAGCGCCGTCTTCCTTTAGCTTGGAATTTACAGGATTTCCTGTAAAAGGATTCACTGCGTTTTCAATAATTCCCGACAAAAGAATTGTCGGAGAATCTGCGTTTGTCATAAAGTCGTTGTTTGTTTTTAATTCTCCAGACTCATTGAAATCCTTGAACATAAATATAGGATGATATTTTCCCGGTGAAATCCTGCTGAATTTTTCGTCCCATTTATATGGCTTTTCTTTTGATGAGCAGCTGTGGTCAGAAACTATCAAAATCCTTGAGTTTTCATAGACTCCATTTTGCTTTAAGTATTCAAGCCATTCTCCGAGCCTGTGCATTACGCCTGCCATTGAGGAGTAAGAGTTGTCGCCTGCATATTCCGAATTTCCCCTGTCTGTGATTTTTGCGGAAGGAACATAGTCTGGAGCTTGTAACGCAAACGAAGTATGGCAGGCATTGTTTGTGAAACTTAAAAAATAATTTTCTGTCTTTGAAGAAAAGTCTGTAAGATCTTTCAGGTAATCCATTGCAGCATAGTTTCCAAGATATTTGTTCAAGTCTTCATTCTGCGTGTTTGTTGACCAGTAGCTTCCGCTTTCATAAATAACATGGCGCAGAATTAATGGAGAAGTTCTAAAGAAACTGTACCAAAGCATATTTCTTTTAAGTGTGTCGCTTGTTATTGTGAAGTTTCCGACTCCCTGATGATCTTTGTACCATTGCGCAAGATACGCATTTTCTGTTACGAATGATTCAATCTTTGGGTAAGGCTTGAAAATAGAAATATCAGGAATCCAGCTGTAGTTTGCCCAGGAAGCATCGCTTGAGGCCGCAGAAAAGTTGTCTCCTTGCTCTGTAAAAATACGCGGAAGCATTAAGATTGCTTCATTGTGCTTTTCAACTAGAGGCTTGTCTGCTCTTTTGTTTATTTCGGCAGGAGTATATTCATAACCGCCGTGCACTGGTGGCGCGCCAATCAATGTATGCGAGTTAAACGAAACTGTGTTTTTGTAAAGAGTGAAGCCGGAAAACTGTTCCTTTAGCTTTGGAGACTCTTCAAGCATTGGCTCTACGAAATTATTCTGCGCCCTGTCAAGAAAAATTAGAATTACATTTTTTCCAGTTTTAGAAAGATGAAAAATCGGCTTTACCTTTCCAGAAATTCCGCCTTCCGCTGAAACTCTAAGATATTCCTTGTATCCGGCTTTTACTTTTCCAATCTGAATAAAAGAAAGTAGCATCAGGGAAACAAGTGAAAAAGTTCCTATTATACAGACTGGCTTTTCAAGCCTTAATTTTATAACTGCAATGCAGGCAAGTACTATAGCGGCAAGAACTGACAAGTTTGTAAGTATACGGGCTGCTGATGACTGCACGCTTGGAACTTCTGTAAAAAGCAGCATTCTTGAAAGGTAGCCATACTTTTCCTGAAACAAAAATGCGTTTACAATTGCCGCTGAAAATAGAAATAAGAATCCCACGGAAAGAAGTGTTTGGATTCGCTCTTTGAATAAGAAGAAAATCAGCGAAGGCCATAAAAGACATAATCCTAAACTTTGCCAGAATGTGTTTCTTATAAAGAACATTGGGTTCGGGTAGTTGTCTATCCCTGAAAATTCTATAGGCGAAGATGCGATTAAAAGTGTAGGAATTACAAGACCTATTAGGGCTGTTATGCTTGCGGAAGTTACTAAAAACAAAACGGTTCTTTGTTTTTTGTTGTCTCTTAATGAAATAAAAAGCTTGTCAACGGCAAAATTTAAAGCCTTTACAATAACAGGTGAACATAAAATAAGTGCGCACAGGAAAATAAAAAATCCTTTTTGCTCAAGATTGAATCTTTTTGTAAGCAGTGTAAAAATTATTGCCACAGCAGAACCTATTGCGCAGACAATGTAGAAAGACTTTATAGGGTTCTTAAGCTTGTAGAATATATTTTTTACAAGTGAAAAAATGTTGTTCATTGTCCAGTATATAACTAGTCCAGACGGACTGTTGTATAAAAGCACAACAAATAAAAGAGCAAGAAGATAAACTTGAAACTTGTCTTTTAAGGGCAGACCCTTTGTGTATATTGCTCCAGAAATGCAGTTTATTACTGTCATTAGAATTGGAAGAATATTTACAGAAAATGAGCCTATGGAAAAAAGAGCGTCTGGTTTTCCTAGGTCAGCAATAAAAAAGAGATGATGGTTTTGAAGCGCAGGCATATGGGACAGACAAGTGTATGCCGCTGTAAAAAATGGAATTTGTATAAGAATTCCGAACGCGGAACGAAGCGACATAATCGGGTGATAGTGATTCTGTCTATAGTATGTTGAAAGAATCATGTACTGCTCATCGCCCTTGAATACTTTTTTGATTCTGTCAACTTGAGGCTTCATTTTTGCCTGAATATTGCGTTCTATTTCCTGCCAGTGTTCTGCGACTGCATAAAGCGGAAGTGTAAGAAGGCTTACCGCAAGGCTTACACCCACTAGCGAAAACCCTGTGTTTTTCAGAAGTTTGTTGCTAAATGTAAATGCCAGTTCTATAATCTGGGTCAATGGATAAATTACAATTGTGAAAAAAAATACGCCCATAGTCTTTTTTATTTTACCATATAAAACTAAATGTATCAATTAATAACATAAAACAACTAAATGTTTGCGTCTTTTCGGAATAAAGTTCTTTATTTCTTTTTGCTGAAAATTCTGTAGTTTAGCCATGGAAATATTGTGTTTTTTCTTTCACATGAGGTAAGCCATTCTGTGCTTACAGTGTTGCTTGCCAATGAGTCAAACACACGCGTGAAAGAAAGAATTTCATCTTTGAAAAGTTCTTCTATATAGTTCGGTGTTTTTCCATCGTGAATCATTGCCGGCCAGTCTCCGCTTTGAGCTAAAAGAACTTGTTTCGCCGCCATGTTCAAAAGCCGTTCTTTTAGTGAAGTCTCAGAAGGAAATCTTTCTGCGAGGTCTATTATGCGCTGGGTTGCTTTTCTTGTGTAGCGTATCATCCAGCTATTTGTGTTGTCCAAAAGGTCTTCCCCATAACCAAGACCATTTGCAGAGCACTGGTAAGGCTCAATTTTGGGCAAAGAAAACTGATTGTCCAAGAGGTTTTTGCAAAGTTCAAATTCAAATCCTCTTTTGCTTGCACGGCACCTGATTACATTTTCAAGCCATTCAACGCCTTCATGCCATTTCTGCCCAAGAAATTCAGCTGGAATTGCACATACTAAAACTGTGTCTTTTTCCTGCATTATGTTTGCCGCTTGCTCAAGTTTTTCAGCCTTGGAAGTGTAAAAGTTAAGAGCATCATTTATAATCTGCTTTTTTGCTTGTGCGGAATTATAAGGAACAAGGTCATCATCTTCGCTTTCATTGCTCCAATATTTAAATCCTGTTGGAATTCTTGCATCGGTTTTTCCAAAGAAATCACCAAGTTTTTCCTGCTCAAGGTCGAATCCTATGTCGCGGATTTGAGAGCGGTAAGCTTCGTTTGTGGAAAATCCGTCTTCTCCTGCTATGTCCTGCGGAGTGTCCGGATCGCTTCCGAAGATTACAAGCGAGCTTTTGGTTCTGACAGGCGAGAATATTCCTTCTTGTGGGCATTGTTCAGAAAACAGGATTGCCCTTGCGTCAAGAATGGTATAGTTTATTCCATAGGAGCGCAGTGGTCTTTCAAGACTCTTATTCCATCCCATATATGGAAGCCAGAATCCGTCTCCAGTATCTCCAAAAAAAATTCTCTGTGAATAAAGTCCTGTTTCAATTTGAGCGTTGATTGCTTCTGGATAGTCGCTGTAGTGCGGAAGATACGAAAAGGTTGCGGCAGTTGGAATAAGTTCAATAATGCCGAGCTTTTCAAAGTATTTTATTTTCTCAAGAAGATTTTTTCCGTAAGTTTCTGTAAAGTCCGACTTTGTTTTTTCTATGGACTCAAGGCAGGTCTTTGCCTGTTCAAGACAATTGGAATCTTTGCATCTTAAAACTTCTGCATTCCCAAGTTTAATCAGCTCATCAAGGTATTCTATATATTTGTCTTGAATGCTGGAATCTGAAAGAAGCGCGTAAATTGATGGTGAAATTACAAGTCCAAGCTTGAACGGAATATTCTCTTTTTCAAGCTGGCAGAACATATTCAAAAGCGGAATGTAAGTTTCTGTTATTGCGGAAAAAAGAATGCTGTTTTGAACTTGAAAGCCTTCTTTGTCTTCGGTCTGCGGAATATAGCCTTGATTTGCTTCTATTATTAAAACAAGTTTTTTTTCAGACATTATTGATTCCTTTAGTTTGAAAATGACTGTCTATGGTTTAGGAAATTATCATGCAGAATTTTCTTTATTCCAGAAAGTTGTACTAGCGGTGGAAAATCAAGCTTTTTTCCTGGCTGCATTTCAAGAATTTTTTTGCTTTCCTCTGGAATTTCAATCATTCTGGTTGACGCAAGAATTTCTGCGCTTTTTCCGCTGAAAGAAGCCGCCAAGTCTATTCTTGCGAATTTTTTTCCGCCAGGAATCATAATGTACTGCTCGTTAGGTTCAAGCGGAATTTTCACATCAAATGAATCGTCTGATTTTTCTGATTCTGCAGAGTCAAAAAATGAAATATGAAGAAACGCGCTTTCAAATGAAAATTCCTGCGACAGTGCAGAAATGTCAGATTCCTTTATATCCCAGAATACAAAAAGCCATGCTGGATTTCTGATAACTGCGTCTATGCAAGTGTTGTTGTATGTTTTTGGAAGTGTGTCTGGAACTGGTTCATCATCGTCTGAAATTTGGACTTCCGGTTTTTTTTCTGACGAATCAAACTCTTCTTCCGCCTCCAAAAGTTCTCCAATTATAAAACGGCGGTCAAGATCGCTCGGAATATCTATTCCATATTTATCAGCAAAGGCTATAAGCTGTGATGTTGACATTGCCTCTAGTTGCTGTCGGGATGCAAATTTCATAACTTGCTAATAATCGCTAAAAAAAAAACTTTTGTCAATGTAGATTCTAATGTTCTAATGTTCATCAGGGCAAACGCATTATAAATGTATTCAGCATAAAACTGGCTCCCAGACACGGTTTCCTGGTTCAAAATCGCGCAATAATGCGCTACACTCTGATTGTTGCAAAGTAACTATAGAATTGTCCGCTCATGCGGCCGCAACAATCAGAGTGTTTTTGCCCTCACGAACCGTTCCTTCGCTCAAACTTTACTTAAATTATTTATAATGAGTTTGCCCTGTAATGTTCATTCACTGGATAATGACAGTAAAAGTTGTTGTTGAAAACAGACGTTTTTTTTTATAGAATGGCGGAATGATAAAAGCTACAGGTTCACAGATTATTTTAAAGCTTCTTGAAATGGAAGGTGTTAAGTATGTCGCTGGAATTCCGGGAGGTCAGATTCTTCCCTTATATGATGAATTGAACAAATCTTCAATAAAACATATTTTAGTGCGCCATGAGCAGGCGGCTGGCTTTATTGCTCAAGGAATGTCGCGCTCAACAGGAATTCCTGCTGTTTGCATGGCGACTTCCGGACCTGGAGCAATGAATCTCCTTACTGCTATTGCAGATGCAAGGTGCGATTCAATTCCAATTGTAGCAATTACAGGGCAGGTTAACACATCTTTGATTGGAACGGACGCTTTTCAGGAAGCTGATACATTCGGGCTTTCTTTTCCTATTACAAAACACAGCATGATGGTAAAGTCTGTCTCAGAGCTTCTGGAAGCAATTCCTCTTGCATTTGAAATTGCTTCCAGCGGGCGACCGGGACCGGTTCTTATTGATGTTCCGCGCGATGTTCAGACCGGATTTGCAGAATTTGAAGAATGGCCTAAAATCCGCTCCACTGAAGAGGTAAAGAAATCTGTTTTTGCAAGAAAGTTTTCTACCCCAGAAGATAAAATTCCTTGTGTTGTTGAAGAAATGACGCAGGTTCTTTTGTCTGCTGAACGTCCAGTGCTTTATATTGGAGGTGGATGTAATTCACCTGTGGCTTCATTTTCTATAAAAACTCTTCTTGGGTCTTTTGATGCTGCGGCTGTAACAAGCCTTATGGGAATAGGCTCATTGCCTAAGAACTTTAAAAACAATCTTGGCATGGTTGGAATGCACGGCGCTTATGCGGCAAACAAGGCAATGCATGATGCTGATGTGGTTCTGGCGATGGGTGTGCGTTTTGATGACAGGGCGACAGGTGTGATTGCGAAATTCTGCCCGGAAGCAAAAATTCTCCATATAGATATTGACGCTGCTGAAATAAACAAAATACTTCCTTCAAGTTGTTCTTTAGTCTGCGATTTGGAAGCAGCTCTTCCGCTTCTTGTTTCTAAAATAAAAGAATCTGATGATAAAAAATTTGCCGCTCAAAGGAAAGCTTGGCTGGAATCTCTTTATTCTGTTTTTGAGCAGACAGAAAGTTTTGAGCTTGGACGTGGAAAAAAATCAAATTCAGTAAATCCGCGTAAGTTTATAAATGAAATTCCTTTGAATGCAAAAAAAGCGGGGCTTTCTTCAAAAGATATAATTGTTACAACAGATGTTGGACAGCATCAGATGTGGGCGGCGCAGTATTATCCTGTGGAATATCCTCGTCAGTTTTTGACTAGCGGCTCTTTGGGAACCATGGGTTTTGGTTTGCCTGCTGCTATTGGAGCTGCCATTGCAAATCCTGAAAAGAAGGTTGTGTGTATTTCTGGAGACGGAAGTATTCTTATGAATCTTCAGGAACTTGCGACTCTGAGCGAGCTTAATCTAAATGTTACAGTTATTGTTCTTGAAAACGGCGTGCTTGGAATGGTTCATCAGCAGCAGGAGTATCTTTTTGAAAAGAACTACAGTGCAAGTGAGTTTATAAAAAATCCTGATTTGCTGAAAATTTCGGAGGGATTCGGAATTGAATCTATTGACGCGAATTCAGACTCTTTATGGGCAGAGAAGGCATTTTCAAAAGGTCCTAGATTTGTACGGCTTAGAATAGAGAGAGATGAAAATGTACTTCCGTTTGTAAAGGCAGGAAGTGCCAATATTGATGCAATAAGAAACTGAAAAAACTAAGATATTCCCATGCTCTAAGTTCACCTTGCAGTGCGCTTATTGCATAGGAATGTAAAATTGATATTTTGCGTGAGCAGAACACATTAAAGTTCTACTGTAGTTTCTGAAAGTTCTTTTCTCATAAAGTGCCTTTCACTTGGGGAAGAGTCTTCTGCCGGATAGCCAATGTCCAGCAGACATACAAGCTCAAGGTCTTTTATCTGAGGAAAAGCGTCATAGATTTTCTGGCTGTCATATCCTCTTGCCCATAACGTTCCTAGTCCCAGCTCTGTGGCTTCCATCATCATTGCAGTTGTTACAATAGCTGCGTCAACTCCTCCTCCGTCATAGTCTGGATAATGAGTGTCCGCAGTGTTTTTGTAGCTTGTTTTTTTATCATAACAAACCATAAGCACAATAGGCGCATGGTAAGACATTGGAGTTGCGCTATAAATTTTCTCCAGTGCGTCCTTGCTTTTTATGATGAATATTTTGTGCGACTGGCTGTTTTTTGCTGTTGGAGCTAGCCGCCCTGCCTCAAGAATTTTTTCGATTTTTTCATCTTCAACCTTTTGGCTTGAAAATTTTCTTACAGAATATCTTTTTTTTGAAAGTTCAATGAAATCCATTTTTCCTCCTACTCTATAGAATATATTAAACTTATTGCTTATTGTTTTCAATTTTTTTTATAAAATCTTTTTATTTATTTGAAAAAGTATTAATATTGTAACATGGGATTTTCAAGAGAAGAATTAGCGGAAAAATTTTTGAGGACTTATGTAAAGCCTTTCACCGCAAAGGATATGAGAAAAGTCTTGAACACCCTTGGCTTTTCTGCTTCGCTGGAAGATGCAGTGGATTTTCTTTGCTCAAGTCCTAATGTTCTTGAGCTTGAGGACGGCAGGTTTGTTACGCATGCAGGAGCTTTTACTGGTGAGATTTTCAGCATAGTTCCAACTGCCGCAGAGGCGGATCAGGGAGTTTTTGTTGCGGGCGACAGATGTATGCCTTTTGTTGAAACAGATAGAATTTCTTCAACGCTTCGGTTTTACGTAAAAGGAAAAAAAGTTCCTTACAAGGTTGGTGTGTTTGACAGCGACGATGCTATAGATATGTTCATGCTTTATGGCGAAGAATATGCTCCACAGTATATAGCATCTGATCCTGCGAATAAAGACTTGGATTTGGTTTCACGTGACTTTGAGCTTTCAAACACAGTTAAGCTTACGGGGCTTGACTTGGACTATCTTGCAGAAAAATACGGATATAAAAAAGGCGACAGAATCCTTTGCTGTGTTACTGACTGGAATGCAGGCAAGCTTAATATGATGATTCTTCATAGTGATGAAACTAGATTCGACAAAGGCGAAATTGGAGAAAAGCGGATTGAGTGGTTTTCGGAGCTTGAAAAAAGACTTCTTGAATGTTTTGAAAAACGCGGACCAATGACCTCAATAGAAGAACAGCTTGTTACAGTTTTTTTTGAAAATAGAAGGACTCTATGCGTTCCTTACTGCGGATCAATGGAAGAGTTTCTTTTTAAACATACAAACAAGATTTCTTTTGAGCATTACGGAGTGGAAACAAGACTTTGGAGAAAAGGAGAAGAGGTTCCTGCGTTCGGAAAATGGAATTCTACGCTTGCACTGTTAAACAATGAGCTAAAAAAGAACATTACATTTGCGGAATACACGCTTAACTCTATTCCAGAGTTTGTTTATGACCAGATTGTGCTTGATGCTCTTTACCAGAAGAAAACAGACTATGTAAAGTATGCGCTGGATTTTATCTGTCGAGATGACTTTTCTCTTGACGATATTCAGATTCAAAAAATTATCTTGTCGCTTAAAGAAAGATATGCTATTCTTCAGAAAGATTACAATTGGTTTGCAGATCAGACTCTTGGAGCTGTCAGAAAGAAGACACTGGAACTTTATGGAAATGTTTCATCTCTAGTGAGGAAAATTGATTTCCTTGGTGAACTGATTCTGAACTTTCCAAGCCAGGAAGTTGTGGTTTTGGCTCAGCTTCATGGTCATATACTGCGTATGCTTGAAACTATTGCTTCTGATCCGACTGCAGAAGAAACTGCGGATGCGTTGCTTCTTTCATTAGACGGAATGGAATGGAACTTTGAGGATATAAAGGGAATCCTTGAGTCTTCTCTTGCAAAGGAAAAGCAAAGCCAGTTCAAGGTTATAAAAGGCGGTTCATGTGTTGCTAGCAGAATGAGTTCTTTTAAGAAAAAGTAAAAGTGGGTTACGAGGAGTGTTCTATTATGGAAGATTTTGATATTGGTATTCTTTTTGAGCGTGGAGAAGTTTTAGAGGATGTGCCGGGAAATTCTTGCGCAAAAATCTTTGAATATATATGCGATAGAATTGTTGTTCCATCTGGTCTTACTGCGCACCAGCTTCAAAAAGAGCTTGTTGAACGTGAAAAAGTCCTTAGCACAGCTGTTGGAAATGGAATTGCAATTCCTCATCCGCGCTATCCACTTGTAAAAAACAGTTCTGAAAGCAAGATTGTTGTTGCGTATTTACGAGAGCCTATGGATATGCAGGCTCCTGATGTAAGGAAGGTTTACGTCATGTTTGTTATTCTTTCTGATTCTGCACAGTTCCATATAAAAGTTCTTTCTGCCTTAGCGACTTTGTTTAAGAATGAAAAATTCCGCAAAGGAATTCAAGCTTGTCCTTCAAAAGGCGAGCTTTTGGATTTGCTACGGAGAATTTCACGTCCGGAACTCTTATAGAAGAAGTCTTTCTTTTTAAGCTTTTAGATGATTGAAAAAACAGACGCTTAGTTGTAGAATACCACTAAAATTTTCCTTAATTTTAGTGGAGTGTAACAACTATGGACACAAAAGCTATCGAAGCTGTTGCTTTGTCAATCAGAAGCCTTTCTATGGATGCAATCCAGAAGGCAAATTCAGGTCATCCGGGACTTCCTCTTGGCGCCGCGGAAGTCGCTGCTGTTCTTTACGGCGAGCTTTTAAAGCACAATCCTGCTGATTCAAAATGGGTGGACAGAGACCGTTTTGTTCTTTCTGCCGGACACGGCTCGATGTTGCTTTATTCAATTCTTCACCTTTCAGGATATAAAGTTTCACTTGACGATATAAAGTCATTCCGTCAGATTGGCTCAAAATGTCCTGGACATCCTGAATATGGTGAAACAGATGGCGTTGAATGTACATCTGGTCCGCTCGGACAGGGAATTGCCGCCGCAGTTGGAATGGCAATTGCAGAGACAATGCTTGCCGCCCGCTTTAATACTCCAAAGCACACAATTGTTGACCATTACACTTATACTCTCGTTGGTGAAGGTTGCCTTGAAGAGGGAGTTTCATCAGAAGCCAGTTCTCTTGCCGGAAATCTTGGTCTTGGAAAACTCATTGTATTTTATGATGAAAATAAAATCTCAATCGATGGGAATACAGATATAACATTCACAGATGACATTGAAAACCGCTATCTTTCTTACGGCTGGAAGGTTTTGCGTGGTTCTATGTATAATGTAGGTGAAATTGCAGACCTCGTTGAAATTGCAAAGCGCGACACTTCAAAGCCTACCTTGATTATTCTTAAGTCTGTAATTGGCAAAGGCGCTCCAAAGCAGGGAACTGCTGATGTCCATGGTGCTCCTCTTGGAGAGGAAGGCTGCAAGTCTGCAAAGACTGCTCTTGGAATTCCATCTGATGAGCAGTTCTGGGTCGCTCCTGAAGCATATAAGTACTTTGAAGAAAAGAGAACTGAATGGGCAAAAGTGGAAGAAAACTGGAACAAGACATTTGCTGAATGGGCAAAAGAAAATCCAGAACTTGCAAAGAAATGGGACGCTTACTGGAATCACAAGGCAACAGGTGAGTGTGAATCCCCTTCTTATAAGGTTGGAGACAAGCTTGCTACTCGCGATGCCAGCGGAAAAAGCCTTAACTGCATGGCTAAATGCTATGAATGGCTTGTGGGCGGTTCTGCTGACTTGCAGGGACCTAACAAGACAAAAGTTGCAGACGATGACGGTGTTTATAGCAAGACAAACAGAAAAGGCCGCACAATTGAATATGGAATCCGTGAGTTTGCGATGAGCCAGGTTATGAGCGGAATCAACTTGCATGGAGGACTTAGAGCTTTCGGGGCTACATTCCTTGTGTTTAGCGACTATCTGCGTCCTTCTTTGCGTGTTGCGGCTTTGAGCAAGCTTCCAAATATCTATATCTTTACACATGATTCAATCTATGTAGGAGAAGACGGTCCTACACATCAGCCTGTTGAAACAAATGCGGCGTTGCGCTGTATTCCTAATGTGCAGTTCCTGCGTCCGGGTGATGCAGAAGAATCTGCTGTTGCATGGGAAATGGCGCTTGAAAGCACAAATCATCCGGTTTGCATGGCATTTACAAGACAGGCAATCACTGTATATGAAAAAGCTGACAAAGATTGGAAGAATACTGTAAGAAAAGGCGCATATATAGTTCAGGAAGGAACAAAGAATCCTGATATTACAATCCTTGCTACAGGCTCTGAAGTTGAAATGTCTTTGAATGCTGCAAAGCTTGTTTCTGGTAAAAATATCCGTGTCGTTTCTGTTATGGATAAGACTTTGTTCGAAAAACAGGATGAGTCGTTTCAGAAAGAAATAATTGGAAATGCAAAACGTGTTGTTGTTGCAGAAGCCGGTGTAAGTTTTGGCTGGGAAAAATATGTTTCAAGCAAGAAGGACTTGTTTACAATCGACCGTTTTGGTGAGTCTGGACCTGCTGCAAAAGTAGCTGAAGATCTCAAGTTTACTTATGCTGACTTGGCAAAAGTTTTGAAAGGCTAATTTTTTATTAACCTAAGCTATAAACGAAAATCCCGGAGCATAATTGTAATACATCTATGCTTCGGGATTTTTTGTTTTATTCTTCTATTGTAATAGGAATTTTACTTATTCCTGTTATTGGAGTTTTTAGCTCATAGCCACTTCTTTCTGATGTACAGATTTGTATAAAGTATTTCTTTCCGGCTGTAAGTAAACGAGGAAGATGAAATTCAAGCATTTTAGATGTATTCCTTGTTATAAATTCTTCTGGAACTTTTATCCAGGTAGATTCATCTTCTGTTGGCTCGTTATTTTCTGTTTCTGGAACAAACCATATTCCGCTTTCTGCTCCTCCGACCTTTAACTTTTTACCGATAAGACGTGCGCTGAATGTGGCTTTTAGCGTCTTGTCCTTTGTTCCGTCTAAAGGATTTTCAATTTGTGAAATTTGAGGAGATGGAGTGATTACAGAGGTTACAGATGCACTTATAGTTTTAAGTTTTTCGTTTAACTGCTCGTTTGCACAAAAACGCGCTTCAAAGCCTGTTATGATTTCTGCTTCTGGTGTAAGTGACTTTATTCCATTGCAAGGGGCAATGTAAAGCTTGCAGATTTCCATTATGTCTACTGCAAAACCAAGTTCTGCCTGCTCAAGAATTTCCTTTTTCAGCAGTTCCATGGCATGACCTACCTGATAACGGTCAATTCCCTGATTATGAGCTGCAACTAAGTCTAAAATTTGATCTGTTGTTATCATCTTTCTTGGAACACGTGCAATGTATGTATGCTCCCTGAAATAGCAAGGTGTTAATGTTACAGCGAAATTAGTTTTACGTTTTGTGTCGATATTTATCATAATATTGACTCCTTTGTATTATTTTTCTTTGTCTGTTGTTTTTACCACTAAAGTTTTAGACAACGTCTTTTTTCTTTTGGTGGTTTGAAAAATCTGCGGAAGTTCTTTACTTTGTATAGAATTTTTCTAGCCTGTTTTCCGCAACCGAATTTTTAGACTTTTTTTACTGCCTAATATCAGTTAAAAAGTCTCGCTTCTTATTTTTATTTTCTTTTCCTCCTTATTTTTAGATTTTCAATAAAAACTTGAAAATGCTGTTTGTGTATTTATTTTTTATTTATAACTATGTTATTGCCTTAAATTAAAAAAAATTGTCGATTTTTTAGATAAAAATATAGAAGTTTTTATTTTTTCCTAATTTGCAGATGAAATAATTCATAAGCTATTGAGCAAGGTTGCTTTAGGTTATGGTTGTTTTTATTGCTAAGCTATCCGCAGTGTTTTATATTTGCTGTATGTAAATTGCTGGATAACTTATCTATGAGGATGCATATAAGTTGTACGCATTCTTATAGATAAGCTGTAATGATTTGCATGAATACTCTGACAAAGAGCTATGAAAATAGCCTGATGAACTGTATTACATACAACTTGGCTGAGGGGTGTGCTGTTAAGTTGTATAAATATGTGCATTATAACTTGATAAAGAGATATGCCTATAAGCTATGGAGCGTATACTCCATTGGTAATGAAGATAATATGTCGATAAGTCTACATTAAAATTTGTCTTTAGTCCGCTCTCCAGTTTTCTCTGATTGCCTTGTAAAGCTCTTTTCTCATGCTTTCTATGACTGTGTCTGTGATTATGCGGATTTTCTGCTCGTCCTTTTTTTCGACTTCTGATTTTTTGAAAAGTATTTCAGGCTCAACGTTCAGGGCGTCTGCGATTTTTTCGATTGTGGAAAGCTTAGGCACATTCTTGTAGGTTTCCATAAGACCGATGTAGCTTGTCGCCGTGTTGCACGCTTCTGCCAACTGTTCCTGCGTGATATGTTTTTCCTTGCGAATTCTTTTTATGTTGTCGATTACTGTCTTTTCTAAGTCCATTTTATATCAAGATAGATATATTTATATATAATTTTAATTGATTAATTTGATATAGTAGTATATTATTTTTGATATAATTTTATATTGGGAAATTCCCTAATTATTGGAGGAAGAAATGAAAAAACTTGGATGCTTGGCGTTTGCCGCTATGCTTGGATTGATGGTTGTCGGATGTGCGAGTTCACCGGAAAAATATGCGGCAAAGGCCAGAGCCGCTGCATTGGAGGCATTGAAGCCTGTTATGACAGATCCTGAAAAAAAGCCTGACTGGGTGAATTCTGTTCCGATTACGAACAAACAGTTTGCTTTTGTAGGCGTGAGCAATAAATTCGCCATAGAATCGGAAGCTAGAAGCAATGCTCAGAGTGACGGTCGGAATCAGCTTGTTAAATACTATGGAACTCTCATTTCTGATAGAGGAAGAACTGCAACCGCTTCTTATGGAATAACAAGCGATGTTTTTGATCCCCAGATTGCTTCTCAGGAACTTGAGGAGTTTATGGCTGAAGGTCTTGCAAAAGGACTTCCAGCGAAAGAATTCTACACAGAAACCTATGTGACTACTTCTTCAAAATATGCTTACAAGGTTTATGTTCTTATGATAATTGACAAGGCTGAGGCTGACAAAGCGTTAAAAGAATACTGCAATCAGAAGGCGGCTGAATATCAGAAACAGGCTGATGCTGAAAAGGATGCGGAAAAACGCAAGCAGCTTGAGAAAGTTTCAGAATTCTTTGGCGGTTCTTTGCCTTCATCTATGTTCTAATTTTTTTAGGAAACGTTTATGTGGCGGAAAAAATATTTTCTTGTATTGATTTTTTGTATTTTCTCACTTTTGTGGAGTGGGTGTGGCTCGTTAAAACTCCGTGATTCAAAAGCTGAAAAAATTGAAATTGCAATTGGAAATGCAAAAGTCTTTGTGGAATCTTTTCCGCCGCAGCGTCCCGAATGGGTAAATTCAGTTCCTGTTTCGGATGAAAGTCTGTTTTTTATCGGTGTTTCAAGCTATCTTGCGAATGAAACAATTGCAAGGAATGGAGCAAGAAATGACGCTCTTAATCAGGTTGTAAAATATTACGGAACAATCATTCAGTCAAAGGCTCAGGAGACAAAGTCTTCAAAGAATTTCAGCTCCGAAATCATAAATCCTTATATCGAGCAGGAAGAGATAATCCAAAGTTTTGCGCAGCGGTACGTCTCGGAAATCCTGCCTGAGAACTATTATATAGAAAAATATTTAACATCAAAAAATCAGGAGCAGTACATCTGCTATGTAAAATGCAGTGTTTCAAAAGAAAAAGTAAAGCGTGAAATGGATTCTTTTGCAAAAGAGATTTCTGAAAGATATTCTTCATTGCTTCCGGAAAAGAATGAAAGCAGGAATAAATCAATAAAATCGGATGTGGAAAGTTGCATCACAGTTTATAAGGCTGTCTCTGAAAATCCTTTATATAAAACGGTGGCGTTTGTTGAGACTTCCGGCGGAAAAGCCGCTTTGGATGAATATGCTCTTTTGTATGCAAAAAGAATAATTCAGAACTGCAAAATTCAAAATGAAAGTTATCCTAAGACAGTTGAAAAGGGCACTGAATTTTTGTCTGTTCTGCAGATCTATTCCGATGAATATAAAAATCTTTCATCCTTAAAAGCGGAGGCTACACTTTTTAACAAAGAAAAATCATTCGGTAGTGCGCTGTATGAAATCAATTCTGAAAACAAAATCAAAATTTCTGGAAATACTCAGTCTTTGGATTATGGAAGCTACAGTATGAAAGTAAGGCTTGTAAGCGGTATTGAAAAAAATATTCTTGGCGAAATAACCGCCGATTCAACAGTTTTAAATTTTGAAGTAACTCCTGTTTATGCCGGGCTTGAATTCAAGTACTCAGAAAATATGTGTTCCAATGCAAATATCGAGCAGAAAATGCAGAGCAAACTGCAAAAAATGATAGAAGAATATGGAATTCCGGTTTTTATAGATAAATCTGGTGAGAAAGAAAAAATATGGAATTTTGTGATTTTTATTGACAGAGAAAAACTTGCAAGCCATGAGGCAGTTACAAAAACAAAAGTTTTGTGCAACGTTGCTTTGGAGAAAAACGGAGTTGCACAGGTTCAGGGGGGAATCGTTTTTCGGCATGGGATTGAGTTCTAACGAAGAAAAATCTTTGGCAGCGGCTTTTGAAAAGGCTTGGCGGTCGTTTGTTTTGGATAAAGAGTTTTTTGAGAAGGTAAAAAATCAGTTTGTTGAAAAGAATCAAGAAGAGGAAAATTGATATGAAAAAAAATATTTTATTTGCGGTAATCCTGTTTTGCTCAGTTTCTGTTTTTGCCCAGGATTTTTCGGCGACTGTCAGGAATGCAGTTTCAAAAATCATTCCAAAGAATGCATCTTTGGTTCAGGTGGAGCTTCCTGTTGACTCGGAAACAAATTCAGCTTCTGAATTCACTGTTTTTCTAAAAGACGTGATAGAAGTTGCGCTTTCGGATTGCGGAAAAGAAATTTTTGATTTGAAAGCAGACCAGCAGTCGGAATTGTTCTTGGCGCAGCTTAGCGACAGCGGCGTTTATGACATGAGTTCTTCTGATTGGGCAAAGCGGCAGTTTCCGGAAGGAGTTATATATTCCTCATTTATAGAAAAAGACAATAAAGTTTCAGTTTATTTTTCATACAAACAGTTTGCGGGAAACACAAAAAAGACTTCCGTTGAATTTTCTACAAAGAACTTGCCCGGTCTGAATTATAAGCCTGCAAATTATGAGCTTGCAAAATCCATTAACGAAGATTTTGTGCGTAATATCCCCAAGCCAGACTATCTCATAACTGCGGCTATGCTCGACAGCGAGGATAATCTTGTAAATATGCTTTATCCGAATGACATTGTGAAGTTCATGATTTCTGTGGAGAAAGATTCTTATATTGCGATTTTATGTATTGACGCTAATGGGGACAAGAACTGGCTTCCTGTTGCATATAATTTTATCCGTGCAGGTGAAGTCCGCACTTTTCCTGATTTGAAAGACACGGTTTTTAAAGTTGTTGACGGCGTTTACGGAGCGGAGCAGATTCTGATTTACGCCTCAACTTCAGAGAAAGGGCTTCCGGAGCAGACTTCGACTGGAAAATACGCAAAGAACGACATTCAGAAAATCACACGCGGAATTACGGCTTTAAAACAAAGTTCTGCTGAAAATTACGAAACCAGTGTTTTCAAAATTACGTATACTGTGATGGAGTAGAAAGGAATATTGAGGAGGTTTTTTATGAAATCAGAAAAAAGGTTTTTGTTTAGTGAAGTCTGTTTTTTTATTTTATTTGTGCTGGTTGCTCTGCTTCTCATTGGTTCTCTTGTTGCGGTTTTGCTTATTGTTTTCAGCAAACCATTGGTTGAAAATTGGAACTGCAAATTTTTCTCCAAAAGAAACAGCAGAGCGGATTGATTTTTCAATTATCCTTACATCTCTTTCACTTCTTGTTGGCGGCTCAATTTTTGTTCCAAAATTTCTTCTGAAAAAAGAGGTTGATGAATCAGTTCAAAAAAAGTTTGAAAATGATGTTGATGAGATTCTGCAAAATAAAACGATTGAGTTTATTGATTCAAAATTCAATTCTGTGTCTAATTCCTTGAATAAATGCGATGCACATCTTTCCAGAATGATTGCTTTTAACTTAAAGGAAGAATTTCCTGTTTGGAGCATTGGCTGGTCGATTCGTTCCTTAAAACGCTACGAAAAACTTGATCCAAATTCTGTAGGCTTTGTTGAGTATTTTGATTTTGTGGAATTTTTGAGAAAAACTGTTATAGAAGGCTCTGCTCAAAAATTCTTTGCAATAGTAAAAAATGAGAAAAACGAAATCAATCCTGTTATGACTGCATTGGAAAAAGAAGCAGCAGAATCCGGCAATGATTCTAAGAGGCTTGCCGTAAGAACGGTAAAAGACATTGTTGATTTTGAGTATTCAGTTCAGTTTAAAAATAAAAACTTGAAAAATAATGAAATCCTGCTTCCTGTTTGTAAGCTTATAGGCGGACTTGCAAAGTGTCTGTGTGGTGCAGTCATGGCAAATTCGCAAAATGAAAAATTGTCTGAGCAAAACCTTTTATATCGTGAGCTTTTAGAGCAAATTCTTCAAATTTCTGATTACGGTAAAAAGTGCAAGGACTTTGATGCTAAAAAAGATTATGAGAACCGATTGATACTTGTTTTAAAAGAACTGGAAGAGTATGTAAAAAACAAGAATGAAAATTATATAAAAGATTTTGAAAAGAGCGATGTACAGTTTTTTCAGAGTAAATAATAAAATAAATAGGATAAAATCATGTTAAGAATAAAAAAACTTTTTAGCATATTTGTTATTGCAGGACTTCTTTCATCTGCTTTCTCCCAGGAAGCCAAAAACGCTCTGCTCATTGCAAACGGTGATTACAGCGAGATAAAGTCTTTGAGCCAGCCTGTGCCGGAAGGTGAGGAACTTAAAACCGCTCTTGAAAGCATAGGTTTTTCCGTAATGTTTGTGAAAAATGCAAACAGAAATGAAATGTTTGCTAGCTTACGCGAATTTAAGAATAAAGTAGAAAAAGAAGGAGGAATTTCTTTTTTTCACTATGGCGGTCATGCGGTTCAGGTTCATGGAGAAAATTATCTTATTCCTGTTAATGAAAAGATTATTGATGAAGAGCAGATTCCGGATAGCAGTGTTGAACTTAACAGAGTTATGGACTTTATGGTTGGGGAATCCAATGTGGTTGTTCTGGACTCCTGCCGTAATGATCCGTTTCCGAACGGCAAGCATCGTGGTGGAGACAGCCGTGGACTTGCAGCCGTAAGCCGCAAACCTAAAAATTCGATTATCGTTTATTCCGCCGAAGCCGGGGAAACTGCGCAGGACGGAGTGTATACTCCCGCGCTTACAAAAAGAATTACGGAAAAAGGTGCGAGCCTGACAAGAGTTCTTATGAAAGTCCGTAATGATGTCTTTTTGCAGACGCAGGAAAAACAGTTGCCCGGTGAGTATGTACAGCTTCTTGCTCCCATTTATCTGGCTGGAAAACCTGAAAGTGAAAATTCTTCTGAGAATTACTCATTTCTTGGATTTATCTCAGTTTCCGTTATAACTCCATGTGCCGTTTACATTGATGATGAGTATAAAAGTGATATTGGTGAATTCGGTTCGTCTGTTTTTAATGTTCCTGTCGGACGGCATAAGGTAAAAGTAATATATGATGACAAAAAAACAGAAGAAAGAGAAATCCTTGTAAAAGAATCTGACACGGAAAAGGTTGAGTTTAATTATCTTTCCGATGCGGAAAAAGAAAGCTGTTATAATAAAGGAAAAAACTATTTTTATGGAAAAAATAATGCTGTTCAAAATTATGAGCGCGCGGTTTATTACTACAGGCTTGCCGCAGAAGCCGGATATGCAGATGCTCAATATTCTTTAGGACTTTGTTATGATAATGGCTATGGTGTTGAGAAGGATAAAAAACTGGCATTGTCCTGGTATTTGAAATCTGCGGAAAACGGCAACGTAACGGCGATGCTAAATGCAGGAATATGCTATGAAGATAATGGCGAATTTTTCACTGCTGAAGAATGGTACAATAAAGCAAAAAAATCAGGATATAAAGATATTCAGAAAGATATAGATAGAATTGAAAAGAAAATAAAAGAAGCTCAAGAAGCTAGAAAAAAGAATGATTTTCAGGATTTTCTTAATACTCAGATAAAAAGAACGGGTTTTTCAATTGGACTTGTGGATTTCCGTTATTGCCGGAATGCAGAGTTCTTTCCAGATAACGGATTTTTTATAGGTGCATGGCCTTGTATGGCGTATTGGGGACCTTTTCCAAATTTTTTTATAGGCGCTTCACTTGAATGGCTAAGCCTTATTCCAAAGTCAAGTTCATTTGTTGGTTTTTTAGGAGCAAACTACACGATTTCGGATTTTGTAAATTTATATGTTCTTGGCGGATATGGATATGGAGTTATGTGGGAAACTGACAATGCTCAAATTATACGAGCTGGTATTGGAGCAGATTTTGTGGGTTGGAGCGGTTTTACATTCACAGCTGAATATTCTTTGGATTTTTATTTTGATTTAGGATTCATGGACAGATTTTTTGTTGGTCTTGGATATACATTCGGCAGGTAGGAAATAATATGAAAAAAATATATTTGATTTTAAGTATTTTGTTGGTGTTTTCTTCATGCAGCAATTTCTGGAACGACAGAATTGAAACTGGTCTTTTTGTTCCTGAAATTTCATACAGTATAAAAAGAAATAACACCAAGTATGAAGTTTGCCTTGAATGTTCTCAAAAAAATATACATGCTTCATACAATATTTATTGTACCACTGCCAATGACGATAATTTTAGATTGGTAGAAAGTATAGACTATGATGAAAGCATGAAAATGGAAATCCAATTGGGAACTGTGTATCAATTCAAGGCGGAAAGCGTATTCAATAAAAAAATAAGCGGATTTTCAGATGTTGTTGAGGTAAAAGTTTTTGACGGTGTTCCTGAAGATATTCAGGTGAAAAAAAACGGCTCAAAATATATGAAAATAACATGGACTCCTGTAGAAGGTTCTGTTTCTTATAAAATCAGTGTCTATGAAAAAACAGCCTCTTATGGTGAAATATGTTATTATTCTGATGTTATCTATTCAGGAACTACGACCTCCTGTGAGTATGTGTGTCCAATAGTAATTGACGGAAAAATTACAGTGAATGCGCTTTTCAATGGTTATGAGAGCGATGAAAGTGAGTTGGAATATTCACTATGATTTTGGAGAGAAATATCCAAGTTATGTAAAGATAGGAATGGTTGATCTTGAAACTGGGGAAAAATTTTATAAAAAAAGCTGGCGTTATACTACTAAGGAAAAATTTATTTTTTCCGCAGAAGGTAATACGGTGGTATTTTATGATAATACTGAAATGACTAAAAAGGTTGTGAAAACTGAAAAACGTATAGATTCTGTAAATTACGCAAATACTTCTATTGATGATAAATCTATTACTGTCAGTGATAGATTTACCATAAAAGTCTGGAATGTTGAAACTGGTTCTCTTATTTACACAATTATTAATGGTAAAAACGGCGACTATCTCACATACACTCCCGAAGGTTTCTTTACTGGTACGGAATGGGCTATGAAGAATCTTGTGCATATTGTTGACGGCATGGATGTAATTGGCATTGATCAGGTTTATGACAAGTTGTATCGCCCGGACTTGGTTGCGGCAAAAATGCGTGGCGAGGATATTTCAGAATATGCAAAGGAAGTGAATCTTGCTTCAATTGTGCGCAGTGGAAATGCTCCTGCTGTTGCCATAAAAAATCTGCCAGAACTGTCTGATAGCCGCGATGTTACTTTTGATATTTGCGTGCAGAATACTGGCGGCGGAATCGGGAATGTCAGCATTGTCTTGAATGGAAAAACAATCCGGCTTTCTGAAGGTGTTGCATCGAGCAAAGGCGAGCAGAAAATATTCAGGCATACAGTTACTTTGCAGAACGGACAGAATAAAATTGAAGCGTTTGCGATGAATTCCGCTGGAATGATAGAAAGCCGTAGTGCTAGCGCAGATGTAAACTGGCAGGGAAAAACTTCCAAGCCGAATCTGTATGTTCTTACGGTTGCCGTGAACAAATACCGCGATAAAGATTTGTGGCTTAATTATTGTGTGCCGGATGCGGCTTCAATTGAAGAATCATTCAAGAAGCAACAAAACGGACTTTATCAGAATGTTTGTGTTTATTCATTAAAAGATGCCGAGGTTACAAAAGAAGGTTTGGAGCAAAAATTTAAAGAACTTTCTTCAACTGTAACTGCGGATGATGTTTTTGTTTTCTTTGTTTCAGGACATGGAACGACTTATGATGACGGCGACTATTATTTTATTCCTGTTAATTTCCGTTACACGAATAAAACCGATATTCCTCTCAAGGCAATTTCAAAAAGTGATTTGACGAAAAATCTTTCACTTATAAAAGCTGGCAAAACTTTGATGATGCTGGACACTTGCAATTCTGGCTCATTCTTTGCGGATTCAAATAAACGTGGAATGGGAGACAAGGGAATATTCGAGCGTCTTTCAAGGGCAACAGGACACGCAATTTTAGCGGCGGCTTCGGATAGTCAGTCTGCAATGGAAGGCTACAACGGTCATGGTGTTTTTACTTATGTTCTCTTGGACGGACTTGCAGGAAATGCGGATTCAGACGGAGACGGTTTTGTAACTTTGACAGAACTTTCAAGCTATGTGGAAAATCAAGTTCCTGAGTTAAGCTATGAAAAATGGGGCTATGAGCAGGTTCCGCAGAAAGAGCTGCGCCGGCAGGATTTCCCGATTTCAGAAAAACTGTCAGAGTAGCAATGTAAAAAAATGCCGCATTTTCCGGCAACGGCAATGTCATTCTGTTAAAAACACATTCAGGCTTTCGAGGGCTTTTCCTTCAAGATCGAAGAGCGTCTGATTTTCCCAGGTGTCTTGGATTTTTGAATTTGGAATCCAGTCTCCGCCCCAGTAGAAGATTCCGCAGCCTCCTGCATTGGATGTAGCTTCCATTATTGCTTTTACAACTGTTGCTTGATTTTGCACTGAAGCAGAAACGCATTTTTTTCCGTTGTAAGTCTGTGTCTTTAAATTTTTGAGCTCTGTGCTTTTGGAGTCCACAAGATTTTTTGCAGCTTGGATTCCGGCTGGTTCGTACCATACTATATTGTTTGTGCTGTCGCCGTAGGCTTCCATTGACCATGCCCAGGAAGTTTCCGCAACTAGAACTTGCTTTTTGTAAGTCTTTTTTAGATATGATATATTTTCGCGCAGCTGCTTCAATGTTCCGTGTTCTTCAAAAGGATAATAGCTTAAGCCTATATAGTCGTAGTCTACACCTTTCAGGTTTTGCAGATTTTTGAACCACCAGTCAAAGTTGTCTCCTTTGCTGCTTGCAAGATGAATCATTTTTTTTATGCTGGAGTCGATTTCTGAAACCGCGCTGGATGCGGATTGTAAAACTTTTAGGAGATTCTTGTTTCCTTCTGTGTGTCCTGTCCAAGAGTAGCAGTCAATTCTGGAAGCAGTTGTTCCGTCTGACTTTGTAAGAAACATTCCGGAATTGATCTCATTTCCAAGCTGAACAAGGTCTGGCGCGCAGCCTTCGCTTTTTAAGTCTGTAAGAATTTTCTTTGTGTATTCACTGACTTTGCTGCAGAGCTCTTCTATGCTTGAAACGTTGTCCCATTCAGCGGGAAGACTTTGTTTTGCAGGATCTGCCCAGCTGTCTGAATAATGAAAGTCAAGCAGGAACTTCAAGCCGTTTTGCTTTATGCGCTTTGCCATTGCGAGTGTGCGCTCGTAGTTATTTTGTCCCGGTGTTGAGTCTTGTGGCTCATTCCAGATTCTAAGGCGAATCCAGTTTACTCCGTGCGCTTTTAGAATTTTAAATATGTCTTCTTTTGCTCCGTTTTCGTTGTAGAAACTGCTTCCGTATTCTTCTAGCTGTGAGACCATGGACGCATCGAATCCGCGCATGAAGTCTGCGTTTAGTCCGAGAGTTTCATCTGTGCTTTCGGAGGGAGCAGAACAGGCTGGTGATAAAAATAAAAAAAGTGCTATAAAAACTGAAAAAATGCTTTTGAACTTCATTTTTTTACCTCTAAAGTGTTTGTGATTATAGATTCAAACTGAAGTTGCTTCAATGGATTCCCGTGTCGTGGCACGGGAATGACATGGTTAATAAAAATTTGCTTTACTCGTAGGAAACTGTTACTGTTCCACTTAAGCCTTCAAGACCACCTAGATAAATTCCTTTGGAATATTCAGAAATATCAGAAATTTCTAATTCGTAATAATTACCTTCTTTCCATGCAATGTCTGCTTTCCATTTGGAAGAATCTGTGCCACTGGCGAACCACCAATCTCCATTTGAAGTTCCTGTTTGAACATCTGAGATTGTAATTGTTACTTTACTAGCAGAATTTACAGTTTCATATTTCATTAAAAGTTGATATGAACTGGAAATTGTAAAGTTTGCACTTCTTGTATTTGATGAAAAAGATTCAATTAAGGCTTCCTCACTGCTAGAACCGTTATCTTCGTTTTCATTGGAAGAAGTTCCTGTAGTTTCATTTTCGCTAGAAGAAGTTTCATTAGAAGTTGTGGTATTTTCTGTTTGAGAGTCACTTCCTGAACTTGCATTTGACTCTTCTGCTTCGCCTTCAACATAGAATACTGAAACTGCGGCTGTTGCGCTGTCTGTTCCTGCGATGTAGATTCCATTTGCTTTGTATGCGGCGATTGCTGCTGCGTCTGTGATTGTTGCAAGGTAAAGCGAGTTTGTACCTTCTCCTGACTGCCACTCAAGTTTTGCTTCATTGCTCCAGGAACTGTCAGAGCAGGCAGTAAACCACCAGTCATCGCTTCCTGAATAGTTTACGTTTATTACTTTTATTGTAAGTGATTTTATGCTTAGGTCTGCAAGCGTTTCTGCTGAAACTATTTGCGTTGGTGTTTCCGAAAATGTTACGCTTTCGCTGTATATTTTTGTTCCGTATGAGCTTTCATCGTCGTCTTCATCGCTGCTTGAGCTTCCGTTGCTACAAGAAATGAGTGCCCCCCCCCAGAAGAATTGCAAAGACTGAAAAAAATACCGCAGTTAAAATGTTTTTCCTTATAAATTTCATAGTATGTTTCCTTATTAAAAAAATTAGTTAAGCTTTACAAGCTCTATGTCGTCAAGATTTCCCCAGTTTTCTTTGTTCGCGTCAACGAAAATTCCAATTTCAACCTCTCCGTTCTGAACTGGAATTTCAATTGAATATTGCTTCCACTTTTTCCAGCCGGTGTTTTTTATCTGCGCTGAAATTTCTTTTCCAGAATTGTCGAATCCGCGTGCAAAAAGCTTGATTGCGTTTTCGCCTCCACCGCCCATTGACCATACAGAAAGTTTGTAAGTTCCGTTGGAAAGTCCTGTGATTTTTTTGTCGAGTGAAGCCGTGAATGCTGTTTTTTTCCAGTAGTGGTAGCTCCATTCTCCTGAATGCGCATTGCCTTTGTTTTTTTCAGCATAGCAGTCTGCGCTGTCGCCTGTTAAGTTCCAAGTGCTTAAGTTTCCGCTTTCAAAGGAACTGTCGTTTAAAAGATTCTGACCAAAAGAAAGACCTGCTGCAAAAAGGAGCGTTAGAATGGCAGTAAGTGTTTTTTTCATTTTTCCTCCTGATAAAAAAATGAAGTTGGGTTTGTGAGATGAGTGCGCTGGGAACAGTTTGATTGAATGATTACGCACGGTTTGTTTACACGTGTTGATGTAAAAATTGTAAATCCTCTTTTTTGTGCTGTCAAGAAAAATTTTCATGTTTTTTGTAAATTTTTATAGATTATCTGGGCAAGTCCGGTAATGATATTAAAATATTATCTAAACTATAATCAGATGTTTTTTGTTTTCTTCGTATAATTTTAATTGTACGCATACTTCTTCTTGCGGAATCTCATTGCCTTCATTTATTCCCGGGCAGAAGTTTTTTTCAGCTTCCCATGATGATTTGGATTCTATGATTTTTGTCCAAAAAGGGTAGGTTCGGCATTGGACTGGACGCGCGTTGTATGCTTCGCAGCCTTTTTCTTTGTTCCAGAATATACATTCAGTTTTGTTTTTGTCTTTTAGGCACAAATATGTTTTTCTGTCGGCATTTTCTAGCTTGCGGCAGTAAACTTCTGTGAATTGCTCTTTTGTAAGTTCAGCCCATTTGCAAAGCTTTTCAAGATCAGTTTTGCTTAGAAGAACAACTCCGCCTTTAAGACAACAGCAGTTTTTGCATTGCGCGCATTTGAATTTTAAATTTTCTGTGTAAGACATTTTGTTTTTATACTCTAAAATGAAATTATTTCTTCGTAAACTTTGATTGCGTACTGGTCGGTCATTCCGCTTATGTATTCAACAATGCATTTTTCCCAACTTTCGTTGTCGTTCACGTCGAACACTTCTTTTGTCTTGTAACGCATGATTTCTTTTTTCTGCGGATTGTAGTTTGTGTATTTTACAAGCCAGTCTGAAAAAGTTTTTTGAAGTTCAGGGGAATAGCGCAGGACATTTTCAACTCGTCTGTTCTGGGCGTAAACTTGAATTTTCATAAGCGTTCTGTAAATGCACGAAAGCACATTTTCCGCATAGCGCTGGAATTCTAAAAGCCGCCAGTTATTGTAAATGTTTGCAAGGCTGAATCTTTTTAGTTCATGTATGAATTTAAAATACGGCTCGCTAAAGCAAATGCCGTTTTCTGGGGAACTTTGCGCGCATAAGTCTACAATCATGTCGTTTATTAAAACTGTTGTGTTTACGGCTCTGCCTGATCTGAATGCTCCGTTTGTTGTATGCAGTGAATATTTTTTGTTTGGACCAAGTCCAAGCGTTGCGCCTACAATTTCGCGCAGCTGTCTGTATGCCGCCATGTCAAGAATATGATAGGATCTTGCGTCTTCTATGTCTCTGCCAAGGAATGCGATTTTATCGCTTGTCTTTACAATGCACCCTTCCCAAGTGAATGGCTGGAGAATTCCCGGCCGCTTTATTGAATACAAGTCAATTGCTTCTTCACGCGGCTTGAGTCCCTGCTGGTCAATTTCTCCGCAGTGGCAAATAAGTCCGTCTCGCACTGCATAAGTCAAGTCAAGATTCTTTGAAATTCCGTCTGGGTCTTGAAGTGTTTCTATAAAGTCTGCGAAGAAAAGGCTGTTGCGTTCGTGCCAGAATTTCTTTGGAGCGTTTTTTCCTTCCTTCTGATTTTTAATGAGGGAATTTAAAATGTCTTCTCCTGTGTGTCCAAACGGAGCGTGTCCTATGTCGTGTCCGATTGCGATTGCTTCCGTAAGTTCTTGGTTCAGTCCCAAGTATTTTGCGATTGTCGCGCTTACGCTGGCAACGTGGTTTACGTGCTCAATTCTTGTGCAGATATGGTCATTTTGTGGAGCATAAAAAACTTGTGTCTTGTGCTTTAAGCGGCGGTATGCTTCGCAATGAAGAAGCCTTGTGTAGTCGCGCTCAAATTCTGATCTTATGTCGTTTCCGCGGTTGTAAAGTGTGTTTTCGCGTTTTATGCATTGCTGCCACTTTGGATTTTTTTCGTCAGTTTTTACAGAAGCAAAAGAATCTTTCATAAAAAAAGTTTATATTTTATTTTGGATTTTTACAAGAAAACTGGACTTTTTATATTTAAATAGTTTAATATTTTCGCATGACAAAAAATGAACTTAGGAAGCTTTTGAAAACTGAATTGTCCGCAGTAAGTGCAGAGAAAAAACTTTCTGCGTCAAAAAAAGCGTGTGGTTTGCTTTTTGAATTTGTCTTGAAAAATAATTTTGATATTGTGCTCTCTTATATAGATTTAAAAAATGAAATTTCTCCACAAGAAATAAACTGCGCGCTTATGATGAAAAATAAAATCGTTGCTGTTCCAAAAGTTGTTCCTAAAACTCAAAGGATGAATTTCTATATTCTTGACAATTCAATAAAAATTCTTAAGCAACTTGAAACTGGAGCATTTGGAATTAGCGAGCCGATTGAAAAAAAGCAAAACTTGTTCAATGCTGATAACTTTGTACAAAAGAAAATATGCGTTGTTGTTCCGGGTGTGGCATTTGGAAGCAAGGGGCAGAGGCTTGGACATGGAATGGGGTTTTACGATATTTATCTTTCTAGTTTAAAAAAGAAATGCGCCCAGAATAACTGTGAACTTTTTCTAGCCGGACTTTGCTTTGATTTTCAGATTAAGGAAAATATCCCTGTTGATGAAAATGATATTTTTATGGATTCAGTTTTTTCAGATAGAAAATGCTATTTCTTTGAGTCCGCGGAATAAACTTTCATCAATGGCTCTGCTGGAAAATATTTTTCCATTGCATCTAAAAAGTCTTGCGGCGTAGAATTTTCAATGTAAAGATAATTTGTCAAGTACTGTTCTTTTTTCTGAAATATGGCCATGGCTTTTGCTGTTCCGCTGTTGGTTTGTGTTGCGGAAAGATTTTTTTGCTTCCACTGAATTTTTATTTTTTCGCAAGTCCAGTTCTTGTATTTTTCTTCAGAAAGTTCTTTGATAAGTTTTTCTCTTGCAATTTTGTAAGCGTCAAAAAATATTCCTGTTCTTTTTAATTCGTCTGCTTGAATTATTCCGACTGGAATTTTTATTGAAGCTTCTTCTGCCTTGCATGAAATTTCGTTTCCAAGAACAGATTGAATTTCTGTGCACAACATTGAAAGCAGCGAATTGAAAATTTCTACATCTTCATCTGTATTGTATGGCGATTTAAAATAAATCTGCGCCGGATCAAAAAAGTTTTTTGTTGGAACAAGTCTTGGAGATTCTTTGGGTGCAAGTTTTGCAGGAAGATCCGTTGTGTAAATATGCTTGAGCTGGACTTTTCTTTCTTTGTTTTTGAATGATGGTTTTGGAAGTTCAAGTTCTTTTCGTTCGGATTGTTCCTTTAAAATTTCAAATGTGTCTTGGCAATATTTTATGGCTTTATTAAATTCAATATCGCCGCAAATTACAATTGAGTACAATGAAGCGTCCAAAAGTTTTGTGTATTCTAAGAGCAATGCTTGGTATGACGAAGCGTTGCGTTCTTTTTCTTCTATTCTAAAAATTTTGCTGAATGGAGTTGAACGGTAAAGATATGCAAGAGCGTTTGATTTCATTTGAAAACCTAAATCTGCGTTTTTCAGTCTCTGTTCATATCCTTCTTCTCTAAAAAGCAAGTCTCCCTGCACTGGAGTAACTGTTTCATAAATCAGTGCGTCTGAAATCTTTTTGAGTGCATTTTCTAGTTCTTCTTTGAAGACTTCAAATAAAATGTATGAAATCGTTTCGTCTGTTTGACTTGTTATTTTTACTATTTTAGAATTTTTTGCAACTGCGGAAATTAAAACAGCTCTTAAACTTTTTTCTGATTCTGGGGATGCCAATTTTCCGCCTGAAATTGAAATGCAAACTGCGACAGTTTTTGACTTTGGATTTTCTTTAACTGACACAGGAATTCCATTTTTTAATTCTTGATGTTTTATGGATTCTATGCTGTTAAAGTAAAAGTAATCTGCAGGTCTTATTTCTATCGTTGGGTTTTTATTTGCTTTGGATTTTTCAAGTGCCTTTTGCATTTCTTGCTTTGCTTTTTTTGCAAGAAGTTCATTTGTGTACCAAGAGGCGTTTTCTTGTGTTGCAAGTTCATATCCATGTTCATCAAATGATTTTTTGTTCTTTTTATAAACAGTGTTGTTTACGAGCAAAAAAATATAAGGTTCTTCATTTAAAATTGCTTTTGAAATATTTTCTGATGTTTCATTTTCTACTTGAAAAACGGATTCCTCAAAGTTCTGGTAAAAAGTTTCAGGTGTTTCAAATTTATTCATTGCCCAGAATTCTGCAAGTTTGTAAATTAAATTGCTGGAATTTCCTTCAAGTTCTTGGTATTTTTTTATTAATTCATTTTGTGCAAGTTTCATTTCATCTTCGGTAAGATTTGCGCATTCCGCTGTTCCGGCTAAAAAAGTCTGCGCTTGGTCTGCAATGTTTTTTCCTTTCGGAGGTTCTTCGATTAATGCTTGCAAAATAAATCTTGCGTTTCCATTTTTTATTGCGGAGGCTGCTGTTATAAAATCTGCGCTTCTTATATTTAGTTCTGGAATTTGCGGAACCATTGTTTTATATTTTGATTTTTCATTGTTGAAAGCGCATGACAAAATATCCGCCTGGTTTTGAGACAGTGAAGTGTATTGAACAACAATCTGTGTAAGCTCCGAAGAAAACTCATTTGCTACAAGAACAAATTTTTTACTTTTGCGTTGCTGCGAATTTTCAGTTTTGAATTTTTCAAAGACTGAATCTGTGCTTTTGGAATTCCAGTCTTTAAATGCTTCCTGAGAAATTTCCAGAGCCTTTTTTTCTGTTATATTTCCAGTGATAAAAAGCGCGCTGTTGTATGGCGTATAAAATTCTTTTGAAACAAAATTATATAAAATTGCTCTTGCTTGTTTTGCATTGTAGCCTGAAAAAATTGCCGGATAAATTCCAGAATCATGTTTCCAAGGTTCTTTGTAAAAGATCCGCGAGTCAATTGCGCTGTTTATAAATCCTGTTGTGCTTTTTGAATATGCAAGGCTTTCTGTTTTCATTTGCGAAAGCTCATCTTCAATGTCTTTGTCGCTGAAATTTGGAGAAGCAGCGCATTGTGCAATTTGTTCCAGATAAATCTTTAAATTTTCAGGCGGAACTTTTGCTTTGAACATAGAAGAATCCGCATTGCATTCTGACTGTATCGAAAACGCTTTTAAGATTTCTTTTGCTTTTTCTGATTTTGAAAAAAGCCTTGTGTATAAAGGAAAAAATCCCGCGGTGGATGAAGTCTGGCTTGAAAAACCTGCTTTTACAACAAGTTCAATATTTAAAAGCGCGCTTGTTTCATCAGGAAGTATAAAAACTGTGAGTCCGTTTTGAAGTGTTGAAATGCTTAGCTCCGGCTTGTTTTCCTTTTCTGATTCGGCCTGGGAAAAAACAAAGTTAATACAGAAAAAAAATGCTGCGCATAAGAAGATCTTTTTTACCATGTTTTCATTATAACATTCATGTTTGTTTTTTCCAATTGAAATATTTCTTGGCTTTTATTGACTTGTCGTATATAATAGAATTTATGCTAAAGATAATTCCATCTTCTAAAATAGATAATTTAAAAAAAATAAATCCTGATTTTATAAAGGGAAAGAGAAACCCAACATCTGAAGAAATTGCAATTCTAGAAAAAAATGGGAATTCTTCGTCCGATTCTGAATGGAAAAATTTTTTTGTAAGCTCTGAATATGGGAAATTTAATCCGTCGCAAATCCGCCAGAGCGATTTTTCTGGAACTGTTATTATTGGAGAACTTTTCGATTCTGAAATTTCGTTCCATGATTTAAAGCTTCGGACAGGAATTTACAGTTCAAATTTAAAGAATGTTTGCATTGGTGATAATTGCGCTGTTCAAAATGTAAGGTATCTTGAAAACTACAAAATCGGCTCTCGTGTAATTCTCTTCAATATAATGGAAATGTCGTGCACGGAACATTCAAAATTTGGAGAGGGACTTTTAAAAGAAGGCGAGCCTGAGTCAAATAGAATTTGGATTGGCGTTGGCAACGAAAATAACCGGCGTGCAGTTCTTCCTTTTACTGATATGATTCCGGCTGATGCTTTTTTATGGTCAAGATTCCGTGAAGATAAAGAACTTATGCAGCGTTTTGTTGAACTCACTGAATTTGGAAAATCAAAAGAGCTTGGAACTTATGGAATTGTAGAAGATGATGTTGTCATAAAAAATTCAACGCTTTTAAAAGATGTGAAGATCTGTTCATGCGCTTACATAAAAGGCGCTCTAAAGCTTAAAAACATTACAATTCTTTCTTCGGAGGACGAGCCTAGCCAGATTGGAGAAGGCGTGGAGATGGTCAATGGAATAATGGGCTTTGGAAGCCATGTTTTTTATCAGGCTATAGCAGTCCGTTTTGTCATTGGAAGAAACTGCCACTTGAAATACGGCGCACGTCTTTTAAATTCTGTGCTTGGAGACAATTCTACAGTTTCATGCTGCGAGCTTTTAAATAACTTGATTTTTCCTTTCCATGAGCAGCATCACAATTCTTCATTCCTGATTGCTTCAACTGTAATGGGGCAGAGCAATATAGCTTCTGCGGCGACAATTGGTTCTAACCACAATTCAAGAAGTCCTGACTGCGAGATGATTGCTGGCCGTGGATTCTGGCCTGGACTTTGCTCGGATTTTAAGTTTGATTCAAAATTCGCTTCATTTGTTCTTGCTTCAAAAGGTAGCTATGTAAATGAGCTGAATATAACTTATCCATTTTCTTTGGTTGCTCCAAGCTACGAAGACTGCACTGTTCATATTATTCCTGCTTACTGGTTTTTGCATAATATGTTTGCAATTGTGCGTAATAAATATAAATTTCAGGCGCGCGACAAAAGGTTTATAAAAGTTCAGCACATTGAAACGAATCCTCTTGCCCCGGATACTGTGCAGGAAATTATTTTTTCTGTTAACAGGCTTGTTGAACTTACTTCAAGATATTTAAAGCTTCCGTCTGATGACTGCCGGAAAATGACAAAGGAAAATTCCTATCCTGAGCTTCTTGAAAAATTCCGGGAGCTTGCAAAGTCTGCAAAGGATTCCGCTTCGCTTCTTCAGATTGCAAAAGATTATCTTCATCAGAATCCAGATTCAAAATTTCTTCTTACTGATGACCGTTGCCAGAAAAAATTCGGAGCGATTATTTACAAGCCTGCGCAAGGCTACAAGGAATACCGCCGTGTTTTAAAGTATTTTGCGGCTGAAAGTTTGATGGAATATGTTTTAAAAAACAACCGCGAAAGTCTTTGTCAGACTGATTTTTCTGAAATTGAAAAAATTCCGCTTTATACGAAATGGTACAATGTTGGCGGCCAGTTGATTCCAGAAGAAAAAGTTGAAGGGCTTTTTGAAAAAATAAAATCGCATTGTATAAACAATTGGCAGCAAGTTCACGCTTATTACGATGATTGCCAGAAAAACTACACAGAATATAAGGCGCGCTATTCCGTTTATATAATAGAATTTCTTTATTCCAAGAAAATTACAGAATTTAATGCCGGCGACTTTGAAAATATTTTGCAGGACGTTGCTTTTGTTGCAATGAATATGCTTGAGTCTTCGATTTCTATACGCGAAAAAGATTTCACAGATTATTTCCGCTCAATAACATTTAGAAATGAAGAGGAAAAAAATGCTGTGCTTGGAACTTTAAGAGATGATGAGTTCCTAAAAAAACTAAAGGAGTCAACGGAAGACTTTATAAATTCGCTGAACAAGCTTTTTGTGCTTATGCATTGAGTTTTGTTTTGGGAATTTTTGAAAATGTTTGAAAACATTTCATTTTCATTCTCTTGACATCGTTATATGCTTTGCTGTAAAGTCTATTCATATGAAAAAACCAATTCTTCTACTAGCACTAGATTTCTCTTTTGTTTGCCGGACTGACGGTTGCTAGTAAGTTGCTTATTATTGTAAATTACAGACCTGTCGTTTGGCGGCAGGTCTTTTTTTTATATTAAAATGTATTTTTATAAAACAAGGGGTATTTATGAATGCAAGTATGAATCCGAACGGAAAGTATGCGCGCGTTGGCGACATTGAGCTTCCGAACAGAAAGTGGCCTTCAAACAAAATAACAAAGGCTCCGGTCTGGTGTTCTGTTGATTTAAGAGATGGAAATCAGGCTCTTGTAAATCCAATGGGAATTGATACAAAGCTTGCGTTTTTTGATTTGCTTGTAAAACTTGGATTTAAAGAAATTGAAGTTGGATTTCCTGCTTCAAGCGACACTGAATATGAATTTATCCGCCGTCTTATTGAAGAAAATCATATTCCTGATGATGTTACGATTCAGGTTTTGTGTCAGGCGCGTGAGGCTCTTGTAAAGAAAACTATGGAATCTCTCAAGGGCTGCAAACAGGCGATTTTCCATATTTATAATTCGACTTCACCTGCGCAGAGAAAATATACTTTCAATAAATCCAAGGAAGAAATCAAGCAGATTGCGGTTGACGGCGTAAAGTGCATAAAGTCCTGCCTTTCCGACGAGGACAGAAAAAGAATCCGCCTTGAATATTCCCCGGAAAGTTTTTCACATACTGAAATTGACTATGCGGTTGAAGTCTGCGAGGCTGTAAAAAATGAATGGGGCTGTTCTGCGGACAACAAAATTATTATGAATCTTCCGACAACTGTTGAATGCTATACGCCGAATGTTTATGCGGATGCGATTGAATATTTTGCAGAGCATATTTCCGACCGCCAGAACATAATTATAAGCACACATTGCCACAATGACCGTGGAACTGGCGTTGCTTCCTGCGAGCTAGCTTTGCTTGCCGGAGCAGACAGAGTTGAAGGCTGCCTTTTTGGAAATGGAGAGCGGACAGGAAATCTAGACATAGTGAATGTTGCATTGAATATGTACAGCCAGGGAATAGATCCTCAGCTTGATTTCCATGACATTCAGAGCGTCGGCGAGCTTTATACAAAGTTTACGGAAATGGAAATAAATCCGCGTACTCCTTATGTTGGCGAGCTTGTGTTTACTGCGTTCAGCGGAAGCCATCAGGACGCAATTAGAAAAGGAATGGCTGCGCGCACAAAAATGCCTAAAAACGCGCTTTGGGATGTACCTTACATTCTTATTGATCCGCACGACATTGGCAGGCAGTACGAGGGAATCATCAGAATCAACAGCCAGTCTGGAAAAGGCGGAGCGGCTTATATTCTTGAGCAGGAATACGGAATTTGTCTTCCAAAGGCAATGCATCCTGCTCTTGGCGAGCTGATAAAGAAAGCTGCCGATGAATCCCAGCGTGAGCTTGACAAGTCTGAAATCTACAATCTTTTTGTTAAGCATTGGCTTGAAGCGAAAGGAAATCTTTCAATTGTTGATTTGGCTGAAACTCATCTTGAAGGAAAAGAAAATTCCGAGTCTACTTCTTGCCGCGCTGTTGTTGAATGGAAAGGAAAACGCTATTCAATCGGAAAAACTGGAAACGGACCTCTTGATGCATTTGCTGGCGCGCTTTCTGAAATTCCTGCTCCTAAGTTCAGCATAACGGCATTCCATGAGCATAGTATTGGAACAGGAAACGATACTTCCGCAGTTGCCTATGTACAGATTACGTGCGAAGACGGAAACCAGTACTGGGGAGCTGGAAAATCGACTAACGTTGGCCGCGCCGGTGTTGACGCTGTTGTAAGCGCATTGAACCAGATAAAATAGATTTTATAGAACTCAAAAAGCAGGGCAAACGCATTATAAATAATTTAAGTAAAGTTTGCGCGAAGGAACGGTTTCTGGGTCAAAAACACTCTGATTGTTGAGACCGCATGAGCAGGTAGTTCTATAGTTACTTTGCAACAATCAGCGTGTAGCGCATTATTGCGCGATTTTGAACCAGAAAACCGTGTCTGGGAGCCAGTTTTATGCTGAATACATTTATAATGCGTTTGCCATGACTCAAAAATTTTTCTTCATTGAATTGCATAGAAAAATCTGTTATAATGCAGTTGCTCTTATTTTGGGGGGCGGCTGTAATTTTTTTCCGGGACTGAAAATGCTTTTTTATTTGGCTTTTAAGAATATCGTATCAAGAAAAAGCTCGTTTGTTATTGTTCTTTTTATTGCGTTTGCCGTTATGCTCATGGCTGTTATAAATTCAGTTTTTGACAGCACAGAAAACGGAATTGAAAAAGTTTTTTCCAAAAGCTTTACAGGTGACCTTGCGATTTTTCCTAAAAGTGATATTCCGCTGAGCCTTTTTGGAGACGAAACTCCGGTAACGGGAACTCTTACAAAAATAAATACGCTTGTTCCTTTTAATGAAATTTCCGACTGCCTGAATTCGATTCCTGAAATAGAAAAAAGTGTTCCGCAGGTAACGGGAACAGCCGCTTTGGAATTTAACGGGGAAAGAACACCTGTATGGATTTTTGGAGTTCCTGCCGCAAAGTATTTGGACTGTATGTCTGCTATAAAAATTCTTGAAGGCTCGCCTTTTTCAGATACTGAACGAGGCGTGATGCTTTCAAAAAAATATGCGCAGGAAATGAATATCTCTATTGGAGACACAGTTCAGTTTCTTGTTGTTGACGGTCCGACTTTTAGAATCCGCGCGGCAAAACTTTCCTGCATTTATGAATATCCTGTTGAAAATTCCACGCTGGATAGAATTGTTCTTGCCGATGCTTTTACTGTCCGTTCGCTTATGGATATGTCTGAATCTGTTGCGGACACTTCCTTTATTGGAGAAGAAAAAACAGATTTGCTTGAAAGCGATTTGGATATAGAATCTCTTTTTGACGATGCTGAAGATGTAGGTGCAGTTGTTGTCGAAAATCCGTTTGAAGAAATTCAGCCTGCATTGGAAGAGCCAAAAATTTTTGACAGTTCTTCCTGGAACTATGTAGTCTGCTCTCTTTCTCAAGGTGAAAATTCAAAAAAGACAATAGGAAATTTAAATAGAATTTTTAAAAAGAATTCCTGGCCAGTGCGTGCCGTTGCCTGGAGAACTGCCGCCGGAAGCACAGCTTTGTATCTTTACTGGATGCGTGTAATTTTCAATGCGGGTGTAATTGTTATTCTTGTGGCAGGATTTATAATCATAAACAATACGCTTGTTGTAAATGTCCTGAATCGAACTCAGGAAATTGGAACTTTAAGAGCGCAGGGAGCTTCAAGAGTTTTTGTTTCGCTTCAGTGTATGGCCGAAACTTTTATGCTTACAATAACGGCTGGAATTTTGGGCTGCATTTTGGGAGCTGTATGCACAGCCGCATTGTCTTCCATGAATATTGAATTTAAAAATGTTTTTTTGATTCAACTTTTTGGAACTGACCATCTTGTTGTTTCTACGTCGTTTTCAATTATGTGCAAGTCAATGCTTCTTTCTGTCTTGCTTGGACTTTTGGGCTGGATTTATCCTGTTAGAACCGCTTTAAAAGTTAATCCTGTTCAGGCTATGCAGGGGGCAGTCTAATGAATTATGTTAACCTTTCCGTTCGCTCGTTGCTTTTAAGGTGGCGGCAGTACATTTCTCTTTTTTTTGTTTGCGCTATTGGTGCCGGAGTTTCACTTTTTTCTTTTTTTCTTATAAATGGAATGTTGTATTCTCTTTCTACGAAGGCTGAAATTTATTACGGCGGAAACTATCAGTTCTTAGGCGGAAGAAATAATTTGGAATTTTACGATTGCCGGGAATTTGTTGAAAAACTTTCTGGTGTTTTTCCGGCTGGAACTATTATTTCCCCAAGGTTTGATTTTGATGCGGATTCTGCTTCTTTTTATTATGAAGGTGTTGAAATCCGTCAGCGTGTAATAAAAGGCGTTGACTTTGAAAAAGAAAAAATTCTGTTTTCAAAATTCAATTACGTGCAGGGAAGCGCAGACAAAATTGCAGGAACAAACGGTATTTTGATTTCAGAAAAAATCGCATCCATGCTGGAAGTTTCAACTGGAGATTCTATAACCTTTATGCTTAGAACCGGACCTGGATACATAAATACTGTTCAGCTTGTTGTAAAAGGCATTTTCAAAGATTCAAGCGTGTTTGGAACTTACACTTCTTATGTTGACATTGATTTTCTGCGGAAGGCTTATTGCTCTCCGGAATTCTATGCAAATAGAATCGGAATATTTTTTCCTGATTCAGTTCCTTCTACAAAAGACTCTTTAAAATATCAGGCTCTTCTTGAAAAAGAATTCAATATGTTCAAGTTGGTTAATGATAAGTACGATTTTTATGATCCGCTTTTAGCCGGACAATTCAGTGAGCCGATTTATGCGTTTATAGTTTTGGACGCAAACATGGAAGATTTGGGCGTTATAATTGACGCAATGAAAATAATAACTTCGCTTGTAATTGCGGCTCTTGTAATAATAATTGTCGTTGGAATCAGCAGCACTTATAAAGTTATTGTAATGAAGCGTATAAATGAAATCGGAATTTACAAGGCGATTGGAATGGAACGTGGCTCTGTGATTTTGCTTTTGCTTAGTGAAGCATTTGTGCTTTTAATTTCCGGCTGTGCGTGTGGCTTGGGATTTTGCTTGCTTTTGGAATTCATTGTAAAGCAGTTCAATTTTTCTTTTATTCCGGCGTTTGATATGTTTTTGACAAACGGATATATTGTTCCCATGAACTCTTTTTGCGGCGCAATGCTCATTTTTATGGTTATAATTATTACTACAATTACTGCGGTTTTGTTTTCGCTTAGAGCCGCTATAAGAATTACGCCAGTTCAGGCATTGACTGTAACAGAATGAATTTATGCTTGTTAATAATTTAAAACTTAAAATATTTAATGGATGGACTATGAAAAGTTTTAAGAAAATTGTCAGTTTTATTTTTTTTGTTTCCGCAGGAATTTGTGTTTTTGCGGCTTCCCATGATGAGCTTTTAAAGCAGGCGCAGGAAAACACAGCTTTTTACGGAACGGATTTTAAAGGATTTTATTCAGTTGTTCAAGAAAAGCCCGGTGAAGGAAAAAATGCTACAGAGGCAATTATGTACCGCAGGGACAGCGAGTCAAAATGGACAATTCTTGTTACAGGACCTGCAAAAGACAAAGGAAAAGGCTATCTTCAGTATGACAACAATATCTGGTTCTATGATCCTGCCGACCACAGATTTACATTCACAAGCGCGCGGGACAAATTTCAAAATACAAACGCGAACAATTCAGACTTTGCGCCGCAGTTTTACTACAGGGATTATTCAATAGAAAGTTCTTCGGAAGTAACGCTTGGAAAACTTGAATGCGTAATGTTTGTGTTAAAGGCAAAAGTTCAAAATGTGGATTATCCTGAATTACGTCTTTGGGTTACAAAAAATGACGGGCTTGTGCGCAAAAAGGAAGATTACAGCCTTTCCGGCCAGAAGCTTAGAACAACCGCGATTCCTTCGTATCAGATAGTTCAGTCTGCAAGTCAAAACTATTATATTCCTGTAAAAATGCTTATCACGGACAATCTGCGCGGAAAGAAAATCGGCGAAAAAACTCAGTTCGAGCGCACTCAGATTACGATTACAAATATAACTTTTGACCGTGTTGAAAATTCAGTTTACACAAAGCCATATCTTGAGATGATGAGCGAAAAGTAAAATGAAGCGGATTTTTTTTATAGCGGTGTTTTTCTTTTGCGTTTCTCTTGGTTTTTCTCAGGCGGAAGATGATGTTTCGTTTGATGATGATTTGCTTTTTTCAGAATCAGAAGACATTGTTGTTGAGCAGTCCGATGCTTCGGAATACGTTTCTTCCAAGCAAACGTTGAAGATTGGAACTTCCGAGTATTTTATCCCGCTGAAATTCACAGGTCATTTTGAATCTGACTTTGGATACTATGGAACTAAGCACAATCAGAATTCCGAAAATAATGAATTTAAGAATTCAGTTTATTTTGACTTGGCGAATTATATTTATTTTATGGCGCGTCTGGACAAAACACTTTCTGTGCGCGGAACAACCAGCGTAAAATTTCCGCCAAAAAAAGATTCCATAAAACTTGACGAGCTTTATTTTGACTATCTGATTTGGGACAGAATTTACATTACAGCAGGAAAGAAGGAGACTACCTGGGGATATACAAGACTTTTCAGCGGAGAAAACGCATACAGCCTTTATACAGATACCGACTACGAGAAGCTTACCGAAGAAGAAAAAGAGCAAATCCGCCAGACAATTGAAAAGCAAGGCTATCTTTACACAAATATTTTAAGCGACAGTTCCGACACCGTTTCTGGACTTTTGCGCATTCCTTTTTGGACTGGAACTTTGTCTGGAATTATTTTGTACAACGGAACTTCAACAGAGCCTGAATTTGAAGACATTTCGGCGGCTGGTTCTCTTGAAATGACATTTTTCCATACAACTTTCAATATTTTTGGAAGAAAAAATCCAAAGCCGGAAACTGGCTCAACTCCAGTAACTGTCGGTGCAGAAGCAAAACGGACTGTTTTTGGAACAGATCTTTATTTTCAGGGAATCGGAAAACTTGCGGATGATCACCGCGATATTTCAAAGTACGTTTTTACAGGCGGATTTTACCATTTGTGGGACGGACGTGATCCGAATTTCGGCTTGAACTTTGAATTTCAGAATTCTTACAACAAAGAACTTGAAAAAAACAGCTGCCGAATTTATCTTGATATGGGCTTGAAGCGTCTTGGAAAAAATAAAGACATGAAGCTTGGCTTGCAATGGCAGCATATTATAAAAAGTGAAACAGAAGATGACAAAAGCGGTCTTGTGAAATTTGGCTTTATAAAATCAGGGCTTTTTCCAAATGCGGAATGGAACACAGGTATTGAAGTCCGCTATCATCAGATTGATGCAAACTACGAAAATAAAATTTACATGATCCGGCTTGGAAGCTCAATTCAGGTAAAAATGGACTATTAAACTGTTGTTTGTGTTGATTTTCTACGGAAATATATATAATATTGTTTATAGGATATTTCTGAATTTTTTTTGCAGATTTTTTACATTATAAAAAGCGAGGTGCTTATGGCTGTTCAGCCTATAGATCTTTCTACCATTTATTCTCAGATGGATAAGATTGGGCAGTTTAATGCTTCGCAAGTTCAGACTGCAAGCATGTCGAACAGGCAGCATCTGGAAAAAACGGCTCAGCAGCAGACTCAAAAAGCCCAGACTGTTACAGAAACTTCCCAAAGCGAAGATTCTGCAAAAATTAAGGCTGACGTGAGTCAGGGCGGAGGAGCTGGACAAGGTCTTTTGCAGGGAGAAGGAAAATCCGCAAAGCAAGAGCCAGAGATTAAAAAGCCTACTGTCTACGAAATAAAAGATCCGAATCTTGGACAGCATATTGATATTACAAGCTGAAAAGAAATGCCGTTTGCGTTGACCATTGCTGTTTTTATAATATTTTTCAATATACTCATGTGGGTTGTCTTTTTTAAGAAGTTCAACGCTTTTTTTTCCACAGATAAAATTATTGAAGAAACCAATGAAAAGGCAAAAGAAATTATCAAGAGTATAAACTTTAACGCTGGAAGAAGCATCGATTTAATAGAAGATAAAATCAAGCAGTTGAAAGCTGTTTCCGCAGAGGCTGAACGAAAAATCGGAATGCTAAAAAAAGAGCTTTCTCTTGCTGAAAGCTCAAAATCATTTCAGAAAAAACTGGACTCTGCTTCCAAAAATTCCTTTATGCAGGGCGACTTGTTTTTTACAGAAAAGGCGAAAAATGAGCTTGGAATAAAAAATCTTCCCAGACCGGAAGTTGAAGTCAGGAAAATTCCCGTAGTTGAGCCTGAGCTTTTTATGTCGGAAAATCCTATTGTTCCTAAAAAAGACTTTAAAGTACAGGTTTTGGAACTGCGCGCCCTTGGAATTCCGGCAGAAGAAATTGCAAGAAAAACAGGCCGAAGTATTCAGGAAGTAAAACTTGTAATAGAATTTTCTTAATTTTTTATAATTTTTGCGGACTTGTTTTAATAAATATTTTCCCAAAATAGCTTTTTTTTCTTGAACTTTGAAACGAATCAGAGTATATTTTTATCTATGAGTAATTTGAAATTTAAAAAGGTCAAATTTGGAACTCTGTATGATGGAAGAAAAGTTCATTTGTACACAGTTTCAAATGGCTCCATGAGCTTTTCTGCTATAGATTATGGATGCACAATTACAAGCATTCTTTTACCTGCAAAAGGCGGAAAAAAAGTCGATGTTCTTTTGGGCTGTTCAACTTTGGAAGGCTATGCTTCTAGCGGTAGCTGTTTTGGAACTGTAGTTGGTCGCTTTGCAAACAGAATCGGCGGCGCTGCTTTTTCTCTAAATGGAAAAACTTACCAGCTTGATAAAAATGACGGCGAAAACTGTCTTCATGGCGGCTTCGACCGTTACGAAAAGAAGCTGTGGTCTGCAAAAAAAATCCGTACTGACAAAGGTCTTGGAATTGAATTTTCACGAATAAGTCCTGCTGGCGAACAAAATATGCCTGGCAATTTGAAAATAAAAGTCACCTACACATTAAATGAAGACAATGAGCTTACTTTGGATTATTTTGCCAAGACAGACGCTCCAACTCCAGTAAACCTTACGAACCATGCTTATTTCAATTTGAAAGGCTATGATGGCGGTTCTATTGAAGATCAGGAACTCAAGATGGATTGCTCAAAATTTGTTGAAGTTGACGAGCATCTCATTCCGTCTGGAAACCTTTGTTCTGTTGATGAAAAAAAAGCTTTTGACTTTAGAGTTCCAAAACTTATTGGCAAAGATATAAAAGAAACTGGCTCGGGATATGACCATGCTTATTGCATTGATTCATATAATGGAAGTTTAGTTGAATTCGCGGTGTTAAAAGATCCTGCCAGCGGACGCACAATGACAGTTTCTACAACGTTGCCTGCCTGCCAGATTTATACAGCAAATTTTATTGATGGAGTTGGAAAGAACGGCTATCCTTTAAAATCTCATGACGCTGTCTGCATGGAAACTGAGGCTTATCCTGATGCTCCGAACCATGAGAATTTTCCAAGTTGCATAGTAACTCCAGAAAAACTGTACCATGAAACTACGGTTTATAAATTTGGTTTTTAGTTTTCAGCAATTATAGAAAAATATAAAGAGGTTGTGATGGACATTCAATTACAGGAATTAATCGAAAAAATCAAAAAGGACGGTGTCTCCAGTGCAGAATCTGCCGCCCGCAAGATTATTGCCGATGCGGAAAAAAAAGCCGCTTCAATTGTAAGCGATGCTGAAGTTAAAGCTGACAGCATAATAAAAACTGCAAAAGCTGAAACTGATCGCATGGAAAAAGCCAGCGAGGATGCTATTGCGCAGGCTGGACGAAACCTTATCATTTCATTCCGCGACGGAATAAACAAGGAACTTTCCTCCATTGTAAATTCCGAAACAGAAAAAGCAATGGATAAGGATTTGCTCAAAAAATTGATTCCTGAAACTGTAAAAGCTTGGTCTGCCAATCTGGATGTGGATGATGTTTCACTTCTTTTGCCTGCAAAGGATTTAAAAGCTCTTGAGACAAGCTTGAAAACTGCATTGAAAGCAAAAATTGCAAAGGGGCTTGTAATAAAAAGCGATGCTTCCCTTTCTGCAGGGTTTAGAATCGGCTCGAAGAATGGCTCTGCATTTTATGATTTTAGCGCAGAAGAAGTTGCGGCTTTGTTCAGTGCATATTTGAATCCAAAGACAACAGAAATTATGAAAAAGGCTGCTGCAGGAATTTCAGAGGAAGAGCCAAAGCCTGCTGTAGAAGAAGAAAAGAAACCGGCGGCTTCAAAGGCTAAGAAAACTACTGCAAAGCCAGCGGCAAAATCACGTGCAAAAACTACAAAGGAAACAAAATAGTGGAACATCTCTATTATTTGGTTGCCCAGCTTCCGGCAATTTCTGTAAATGATGACAGTTCTCAGAAACTTCCGCTTACAGTTGGATATTTCAAGGATTTGTGCAGCCGTTTTATGTCTGAAAAATCTGCGAAGCTTGCTGAAAAACTTACGCTGGAACCTCCTGTTGAGCCTGTTTCAACTGGTTCAGTTTTCCTTGATGAATGGTACGAAAAAGAAAGATGCCTTCGACTTGCATTGGCTCAAATCAGGGCCTTAAAAATGAAGAAAGATATAAAGGATCTTCCTTCTGCAAGTGATGGTGAGTCTATTCAGGCCGCTCGGACTGCTACTGGAATGGACAGTCCTTTGGCGGCGGAGCAGTATCTTAATCAGTACCGTCTTGGAATTTTGGATCGGATTTCGCCTCTGGACAATTTTTCAGTTGATGCGGTTTATAGCTATGGACTGAAGTTGATGCTTGCCGAGCGGATGAAGAAGTTTAACAAGGATGAAGGCTTGGCTTCTTACCACAAAATTTATGATGAAATTCTTGGAGAAAAGAAATGACTGATACAAAAGGCAAAGTTGTTGCTGTCAATGGAAACATGGTTTCTGTTGAATTCGATGGAAAGGTATCTCTCAATGAAGTAGGCTACGTTAAAGTTGGCGGAAAAAGCCTGAAGGGAGAGGTAATCCGTATCCGCGGAAATACAGCGCAGATGCAGATTTACGAAATGACAAATGGTATTTCAACAGATTGTTCTGTAGAATTTACTGGAGATTTGCTTAGCGTTGAAGTTGGTCCTGGTCTTTTAGGTCAGGTTTATGATGGATTGCAGAATCCGCTTCCTCTTCTTGCTGAAAAATCTGGATACTTTCTTGAGCGCGGCGTTTATCTTCCTGCTCTTGATGAAAATAAAAAGTGGGAATTCACTCCTACTGCAAAAGAAGGCGACAAGGTTTTTGCAGGAGACAACATTGGAACTGTTCCAGAAGGACCTTTTACCCACAAAATCCTTGTTCCTTTTGGATTCCTTGGAACTTACACAATCAAAAAAATTGCAAAGGCAGGCGAATATAAAATTCACGATACTATTGCAACTCTCGCTGATGAAAAAGGAAAATCTGTAAATATCAGCATGAGCTTTAAATGGCCTGTAAAACGCGCTGTAAATTGCTATGCAGAGCGTCTTAGCCCTGATGAGCCGATGGTTACTAAAGTCCGCCTGATTGATACATTTTTCCCTGTTGCAAAAGGCGGAACATATTGTATTCCTGGTCCGTTTGGAGCTGGAAAAACTGTTCTTCAGCATACAACAAGCCGCAATGCCGATGTTGACATTGTAATTATCGCAGCTTGTGGAGAACGCGCTGGTGAAGTTGTAGAAACTCTTACAGAATTCCCAGAACTTAAAGACCCTCGCACAGGCCGTTCTCTTATGGAGCGCACAATCATAATCTGCAATACATCTTCTATGCCGGTTGCTTCGCGCGAAGCTTCGTGCTACACAGGCGTTACTCTTGCAGAATATTACCGTCAGATGGGACTTAATGTTCTTCTTCTTGCTGATTCTACTTCAAGATGGGCGCAGGCTATGCGTGAAATGTCCGGCCGCTTGGAGGAAATTCCTGGTGAAGAAGCGTTCCCTGCATATTTGGAGTCAACAATCGCTTCTTTCTATGAACGCGCGGGAATTGTAAAGCTCCGCGATGGAAATGTCGGTTCTGTTACAATCGGTGGAACAGTTTCTCCTGCTGGTGGAAACTTTGAAGAGCCTGTTACTCAGGCAACTTTGAAAGTTGTTGGCGCATTCCATGGTCTTAGCCGCGAACGTTCCGATGCGCGCCGTTATCCTTCTATTGATCCGCTTGATTCCTGGTCAAAATACAAATCTACAATTGGACATAATCTTGTTGAGTTTGCTCGCAATGTCTATAAAAGAGGCGCAGAAGTCAACCAAATGATGAAAGTTATTGGTGAAGAAGGAACAAGCCTTTCAGATTTTGTTATTTACTTGAAGAGTGAATTCCTTGATGCCGTCTATATGCAGCAGGATAGTTTTGATGAAATTGAAGGCGCATCTTCTGTAGAACGTCAGAAATATGTTTTCAATAAAATTGTTGAAATTCTTGGCTCTGACTTTGACTTTGAAGAAAAAGACGATGCCCGCAACTTCTTTAATACTTTGCGCCAGAATTTCATTGATATGAACTACAAGGAATTCAAGAGCTCGGATTTTACAAAAGCTGAAAAAGTCATAGAAAGTACTTTGTCTTCAAAAAATGCGCAGGTATCTAACGAGGCAAAGAAGCTTCTCAAGGACGGTGAATAATGAATAAAGTATATAGCAAAATTGAAAGCATAAACGGAAGCGTTATTACTGTAAAAGCAAAAGGCGTAAAGCTTAATGAACTTGCTGAAATAAACACAAGATTCGGAAAGTCCCTTGCTGAAGTGAATAAGATTGACGGCGATACAGTTTCATTGCAGGTTTTTGCTGGCGGACGCGGTGTTGCTACAAATGACCAGATTCGCTTCTTGGGACACGAAATGCGTGTTTCTTTCAGCGAAAATTTACTTGGACGTATTTTTAACGGTTCAGCAGAGCCAAGAGACCACGGCCCTGCATTGACTGAAAATCTTGTTGCAATCGGCGGTCCTTCTGTAAACCCTGCAAAACGTATTAATCCAAATAGGATGATGCGTACAAACATTCCAATGATTGATGTTTTCAATACTTTGGTTGTCAGCCAGAAAATTCCTATTTTCTCAATTTCAGGTGAACCTTACAATCAGCTTTTGGCCCGTATCGCTATGCAGGCACAGGCTGATGTTATTGTTCTTGGCGGAATGGGCTTGAAGTATGACGATTATCTTTACTTCAAAAAAACATTGGAAGAAGGCGGCGCATTGAGCAAGACTGTAATGTTTGTTCATACTGCTGCTGATCCGACTGTTGAATGCATTAAGATTCCGGATCTTTCGCTTGCAGTTGCTGAGCAGTTTGCGCTTCAGGGAAAGGACGTTCTTGTTCTTCTTACAGATATGACAAACTTCGCTGATTCAATGAAGGAAATCGCAATTACTCAGGAGCAAGTTCCTTCTAACCGTGGTTATCCGGGAGACTTGTACTCTCAGCTTGCAAGTCGCTATGAAAAGGCTGTTGACTTTGCTGATTCTGGCTCTATAACGGTTTATGAAGGCGCAGATTTCGGACGTGGCGACTATAACCTTTATTCAACTCCTCTTTGGATTGATATGGCTGCGGATAGAATGGAAAAAGCGCTTGAGCTTGATTTGGAGGCGGAAGTTCTTGACGAGCAGGTAAGGCTTTTGGCAAAAGAGCTTCGCACAACAACTCAGCGTGTAAATCTGTTTGAAAAAGTAAAAATTCCTGAAACAAAAGCTAATATCAAGCGCATAGGAATTTTTCTTGGAGATGAGCAGGTCAATGCTGTTGTACGCTCAAAAATTTCCAAGAAAAAACTTCAGGCTGATGCTAAGGAGGCTGAATAATGGCTATTGTGCAGATGAAAAAAGTCTCTTTGGTTATTCTTGATTCAACAAGAAAGGCTTCTTTAAAGCAGCTTAGAAAAGCTGGAGTTCTGCATTTGGAGGCTGTGGAAGGCTCTAGTCCGGCACTTTCTGCTTACAGGGAATCTGCTGCGGAAACTGACAAGGCCATTTCTATTCTTGATGAAATAAAAGAGTCAAAAAAGTCTCCTGCTTTAATTCAGGAAAAACTTGACAAAGATTCAGCTCGGGAAAAGGCGAAGGAAATAATATCTTTAAGCGACAGAAAAAAAACGCTTTTTGATTTAATTTCCCAGAATAAAAATGAACTTGCCCGGCTTGAAAAATGGGGCGACATAGATCCTGAGGAATTTAAGGCTTTTGCAGAAAAAGGAATTTTCCTATATATGTATGAAATTCCTTCTGAAAAGTACCAGATGATTGGCGAAGATTGCGAAACTGTTCTTGTAAATTCCATAAATAAAGTTTCTAGGTTTTTGCTAAAATCAGAAACAGAACTTGAAGAGCGTCCTGCAGGTCTTCCGGCTGAAGCGTATGCTGTTCCTTTGCCTGAATATTCTACTCGTCAGATGAAGAAAAATATTGTAGATGACGAGCATGGAATTGAAGTAATAGACAAGAAGATTTTTGCAGAGAAAAAATTCCGCACTGCTTTGCTTAATTATAAGAAGCAGCTTGCCTCTGATATTGAATTTGAAAATTTGTACAGCGGCATGGAATCAGAATCTTCAAATGAAAATTCTGATGGCGAGGAAACGAAACTTGCTTGGCTTACAGGGTATATTCCAGTTGACTCAATGAAAAATTTCAAAGTTGTATGCGCAGAAAACGGTTGGGCATTTGTGGCTTCTGATCCTGCGGATGATGATCCGGTTCCTACAAAGCTAAAAAACAATAAGCTTGTAGAACTTATTTATCCGCTTACAAACTTTCTTGATGTTACGCCGGGCTACCATGAGTATGATATTTCAGGCTGGTTCTTGCTCTTCTTCTGCATTTTCTTTGCAATGATTTTTGGAGATGCGGGATATGGTGCATTAATCTGCGCGCTTGCAATTGGGCTTATGGCTAAAGGCGCAAAAAACGGAAAGGCATTTTCTTCTGTAAATGTGCTTGTCTTTTTGCTCGGATTCAGTACAATGTGCTGGGGTGTTTTGACTTGCACTTGGTTTGGTATAGATTCAGCAAAACTTCCAAAATGGATGGTGGATTTGTCTTTTGCGCCGATTTCACCTGCAAAAGTTGGATCTGATGTTTCTAATACTAACCAGCAGATTTTCTGTTTTATCCTTGCTATTGTTCAGCTTAGCATTGCCCATATAAAAGGAATTCTTCGTTATAGGAAATCCTTAAAGTGCCTTGGAGAACTTGGCTCTTTGCTTGAGCTTTGGGGAATGTACTATGTTGTAATGGACATGGTTGTTGATGCTGTAAAATATCCGCTTGGAATTACAGAAGAGACTTTGTATTTCTTTGGAATCGGCTGGCTTCCAATTCCTTATGTTGCGCTTGGTGTGCTTTTCTTTGGGTTTGCATTGAATTTTATATTTTCAAATTATGACGGAAGTATTAAAGATTCTATTTTTGAAAGTCTAAAGAATATTATCAGCGTGCTTTTAGGAATTGTAAATGTTTTCAGCGACATTGTTTCTTATATACGCTTGTGGGCTGTTGCTCTTGCCGGTGCAGCTATAAGCAGTACAATAAATACAATGGCTGGACCTATGCTTGGCAAGCTGATTATGGTTGGTTTTGGCGTTATTCTTTTATGCTTTGGTCATGGACTGAATATTGTGCTGAACCTTTTGTCTGTTATTGTTCATGGTGTGCGTCTGAATACACTTGAATTCAGCCAGCATCTTGGAATGTCGTGGAGCGGAACAAAATATTCTCCGTTCCGTGAGGAAAAATAAAATTTGAATTACGGCGGGAATTTCTGCCTAAAAAATTAGATTAACAACGCAAATTTGCGTAAAGGAGTATTTATGAACTGGGGAATGATTGGTGCTGGTGTTGTAATGGGAATTGCCGCGATTGGAAGCGCAATCGGTATTGGAATTGCAGGTCAGGGAGCAATTGGAGCTTGGAAAAGATGCTATTTGAATAACAAGCCTGCTCCTTTCCTTTTGGTTGTTTTTGCAGGAGCTCCGCTTACACAGACAATTTATGGCTTTCTTCTTATGAACACAATGAGAACTTCTACAGCTGATCCTTTGTTCCTTCTTGGACTTGGAATTGCTTGCGGTCTTTCAATGTGCATGTCTGCTGTTGCTCAGGGAAAAGCAGGTGCTGCTGGCTCTGATGCTTTGGCGGAAACTGGAAAAGGATTTGCGCAGTACATCATGGTTGTAGGTCTTTGCGAAACAATCGCTTTGTTCTCTATGGTATTCGGAATGATTGTTTGCTAAAATTTTTCATTCTATAAGAAATTAAATTGCCCGGAGCTTTTTTGCTTCCGGGTTTTTTTGTCTAAAAATAAATGTAAGGGCAAACGCATTATAAATGTATTCAGCATAAAACTGGCTCCTAGGAACCGTTCCTTCGCGCAAACTTTAGTTAAATTATTTATAATGCGTTTGCCTTGAAATAAATGCTTTTACACAAGTCTTCAATTTGATATAATAAATATTATGGAAGAAAAATTTAAAACTCCGCGTGTAATTCAAATCGGTGGAAATAACGGAATAAAAAAAATATATATCGGCGGAAAAAATCCTGTTACAGTTCAGACAATGTGGAAAGAGTCAATAACTGAAATTGACAACAGCCGTCTTGATTCAATTATAAAGCGCATTGACAGTTTGAAATCCCTTGGCTGCGACATTGTCCGTTTTGCTGTTCCTGACATGGAAAGCGCGCATTCTTTGTGCAAAATTGCCGGGAACACGGATGTTCCGCTTGTTGCTGATATACACTTTGACTATAGGCTGGCACTAGAGTGCTTGAAAGGAAATATTTCTGTAATCAGAATCAATCCTGGAAACATAGGAAATTTCGACAGGACAAAAGCTGTTGTAGAGGCTTGCAAGGAAAAAAGCGCGGCTATAAGAATTGGCGTGAACACAGGATCTTTGCCTAAAGACTTGGAAAGAAAAGTTGAAAATTCAGAAATTACAAGGGCACAGGCTTTAGCGGAAACTGCATTAAGAGAAGCTGAAATTTTTGCATCTCTTAAATTTGAAAATTTTGCAGTCAGCATGAAAGCTTCGAGTGTTCAGGAAACAATAGAGGCGAACGAGGCTTTTGCCCGTCAGTCGGATATTCCTTTGCACATCGGCGTAACAGAGGCGGGACCTTTGATTACCGGAGTTGTAAAATCTACACTGGCTTTTTCCCGTCTTTTAACTGAAGGGATTGGCTCTACAATCCGCGTCAGCCTTTCATCTTCCCCTGAAAATGAAGTTATTGCAGGAAGGGAAATTTTGCATGAATGCGGACTTAGAACTGGCGGCGTTACTCTGATAAGCTGTCCTAGATGCGGACGTTTAGGTTTTGATGTCCACGGATTTATGGAACGCTGGCAGAATAAGTTGCTTTCACTTGATAAAAATATCACAGTTGCGGTAATGGGTTGCATTGTAAATGGACCGGGAGAGGGCAAGCATGCTGATTTAGGAATTGCTGGCGGCGGCGGAAAATGCATAATTTTCAAAAAAGGAAAAATAGTGCAAACAATTGATGAAAAAAATGCCGATATAGAATTCAAAAAGGTTTTGGAGAATCTTTAATTCAATGAGAAAGTTTGCCATAAAAGTTTTTGTTGTTTTTTCGTTTATATTGTTTTTTTGCTTTGATATTTTTGCCGCTCCTAGAAAACCTCAAAAGGGGCAGGAAGATTGGAGGGCATTGCAAAAAGCCAAAGATTCTTTTGAAAAAAATGACTTTGGAACTGCTGTAAAATTTGCAGAGCAAGCAAAAGTTATACGTTCTCAAAATGCCAAGTGGCAAACTTATATTCTTGATGAAACTTTAAAAAATTCAAGAGTCCGGCGTGCTGGAGATTCAATTGAACGTGTTTCGCAGGTTTTAAATGAATTGAAATTTACAGAAGCTTCAAAAATCGTTTCAATGCATATTGAAAAACATGGCTTGGATTTTTTTAACGGAAGCTATTCAGAGCTGATTGAGTTTGTTTCACTTTATGCGCATTATCCAGAGGCTGATTTTCTTCTTGGAAAAATTTATAAGCTTGAAGGCGAGTATTCTGTTGCCTTGAATTACATGAAAGATGCTTATGAGTATTCTGTGAATCTTGATGTTTCAATGGAAAAATATGATTTGCTTTATGAGCTTGCCGAACTTTCTTATGACTTGGGAAGCAAAGACGACTACGAAAAATATCTTCTTGTGATTGCAAGTGATGATTCTGTTTTTACGAATTTAGGCTACATGGATGCGCTTCTTCATATTATTAATACTGATTCTTCAGATACCCTTGAAAAATTTTTTCTTTTGTACCGTGCGGAAGATACAGCAGGATTGAAAGCGTTTGTGAAGCTTGGAAAACTTTATATGTCAGAAGCTGAAAATGACAAAGCGTTGAAATTTAATGCTTTTGCAGGAATTTTGGCTGTAACAAAAATTGAATCTGTTTTAATGCAAAGAATAAACGGCTTTAAATATTCAAATTTTAAGACGCTTCTTGCTAAATCTTCCAGCTACAGCGACATTGTGGAGTGGGGCATAAAAAACGGTGTATGGGAACTTTTCTGCGACCTTGCTGAATCCGCAGCTAATTCTGGAAAAATAGTTTTTTCCCGTTCACTTTTTGTTTCTCTTTCAGAATCTTCGCCTGTTGAATACTGGAAATCTTACGCTTCAGAAAAAATTGTAAAATCTGAAAACTGAATTAGAATTGAAGTCCTAAGCCAAAATACGCTTCCCAAGCTTTTCCTTTTCTCCAGGAACTGTCAAAGTCCATGTGTCCGTTGAGTATCTTTTTGGAAAGGTCTACACCAAGACTTGCGCGCACAACAAAACTTTTCCATTTTTCAGGATACACAAGAGCTTCAAGTCCGCCTGTATAAATTCCTTCTTTATAGTTCAAGTTCGAGCCAGTGCCTCTGTTTTTTATCAAGGCAGCGTCAAAGAATGGACTTAGCTGAAATTCAAAGTTCAGGTACTTGAAAATTTTATGGGGTAAAAATGCAATCGCTTTTATAACTTTTGGCTTTGTGTCATAGCTTCCGAACAATGCATAGCTCCAGTCAAGCCAGCGGACGGTAACAATGTGTATTGGCATATCAAAGTTAAAAACTATCGCAGCCGGAGTTTTTAGCGCATAGTTGTCCGCGTCAACTTCGTAGTCGTCAAATTCCTGTTTGTCTGGCGCGCCTCTTAAATATTCACCGATCGAAAATTTTGTGTTGTAACCTGCAAATCCGTTTGCGTTGATTGCAAAACCAACATATTTGAAACTTTTGAATAATTTTAAATTCGCTTCAACTGATGGAACTACTTTTTCATCAATTGTATCTGCCGTTATGTCCCAGCCCATGTATTGAGATGCTGAAAATGAATATCCAGTCCTAAAGTTGTTTAGGCCCACCCAGTTTATATTGCTGAAGCTTATTGTCTGTCCCGGCTTTATCATCGGAGTCTGGTACAAATCATCGTTGTTTTTATTAATTCCGTTTCTATCCCAGTTATGCGTAAAATTTATAGAAGGCGTGTAAGTAACTTCTGTTGTGTTTCCTATGTAGCCAATTGAAAACGGAAGTGAAATTGTCGCGTCTTCTACAAAGTAAAGAGCATCATCATATTTTTCATAGTCAAGATTTTTTATTATTGACTGTGAAAATTCAAATTTAATTTTATGCTGGCCGATTGGAACTATAACAGCGATTCCTGTTGTGTAGTCGTATTCAGGAGCATTGTCGCCTATTGTCCAATTGAAGTCAAATGAATTGCTCCAAGTATTTTCGGTGATTCCAATATCAAAAGGGTAGTCGTAGCTAAAAGCGAATCCTGTTGTTACTTTTGAATAATTGTCCGGCTCGTCGTCATCTCCAAAGTTCAAATTCAAATCAACATTCAAGTCGTTCATAAGTCCTAAAAAGTTGTTGTCTTTAAGCTTGAGCTTGATTTCTATTCCTGAGTTTGTGTCTAAAGACGGCTTTGGAAAAATCAGCATTGAATGTGAATCATTAAAAGTGTATTGCGCTTCAATAAGATTTATTCCGTCGCCTGTGGTTTCTGCTATGTCGTATGAATATTCGATGTCTGTAAGAAGCCTTGTGTTTTCTATGTTCTGATATATGTCATGAAGATATTTTTCGAGTTCTTCCTTAGAATTGAAAACTCTTTTGTAGTTTATATCTGAAATATTTTTTTTTAATGCTGACTCTTTTGTTTTTCCTTTTGAAATGAAGTCAACTTTTTTTATTTGAAAAAGGTCTTCCTGTGCAAAAATTGCTGATGCACAAGAAATCACAACGAAGACAAGTGTTTTTAAATTTTTCAGCATAGCTTAATAGGCTCCTTTGCCTTTTATTACAACTCCGACTGTTTTTATCAAAATCCAAATATCAAGCCATACAGACCAGTTTTGAATATAATAAGTGTCCAAATTGATTCTTTCCTCATAGCCAGTGTCGCTCCGTCCTGAAATCTGCCACATTCCGCTTAGTCCCGGTTTTACAGAAAGCACATAGTCTGAATATTTTCCGTATTTTGTGAGTTCAGGCTCTGTAACTGGACGCGGACCAACCAAAGACATTTCTCCGACAAAAATATTCCAAATCTGCGGAATTTCATCAAGGCTGGTTTTCCTTAGGAATTTTCCAAGTTTTGTTACGCGAGGATCGTCTGTGAATTTTCTGTCCTTTTCCCATTCAGCAGCTCTTGCAGGATCATTTTCAAGAATTTCCTTTAGCTTTTTGTCTGCGTCGATGCACATTGAGCGGAATTTCCAGCATTTTAAAACTGAATGATTTTTTCCGACTCTTTTGTGTCCGTAGAAAACTGGTCCGGGCGAGCTTATTTTTATTGCAACTGCTATAATCAATGTAAGCGGAATCAAAATCGGCGAAACGCAAATGCATACAACAATGTCTATGGCTCTTTTTAATAATAATGAACTTTTCTTTGTAAGATAATTTGTTGAAGAAAATGCAAGAATCCCGCCGAAATCTTTCATGTGCAAAGACATTGTTGTGTTCAGCTGCTCTCTTGGAACTCGAATTAAATATCTGTAGTTTGTCTGAAGCTCTTCAAGATTTTTATTGAATCCACAAAGAATTCCAACTTTTATGTTGATTTTTTTTAGAACTGCGGAAATTTCAGCGGACTGCTCAACAATTTTTATTCCAAGGAATTCATCTTTGTGAATGGCAGAATCTGTTACAATAAGAATTGGTCTGTAGCCAAGATATTTTTTTTTCAAAAGACGCTCTACGATTAAATTTGCCCTGTCATCTTTGTTGTAAACTACCGCAGGAACTCCCCACCATGAGAATTTTGCAAAATATCTTCTGCTTATTTCTCTTCCAAGCGGAAGCAAGATTGTTGCAAATGGCCATGAAAGCACAAGGGCAATGGCAATTGGAATAAGGTCTTTTGTGGATTTTATAGTTGTGAGCGCAAAAGCTTCTCCTATAAGAATAAAAAACGATGAAAGTGAAAATCGTCTTACTTCGTCTTCTGGAGCTAAAAGAATTCCTGGGTAAAGTCCATTTAAATAGAAAACAATGAAAACTGCCGGCAAGAAAACTGAATACTTCAAAAAAGATCTGAAATTTATACAAGAAGGATCAACTGCATTCACAATAAAAAATCCAATGCAAATTGAAAGCATAAAAACCAAGGCATCTATAAAACCAAGCGAAATACCAGAAATAAATGAACTTGTGTATTTGTATTGAGATTTTAGGTGCTTTTCTAATTCTTTCGCATTGATACTAGAAATCATAAGTCTATCCAGTATAAAGGAAAAAAGCGGAATTGTCTATTGTTACACATAAAAACGCATTATTTTCTAGTTATTTCACTTAAAATCAAGGCTGCTGTTTTTTTATAGGAATATTTCTCAGGAATTTCTCCAAGTGGACTGTCGTTGCAAAAAGTTTTTTGCATTTTTTCGCACAAATCGTTGCTGTTTCCGCTTTGAAAAAAGACAACAGGAAATCCGTCGTAAATTTCCTTGAAAACTGGAATATCTGAAATAACGGCTTTTGTTCCGCAAAAAAGCGCTTGCAACGGCGGAATTCCGAAACCTTCGTAAAGTGACGGCTGCACCAAAAATTTTGCCTGGGTTAAAAGCAATAGCAGTTTTTCATTTTCAACAAATCCAGTGAATTCAATTGAATTCGGAAATCTTGAATTCATCTCGCTGATTTTTTCTGAAATGCTATTGTCTTTTGTACGGAAATTATCCTTAGAGCCAACAATCAAAAGCTTTGGTTTTTCCGCGTTTTCAAGCTGATAGAATTTTTCAAAGGCTTCAAGCAGAACAGAAAGGCCTTTGTGTTTTTTTATGTTTCCAATAAAAATTATAGAATTATTTTTTTGCACATTTGGACATTTTTTTTCCATATAGTTTGGAAGACCATTGTAGACAACCGCAATTTTTTTCTTGCATTTTAGAACTTTTTCAATTCTTTCCTTGCTGAAATTTGAAACTGTAAAAATTTCCTTGGATTTTTTTATGGCGCGTTTGTAGAAAAATTTTCTTGCAATGATTCCAATTTTTCCGCAGAGTCCTTTTACATCAAGAAAAACAATGTCATGGATTGTTGAAAAAACAGGAATTTTTATTCCGCCGGGAATGTTGCAGTATGGCGAAAAATAAACATCGCATGAATTTATTTTTTTTAAAAGCTCTTTCGGAAATAGAAACATTTCTTTCAGCGAAAAAGTTTTTACATTGCAAGATTCTCCTTCTTTGCTTCCGAATAAAAACAATTCATTTCCGCTGTTTTTTAAATATGGAAGAATTTCGTCTAAAAAAGTTCCGATTCCGCTTTTTCCGCTCATGCGGCAGTCAACTGCAATTTTCATTTTCTTCACTAAAAAATTACTGTCCGTCGCTGAACAATGGCGCCCAGTTTTCTTTTACAAAAATGTTGTCGTGAACTGTGAACCATTCGTCTTTTGGAACTGGGAAAGAAGTCTGTTTTCTTATTCGAGTGCTTTGTGCCTGTGCAATTTGAATTTTTACAAACGGAGCTTTGTCTTCTACAAGGAACGGAAAGCCTGTGAATGGATTTTTCGCCCCAGCCACAATGTCTTTTGTTGCAAGGTATGGCGTGTCGGCATTTGTCATAAAAGTCATGTCCTCTTTTACCGGACCATGCGCATAAAAATCTTTTACGAGCAAAGTCGCAACAACATTCTGCTTTTTCAGTTTTGAACCGCTTTCATTTTTAAGTTCTGGAACTTGAACCGTTGTTCCATGGTCAGAAACTATTATAATTCTTGTATTGTCATAAACTCCAATGGATTTTAAATAGTCAAAGAATTTTTCATATGTATTGAAAACCGCCATCATAGTTGTAAAATGATCATGTTTTGCGTATTTTCCAGGACCGAATCTTGTGGCTTCCTTTCCTGTTGGAATGTAATCCGGATAGTCCAGCAAAATCGACTCATGCACTGTTTCATTGTCAATCATTATAAAACTATTTTCAGTTGAAGTTGCGTCCGTAAGCTGCGGAAGATAGTCAAGCTCTGAATAATTGTCTACAAAGCGCGGCAATCCGTCGTTGTAAGAGTCAAAAGATGTCCAGTATTTGTTATGGTAAACAGTCCGTCTAAAAACAGGCGAGACCATTTTGAAAATACTGAACCAAATAAAATTTCGCTTTATGTCTTTTGCAAGAAACTGAACTTTTTGTATTCCGTGCTGCTGATACCAAAGATCAGAGTATGCGCCTCTTGTTTCCGCACGCTTTACATATTCATATCCCTTGTACATATTTTCAATTGGATACTCAAGATAATTTTCATACGGAAGTCCTGAAACTGTTGTGCTAAATCCTGCTTCATGAAACACAACAGGAAGCGTCAAAAGTGCCTGATTGTGTTTTTCCTGCAATGTTTCATCTGATCTCTGGTTTATTTCGTAGGGGGTAAAACTGTAGCCTCCAAAAATTCCTGGAGTTCCAATCATTGTGTATCTTCCGAATGAAATGGCATTTTTATAAAAAGTGAATCCATCAAATTTCTGTCTAAAAATAGGCTTTTCTTCGAAACACTGTTCAACAAAAGGCATAAAAAGTCTGTCCTGCATGATTACAATGACATTTTTTCCTGTTTTTGAAAGATGATAGACCGGCTCGATTTCAGTTTTTATTGAAGGCGGCTGCATTTTTTTGAATTCTTTGTTTATTTTTATGCAGTTTGCAAATGAATTCATAAAAAGAGCTGCAACTACAATGGTAGCGCAGTAGCTTATTATTTTAGTCTGTTTCTTTATGATTATAAAAACTGCCGCAATAATTCCTGCGATCGCCACAATATTCAGCAAGAACGAAACTAAAGTCGGCTTAAAAAGCTGTGGCTGCATAAAAATACATTCAGGCAAAATCGGTCCATAGCTTCCTGAAAATGCAAAAGTATTTAAAAGCGCGACAAATGCCAGAATTGGGAAAATCAGAGAAAATGATTTTTTTATTTTTGATGAAAAAAGCGCGTAAAAGCAAGTCGGCCAAAATAAGAAAAGTCCTGCCGCCTGAAAAAAAGTATTAAACAAAAACACAAAAGGCGAGTTGTAGTTGTCAACATAGCAATATTGTTCCGGCTCGCTTTCCATAAGTGTGGATGGAATTTGAAAACCTGCAAGAAATGCCAGCAAAATTGCAGATAAAATAAAAAGTGAAAATCTTAGCTTTTTGTTTTCGTCAAGAACAGAAAATTTTCTTTCAAGAATGTCAGAAACTTTTTTTACTATGAAAGGAATGACCGGAAGACAAAACGCAAAAACAGCAACGAGAATTCTGAACTCAACTTTGATTTTTCTTAAGATTGTCGCAGTTGAAATAAAAAGCAAAAATGCCGTGATGCACAATATTGTATAAAGGACTTTTTTAGGATTTTTAAGTTTATAGAAAATGTTTTTTACAAGTGAAAAAATATTATTCATTGTCCAGTAGACAACAAGTCCGGCTGGAGAATTATAAAGTAGCAAAAGAAAAACAGCAGCGCATCCAAAAATCTGTATTTTTTCATTGATTCCATGGCCTTTTGAATAAAGCGCGCCGGAAATGCAGTTGATTAATGTCATTGCAATCGGCAGGACATTTATATAGAAAGAACCAATTTTAAAAGTTGCGTCGGGATTTCCAAAATCTTTTATAAATAAAAATGAAACGCCTTTCAATGCCTCAAGATGAGAAAGAAAAGTGTAAGCCGCTATAAAAAAAGGAATCTGAATTAAAAGGCTGAATGAAGAGCGCAATGCCATAAGCGGATGATAATGGTTCTGCTTGTAAAAAGTTGTAAGAATCATGTACTGCTCGTCGCCTTTGAAAAATTTCTTGATTCTTTTTGTGCCGGGCTTTAAGTTCTCTTGGATTTCGCGTTCTTTTTCCTGCCATTGCTCTGCAACCATATAAAGCGGAAGAGTGCAGAGCGTAACAACAATGCTAAGTCCTATTACTGCAAGTCCGTGGTTGTTTGTTATTTCAAAGAAAAGCGTGAAAAAAAATTCAAGAATCTGTATAATCGGAGCAATTATTATATTAAAAAGAGCATTAAGCATTTTTTCCCTCGTCGCAAAGAAATTCTTCTGCTATTTTTTTTATGAGACGCGAAGCTTTTCCGCGGTGGCTTATTGCATTTTTTTGTTCTGCTGTAAGTTCTGCGGCAGTTTTTCCGAGCTCGGGAAGATAAAAAATCGGATCGTATCCGAATCCGCCTGCTCCTCTTGCATCTTCAATTTTTTCGACAATTTCACCTTCCATTGTTTCCTGCACAACAAAAAGCCTGTCGTTTCCCATGTAAAGAACCATTGAGCAAGTGTAATGAGCAGTCCGTTTCTGAAACTTTCCAGAAGAAATTGAGTCCGTTATCTGTTGAATTAGAAATTTGTTCTGTTCTTCCTGCGGAATTTTTTTCCCGTCAGGTTTTCCTCGCATAAAATCCGGTCCTGCATAACGCGAAGAATAAATTCCTGGGGCTCCGTTCAATGCATCTGCGCAAATTCCAGAATCATCGGCAAGAACAGGGGAGCGCACAATTTCCCACAACGCTTTTGCTTTTATAAGGCTGTTCTCGTAAAAAGTCGAGCCGGTTTCTTCGGGGTCAAAATCAATTCCCTCGTCCTTTGGAATTACAATTGTATGCTCTGGAAAAAGTTCTGAGACTTCACGTTTTTTATTTAAATTTCCGGTTGCAAGATAAATTTTCATTCCAAAAGAATAGCATTTTAAATGCTTGTTGTCGAGAGAATTGCGGATTTCTATCAGGGCAAACGCATGTAAAAACACTTTCTGATAAAATTACAGAAAGTGTGAAATTTTAAAGGAGCCTTAAAACCGTTTGGCGGAACTGGCGGTTTTCCCGAAACCAGATCGTGCGCTTGCTTAAACTGTCCTGTTTTTTATTCTCCGGTTTTTCTGCTTGGCGTAAGATATTTAATGCAAGCCGGCGCATAACTGTCATGTTTTCCGGACTATGATCCTTTCGGTGCCTTTTGTAGTCCTCATTGAAAGTCATATCAAGACACCAGTGAAGGCGGTTTTCAATTCCCCAGTGTAGTCGAATTGATTTTTTCACAAGTTCAATGTTATCAAGTGAAGTTAGAAAAAACCTGATGTCTGTGGAAGTTTTTCCATTTACAGTCCGTTCTTCCCGTGCCATGGCAACAGCCTTAAGTCCCGGCCACTCATCTTTATTCTCCAGCCACGACAGGTTCGTGCACAGGTAATACTGCCTGTTTTCAATTCGTCCATGGTCAGGATTACATTCCTTTTCGCTTTTTATAACTCCGTATTTTGCAAGCTCCTTTTCATCCATAGAGAAAAAGTCTTTTACGGCTTCGTGTGTCGTGCTTTGATTTCCTTTCAAAGAAAGAACATAGTCTGCTTTTTTTTCCTTAATTTTCTCGCAGATTTTTTTCTGGCAGCCCATTGCATCGATTGTGATTATCATTCCCCTTATATCAATCAGTTCCAGAAGCTCAGGAATTGCAGTGATTTCATTTGACTTTTCATCTGTCTTTACCTGCCCAAGAATGAGGGACAGTTCATCTGCCCATGCACTTACAATGTGAATTCCCTTTGCTCCCGTGACCTTGTTTGAGCCGCACATCGTCTTTCCGTCGATGGCAACAATTGTTCTGTCCGGTTCAATTTTTACTTTCTCGTAAATTCCATGAGCCCACTTTATAAAAACTTTCTCGATTTTATCTGCGTTCACATTTCTGAAAACCCGGAGAATTGTGTCGGCACTTGGCGGACCGAACTCAAACTTCACCAGCCCCTTGATGGACTCTTCCGCTTCCTCCGCCCATTCAGCTATGTGCTCAATGTCCTTGATGCCGCTTAGCAGCCCGAACAAAACCAGCAGGAAAATATCAGCCAGTTCAAACTTCCTGCACCTTTTTACTCTAAAATCGTCTATTTCTTCCAGACTTTCTCTTAAAAGCATAATTCCACCCAAGGGGAATTTTACCATTTTGTGCATTTTTTAAATAGTAGTTTAGAGATTTAAAACAAAAAATTTTTACATGCGTTTGCCCTGGATTTCTATCAGGGCAAACGCATTATTGCGAGATTTTGAACCAGGAAACCGTGCCTGGAAGCCAGTTTTATGCTGAATACATTTATAATGCGCTTGCCATGGCATTTCTATTCGTCACCGCTAAAAATCTCTTTTGCCTTTGAAACAAGAGATGCAACGTGGCGCGGACTCATTGAAAGAAGCTTGCCGACAGTTATATTTGTGGGAACAGGAATTTGCCTTGAAAGTTCTTCAATCGATTTTCGCCATCTTTTGTCATGCGAATTGAATTTTTGCAGTTCGTATTCAGTGCAGTCTGATTCTTTTTGCGCTTCCCTTTGTTTTTGCATGGAAAATTTCTTTCTATGAAAATATGCGAAATTTCGTTTTTTAAATAAATTATGAAACCGCATTTCTTTTTTTTCAATTGATTCCTTTGCGCTCATAATCATTTTTCTAAGTTTTTCCTTGTTGCATCCTGTTGCTGCGGAAACTTTTTCAACAAGCGGATCCGTAATGCTGTAGCAGGATTTTAGCGCAAGAACAAGACAGAGTTCTTTTGTAAAACTTTCGCTGATTTTTGTTTTTCTTTCAGAATGTCTTGAACAAGCCGAATATTCAAGATTTTTCTTTGCGACTTTGTAAAGTTCTTCTGTTGTCATTTCGTTTTCAAAATAAATTTCTTCATTCTCAAGAACGAAATTAGATTCTTCGACAACTAAAGTTTCGCAAAAAGATTTTTTTTCGTTTACCAAGAACTGCTTTTTTTTCCGCCATAAAGCCGATGCCTGCAAAACTCCGTAAATGTAAGTTGAAAAATCGCTTATTTCAGGATTATACTTTTTTAAGATGTGGACAAAATGTTCCGCCATGTAAACAAGAAAATCCGAAAAATCATCTTCGCCCATGCTTGCAAGTCCTAGCTCAAATTTCCGCCTGAACATGAATTCCAAAAGCAAATTTTTTGTCTCCTCTTCACTTGTCTTTTTCTCGCTGAAATCCTTCCAGATTTTTCTTGCTTCCGCCGTAGTTTTTTCACTCATAATTTCTCCTGATAAAAGTCAAAAAAAGTTGATTGTGTGAAATAAAAACAGCAAGACTTATGCCAAGTGTAATTGCATGGAAATTGTGTGTTTTCTTTGATTTTTTGATATTTTATAGCTGAAAAAATAACTGGCGGCTGTAAGCTTTTTCAAAATATAACAGGATTTTTGTTATTTTCTGTTATTTGTTAAAAAAATATTGCAAAAAAAATAACAAAAAAGCCTCCATTTCTGGAAGCTTTTTCTTGCGTTTTATAGTTTTGTGGAAGATTGATTAAAGGACTTTTGCGAATTCTTTTAGGATTAATGGAAGCAATGTTTCAATTTTGCCTTCTGTGCTTGCTCCTGCAGCATTTTTATGTCCGCCTCCGCCGAATTTAGAAGCGATCGCGCTAACATCGCATTTTTCTCTTGAGCGGAATCCCAGTGTGCATGAAAATTCCGTTTCTTGCCGAATGAATAAAACAGCCTCGACATTTTCAACTTCAAGCATGAGCATATAAAAAGCATCGCTGTCCCGTCCGTCCTGCCCGAATTTTCTTGTGTCGTCCATTGTCTCAAAAGTTACAACAAGTTTTCCGTTGAAATGACGTTCCGCGTGGTCTAGCATAATTCCCAGAAGCTTTCTTGTGTTCCACTGCTTTCCGCCTGTCATTTCCTGATAAATTTTCCTTGGATTTGCGCCGGATTCCACAAGCCTTGCCGTTCCCTTGAAAACTTCCGAACTGTCTTCTGTAAGATACTTGAAAAATCCTGTGTCAGTCGCCATTCCAAAGAAAAAAATATCCGCCTGTTCTTTTGAAGGTTTTCCGACAAGTGATTCAAAAAGCTGCTGGACAAGGCAGGATGCCGCCGGTGCAGTTGGATCTATTATATTGTCTGAATTTTTTACATCGGCCGTTTTGTGGTGGTCGATTATAAATGTGCTGAATCCTTTTAAATCTCCGTCAATATCTCCAAGCCTTGAAAGTTCCGAGCAGTCCGCAATTATAAGTCCGCATGAATTTCTTTCGTCCTGTGTCATAAAGGGCAGTGCATTCTTGAATTTTGGCGCGAATTTCTTTATTTCGTTTCTTTTAAAAGGTCCGGCGTTAAGCATTATGTAAGGTTTGTTCATTTTATCCAAAATAAATGAAAGTCCTATGCAGCTTGAAATGCAGTCGCCGTCCGGCTCTTTGTGCCCTGCAATAATAAAACTGTCATGTGAATCTAAAAAACTTTTGAATTTTGAAATTTGTTCTTTTGAAATAAGAATCATATTTTCCTGCCTGAAATTAAAAAAGACCTGATCCTGAAAATATCAGAACCAAGTCTCCTTAATAAATATTTTGCTACTTATTAATTTTTCTAGTAGTCAAGAGTAAGCGAGTCTGCGTCAGTTCCATCGATTTGCATTCCGCTAGGAGCAATTGCCCAAAGTGAATTGAAACGGTTTGTAGGAGCTGTAATCCACACTTTTAGGAATTCACCGTTCTGGCTTATTACTGTCATGTATGGAGAGAGTCCTTTTGGCATAGTTCTGAAGTTGAGTTTTCTAGCTCCGTCTTCATTTTTGAACCATTTTTTTGGAAGAACCGCAGTTCCGATGTCTATGCCTTGTTTTTCGTAAAGCACAACATAAGCGTCTTTCTGGTCATAAATTTTGAAGATTCTTACATTCTGATAAGAAATTGTAGATACATTGTCTCCGTGATTCCATACAGGCTGCTTTGTCTGCTCGTTGTTTTCCTGTGAAACTGCTGGCAAAATCATTGCAATAGCAAGAACTGCCGTGGCAAAAAACTTCTTCATGAATTCCTCCGAATTTGTTCTATAATAATTATATAAGCGCGAGCATAATGGCTTTTATGGTGTGCTTTCTGTTTTCTGCCTGATCCCAAACCTTGCTTGCGCTGCTTTCGAAGACTTCTTCTGTAACTTCCTGTTCTTTTACAGCAGGAAGACAGTGCAAGAATATAGTTTCAGGTTTGCCAGTTGCTTCCATAAGCGCCTTGTTCACTTGGTATGGCTGAAGCAATTTTACGCGCTCTTCTTTAAGCGATTCTTCACCCATGGAAACCCAAACATCAGTATAAAGGCAATCGACGTTTTTGACAACTGAAATTTTATCGGAAACAGTTATAGTTGCTCCGGATTCCTTTGCGAACGGCGCGCAGATTTCCAGTATTTCGTTGTCAGGCGAAAGTTCTTTCGGTGAGAACACACTGAAATTTATTCCGAACTTAGAACAAATCAGCATAAGGGAACGTGCCATGTTGTTTCTTCCGTCTCCGCAGAAGCAAAGTGAAAGACCTTTTAAATGCCCGAAATTTTCCTTGAGTGTCATAATATCCGCAAGAACCTGCGTAGGGTGGAAGTCGTCTGTAAGTCCATTTATGACAGGAATTCCTGAATATTTTGCAAGGTCTTCAACATGGGACTGCTTGAATCCGCGGAATTCTATTGCGCTGAACATTCTTCCAAGAACTCTTGCTGTGTCCTGAACGCTTTCTTTTCCGCCGAGCTGAATATCGTCAGTTGACATAAAGACAGGATGCCCACCTTCTTCGCCGAATGAAGTTTCAAAAGAAGATCTTGTGCGTGTTGAGCGTTTTTCAAAAATGAGCGCGATTGTTTTTCCTAAAAATCTCTGGTGGACTTCGCCTGCATGTGATTCTTTTTTAACCTGAAATGCCCAGTCCAAAATCTGGCTGATTTCCTCCGGTTTCCAGTCTATCCAGTTTAAAAGGCTTCTTCCCTTGAAAGGGCTTTTGAATTTTTCTGCCTTCATTTTTCTTCCTCCGTTTTATATTACAATTATAAGATTAATTGTGTATAAAATCAACTGTTTATGCAAAAATGTACAATTTTTGTGTATATTTATACATTTTTTTATTTTATACTGAAATACGTTTAATCAAGCTATCCTTTTGCAACATATTTAACATAAATAAAAAAAAAGCACCTCAGAAAACTGAAGTGCTTAATTCTATAGTGGCAATAGGGATCGAACCTATGACACATGGAATATGAGTCCATTGCTCTACCAACTGGGCTATGCCACCACGAATAAACAGAATATAGCACACCGCAAAAAATGTGTCAATAGAAGTTTTTAAATTTTAGCAAATTTTTGAAAAAGTTAAGTAAAATTTTTTTATTATTTATGCTTTTTGAAATATTTCTGATTCCTTTTTTAGGTCTAGTACTTGCTTTGTTGAAAGTCCCGTGGCTTTTACAATGTTTTCGATAGAAAGATTTATTTCTATAAGTTTTTTCGCAGTTGAAATTGAATTTTTAACAATAGCTTCTTGCGTCATGTCTTGAGCAATTTCTTTGGCAATTTCTTTGGCTTTTTCATTGGACTGAATGGCCATTTCCTGTTCCCATGTCATAAACCTGTGCCTCCACTGTGCATTTGTTTTTACCCGCTCGACCAGCGCGGAGAGCCTGTCTGTGAAACCGGAGCTAGGCTCTTTTCCACAGAGATATTTGAAAAATGCTCTCAGCTCCTCGGACTTCATTGTATCATACTTTTTCGCATTGAAAAAGACATTTACTGTTCCGTCGTCCATCAGAAAGTCATTGTCCTCGTCGGCGCGGTATCGGAATGTGTACACAGGAAATCCTTTTCCGAAAGCATCTCCCATGCAGAGAAAGACAACGTAGCTCTCATTAAGCACATCATAGCCGGTTCCATGCTGCACATTGTCAACATCCATCAGTCCTTGGTAATAGCGGGCGCGTTTTGCAAGAGAGGTGCTGTGCGTTGTCTGGATTTCTATGTCGAATGAGCGGCCGTTTCCGTCCTTTACATATACATCGAATCTTATTCCGTGCGAGATGAAATCTGTTTTAAGTGATTTTTCCGCGGCTGGCTTTTCGATTCTGTCAATTTTGAGGTTCAGAAGAATCTCAATGAGATGCTTGCAGACTTCCGGGTTGTCCTCAAGGACTTTGCAGAAGATGAAGTTGTCGGCGAGTGTGAGCCGCTCCCATTTTTGAGCTGGCGTGAGTTCGTGTCTTTGCATTTTTTTTCCTGTTTGCGTTGAAAATTTCTATAAATACTTATTGCCGAAAAAATACAAAAAATGCACGGTTTTGAAGAGTTTTTTATCGTAAGAGAGAGTTGTGGGGCTTTTTAGGCTTGCTGATGAATAAAATCAATACTTCTCAAGAATTTCTTTTATGGCATTCTTTAGGTTTATGTAACGGCTTTAATAATAGTCGCTTTCTCCGTTGCACAGGTATTCAACTGTCGTTCCTAATGCTGAGGCGATTTTAAATACGTCTGATGCTCTTGGTTCTGTCCCTGTTTTTCTCATGCTGGAAACAGTTGTCTCTGAAACTTCCATTTTTTTTGCAATCCAGCGGTAGGATGTGTTTTGCGCTTTCAATATTGTCCCAAAATGCCATTTTTCAATTATAAGCGGAATTTTACTACTTGAATCCGTAGTAATATGTCTTTTAACTACGAATATAAGTAGCTAAGCTTTTTGTCTGCGTAATTTTTGAAAGAGCTTAGACAGGCTGTTTTTAAGGAAGTGGAATTTGACGCGCTGTGCCGTTATTGTTGGAGTTTCAGAAAAATCGGGATACATTCAAAAATCGCTCGCTGATTTCTATAGGTTTCTCTTGAGCCTGAAAGGAGGCTCTTGGACGGAATCGGAAATCATGATTATTCCAGAAGGAGTTGACCTGGATTCCTTGAAATTCCTTTTGCGCCGTGTTTCAGACGTTAAGCTGAGGAGCCTTGTTTTTTATTTCTGCGGAAACAAAGATGATGTCCGTACTGAAAACGGTTTCATCTTTTGCGGGGATGAAATAAAACTGCAATATATAGAAGAAAACGCACTTCATACGGCAGTTTTTTTTTGATTCTTGTGGAAGCTTGGTTTTGGAGGATTACAAAGATACTGTGCAGGAAGAATTTTTTGTGCAGGATTCAGATGTTGAAAATGATGCTTTGCGTAACATTGCGGCCGGCAGATTTTTATGTGAAGATGTGCTTGAAAAAACAAACGGCACTGCTTTCTTCTGTGGACGCAAGACTGGTAAGAAACCTTTGCTTTTGGAAGATGGGAGTGGCTTTTACACGGCTTCTTTTATCAAATCATTAAAAAAAGAAGAGGAGCTGTTTGATGTTTTTGCGGCAGACAGAAACACAAGATTTGAATGTGAACTTGCAAGACAGAATGCTTATGAGGAATTTTCTGTGTCATGAGCCTTTATTGCATATCGGTAAAGACCGGACTGGAGGAAAAATTCAAGGAAAACGTTCTTCCGCTGGTTATATGGAAATAATTGCGCTTTTCAAGGATTTATCCATATTCTGCGCAAGCAGATGAGGCTTAAAAACGGGAAAGAATATTTTGATGCTTTTTTTCCGGATATGTTTTTCTTGAAACGGAAGAATGTGAAGCATCAAAGCTTTATGTTCTTTCTGGGGAAAAATATTTTTTACGTTTTTTACCCTCAAATAGTTCTGTCAGTCCTCTTGTAAAGGGCGACTTGGAGATTGTGAGCTCTATACTGAGGTTTGGAAGCACTGTGGGAATTGTTCCTGTTAAGTTTGATGCGGGAGACAGGGTTATTATAACGGACGGGCCGTTCAAAGATTTTTCCGGAAATGTGATAGCCGTGAACCGACGCAACAAACGTTTGAATATACAGATTGATTTTATGAACGGCGTGCGTGTTGTGGGACTTTGCTACGAAGAAGTTCAGAAGCAGCCTGCAAAATAAACGCAGAAGCTTGTTCTGCATAGTTAAAGACAGCCTTTTTTAGAAGCGGATCTTGGTTCAAGGCTGTTATGCTATAAATACAAATACATACGAGGCATTTTATAGAATTCAAAAAAAATCAGTTTCTGCAAACAAATTAAAAACAATGCAGTGGCATTGGAATATATTATGAAAAGAACAAAAATTGCCATTTAGAAAATCTATAGAATATTTTATGCATTATGCTGTAAGAGGATTTCTGAAATTTTTGAAGTAGAAATTTTCAACTCAATCCGCGTAAAAAAGTTCTGTAAGCAAACTTGTTTGCACGAATACTTACTTCAAGTCGTCAAAAGTTCCAGAGACAGGCTTTGTTGCTCCTGTTGAGCTTTAGGAAGGCTTGCGTCGCACAATCGACTACGAGTTTGTTAAGAAAGTGCAGGGGCATACGTTCAGCTGCGAGTAGTGTTTGTGTTGATAACTCATTAAAAATGTCTTAATTTTTACTTTTTTCAGTATAAATAATTTATAATATTTTTTATTCAGCCCTAGGTATTGTCCTGCCTGGGGCTTTTTTGCTCAACAAGTTGCACAGAATGATGCATTTTTCATTTGACAAAAGTTTTGAAAATTCATATATCTATTTCAAATGACAAAGGATTTGACAACAGGAAGCCCTATGCGGCTGATTTTAGGATTTTCGGTTCCAGTTTTCTTTGGATATTTGTTCCAGCAGTTCTACAATCTTGCGGACACGGTGATTGTGGGCAAATTCCTTGGAGTTTCCGCGCTGGCTTCGGTTGGCTCTACGGGAGCGGTCTGCTTTCTGATTATCGGAGGCTGCATGGGAATCTGCAACGGCTTTGCTATTCCGGTTTCGCAGAAATTCGGGGCAAAGGACTATGATTCCATGCGCAAGTTTATCGCTGGCGGAGTTAAGCTGACCGCTGTAATTGCTGTTCTTGTTACGACTGTTACGGTTGTTTTCTGCAAGCCTCTTCTTGTCCTTATGAAAACCCCATCAGACATCTTTAACGGCTCTTACGGCTATCTTGTTATAATTCTTGCCGGAATTCCTGCTTCACTTGCTTACAATCTGCTTGCCGCTGTAATCCGCTCCCTTGGAGACAGCAAGACTCCTCTTATTTTTCTTGTTGTTTCTTCCGTACTGAATATTGCCCTGGACTTGTTTTTTATCCTCGCGCTGAATTCCGGAGTGGAAGGAGCTGCCCTTGCGACTGTTATTTCCCAGGCGGTCTCAAGTGTTGCCTGCCTGTTTTATATTCTAAAAAACTATCCGATTCTTCATCTTTCCAAGGAAGACTGGAAGATAAACAGCCATCATGTGCAAGTTCTGCTTTCCATGGGGCTTCCTATGGGATTGCAGTATTCTATTACCGCGATTGGAAGCGTTGTTCTTCAGACTGCCGTAAACAGCCTTGGCTCTGTGGCGGTTGCTTCTGTAGCTGCGGCAAGCAAGATTACGATGTTCTTCTGCTGTCCGTTCGATGCCATGGGAACAACTATGGCGACTTATGGCGGGCAGAACACCGGTGCGCACAAGTTTTCTCGTCTTAATCCCGGTATATTCAGCTGCTCGTTCCTTGGGCTTGCCTATGCGTTTCTTGCATTTGTAATTATGCTTGTTTTCGGGCGGAATTTGGGGCTTCTGTTCATTGATTCAGGCAATGAGGAAATCCTTGGCAATATCTACAAATTCCTTGTGGTTAACAGCTCGTTTTACTTTCCGCTTGCCCTGGTGAATATTGTGCGCTTTATGATTCAGGGAATGGGATTCAGCCAGCTTGCGGTCTTTGCAGGGCTTTTTGAACTTGTCGGGCGTGGTGTGTTCGGGCTTGTTTTTGTGCCTGTGTTCGGCTATACCGCCGCCTGCTTTGCTTCTCCTGCCGCCTGGATTCTTGCAGACAGTTTTCTTATTCCTGCCTACTTTATCTGCAAAAAGCGTCTTGAAAGCTAGTTTTTCCAAGAGATTGCCGGATGTTCCCCAGGCAATGACAGTTGCTTTCTGGAAATTGAAATATTCCAGAGTTTTTATTCATTTTCTTGCATAAAATTCTTTTTTTCTGCATAAAATCATCTTTTGTTTTTCCTTTCATTCTTGCCTGCAAAATCTTTTCAGCCTTAAAAATACCTAAACTCAGGCCTAAAAAAGCCGATGAATAATTGAGAGTGCCGTTTGCGCTTTTTAGTTAGAAAAAAGAGGTTTTCCTATGAGATTCAAGAGGCTGGCTCTGCTGTTCATCGTGGGCTGCGCGGTTTTCTGTGCCAATGCAGTTTCTGTCGCTTTTCAGATTGTCCAGCACGGGGATTCGGAAATTAGAAGCTCTTCCTACGTTATTGAGGAAGGCTTGTTCGACTTTTTCTTTGGAAAGGGAATCATAATTTCAAATTCACCGGCCATTGCTTCTGACAGTGTGGAAAATGACGCTTCTTTTTTTGAAAAATCCAGACAGGAGGCTTGGGAAGGCGGCGTTGATTATTTTGTGGAGCTTACAGCAGATTTCAGCTCTTCAAATTCAACAAATCCCGACGCAGATCTTCTTGCGAATCTTTCAAGCCTTTCATATAAAGTTCTGAATGTCGGCTCGGGAGCGGTTCTTGGCAGCGGAAAAAAAATTCCTCCTGCTTCAAGCCAGTTCGAGGACAAGCGCAAGGGACTTTCCGATTTTGCTTTTGGAATAGCAGACGATATATATAAAATCATCCGTAGGTAGGGGACGTATGAAAAAGTTTTTATCTGGAATTTTATTTTTGTTGATTTCCGTTTTTATTTTTGCCGACTCAAGCGCGTCGGTTGAAGGCGTTATTGAGGTTGCCGGCAAGGATGAGCTTCCGGCCGGATATTTCGGAAAGGCTGCCGGTTATCTTCCGGGAGACAGTGTTTCAATTACAAATCCGAACACTGGAATCACTTTGCAGATTTTGAACCTTGGCACTTTGGACGCTTCGGGCGGAATTGCCATTCTCATTTCGGAAGAATCCGCAAAGAGCCTTGGAATAGAGCGGAACTCAGGCGTAAAGGTAAAGCTTGCCCCGCGCTCAGGATATTTTGACGAGACAGTTTCAGGAAACGCGGTTCTTGATGAAAAAACTTTGCCAGCTGCAAAAGAAGAGCCAGTATCAGATGTTTCAGCCGAGCCTGCTGTTCAAGCCGGGCCAGAAGCCGCTAGTCAGCCTGCTGAAAATGCTGCTGTTTCCGTGGAACCTGCTGCTCCTGTTGCGGTTGCCGGAGTTCCTTTGATTGCGGACACGGAAGACAACGCCGAGGAAGAAGATGCGGAGGTTGCGGCTGTAGAAGATGAGGCTGAAACTCCGGTGGATGAAATCGATTCCGAAGATGAAACTGATTTTTCAGATGAGGAAAAGCTTTCTGCTGAGCCAGTTGAAGAAGAAGTTTCTGCTGATGACGAGCCTTCCGTTGAAGAAGAAACAGAGCCTGTAATTGTTGAAGCTCCTGCTCCAACAGAAGAATGCGAAGTTCCAGAAGAGCCTTACGAGGACTATGAAAGCGTAGAAGACGGATTACTTGAATCAAAAGAAGCTGTTGAACAGCCGTCCCCAGCGGAAGAAAGCGAAGTGGAAGCTGTAACAGTTGAAGAGCCGGATCCAATCGAAGAAGAAACGGAAGATTTACCGGAAGAAGAAAATGCGGAGCTTGTTATTGTGGAAGAGCCGCAGGAAGAAGAGCCGGAAACTCCTACCGAAGATGAAACCGAAGAGGAAGCTGTAACTGTAGAAGAGCCATCTCCGATTGAAGAGGATTCCGCTGCGGAAGAAAATCAGATGGAAGAAGTTTCAGAGCCAGAGGAAGTTGTTGCAGAACCAAATGCAGAGCCGGAAGCTCAGTCTAGCGGAGAAAGCGAAAGCAGTGATTATGCTCCGATTGTTCTTGTTCCTTCCGAGCCGGAATCTCCTGAGTCTCCTGTAGATGCTTCTATAGAAAACGAGCCAATTGAAATTGTTCCAGTTGAATCTGTTACAGAGGAAAAAAAGAGTGAGCCAGAACCTTTGCAGACTGAATATCCTGTAAGTATTCAGGATTATGTGGTTTCTTCTGAAAGCGCCCTTGCAAGCAACTGCTACTATATTCAGATTGCAACAATGGGAAACATTAAGAATATTGAGAATATTCTTGTTAAGTATTCAAAATATCCTGTTTCGCTCATTCCTGCTGGAAAAAATTACCGTGTTCTTGTCGGACCTCTTTCTGTGGACGAATACGGTGCGGTTCTTGCAAAGTTCAAGAATGCAGGATTCAAGGACGCATTTGTAAGAAAAAGATAATTTGCTTTTCAAGTAAAATAAAGGCGGAAGTCCCATTTGTGGATTTTCCGCTTTTTTTTTGTTTTAAATAAAAGAAAATGTTTGCTTTCTGAAAAAAGGTGATATATAATAAAGTCAACTCGTGTTGATAACTTGTATAAAAAATTGGAGGTTTTATGAAGGTTTTTAGAAAACGCCTTGGAGCGGCAGTTGCTTGTGCTTCAGTTCTTTCGCTTGCGGCCTGTGGAATTTCTACAAAAAAAACAGGTTCGGCAAATATAACAGTTCTTCCTGTTGAAAATATTGCTGATGATTTTATTATGGGAGTTGATGTTTCGTCCATGATTTCCGTGGAAAATGCCGGAGGTGCTTTTTATGATGCGAACGGAAAAAAGGCTGATTTGCTTGAGCTTCTAAAAATGGGCGGCGCGAATTGCGTTAGAATCCGTGTATGGAATAATCCTTTTGATGCTAACGGAAACGGCTACGGCGGCGGAAACAACGATATTGAAACTGCTGTGAAAATCGGAAAAAGAGCCACTGATGCAGGTCTTGGTGTTTTGATTGATTTCCATTACTCGGATTTCTGGGCTGATCCGAACAAACAGTCAGTTCCAAAAGCCTGGAAAAACATGACATTTGATGAAAAAGAAGCCGCATTGTCAAAATATACAACTGAAAGTTTGGAAAAACTTAAATCTGCCGGCGTAAAAGTTACAATGGTTCAGGTTGGAAACGAAATCAACAATGGAATGTGCGGCGAGATGTACGATGACAAAGTTTTGGGCTTGGTAGGAGAAGGCTGTAAGGCTGTAAGAAATTTCGACAAAAACATTCAGATTGTGGTTCATTACACAGATCCGCTTTCTGAAGGATATTTGGAAAAAAGGGCGGGGCTGCTTGAAAAATTCAATGTTGACTACGATATTTTTGCGACTTCATATTATCCTTTCTGGCACGGAGAAGCTGGAAAACTTTCTGTCACTCTGAAAAAACTTTCAAATATTTACAATAAAAAAGTCATGGTCGCGGAAACTTCATATCCGTTTACAAATGATGATGGCGATGGATTCGGAAACGTTGTGTCCGGAATGTCTTCTGAGCAGGAATTTGACTATCCGTTCTCTGTTGAAGGTCAGGCTGTTGCGGTTCGGGACGTAATTGCGGCAGTTGCTTCTGTAAAAAAAGGCGTTGGCGTGTTCTATTGGGAGCCGGCATGGATTCCTGTCCGCCATTATAAGCCTGAAGCTCCGAATGCCCAGTCTGTTCTTGAAGAAAATTTCAAAGCATGGGAAAAATACGGCTGTGGCTGGGCTTCTTCTTATGCTGCTGAATACGACAAGGAAGTTCGATCTGCAAGAAACGGCGGAACTTGGGATAATCAGGCTTTCTTTGATTTTGACGGAAAATGCCTTGATTCAATTAATGTGTTCAAATATGCGCGCACAGGTTCAAAAGGCAAGCTGAATGTAATCCGCGTAGAAAATCCGCATGTTGAATTCGCCTACGGAAAACAGGAAGAATTGCCAAAAACCGTAAAAGTTGTTTACAATGACGGCTCTGTAAAGGATGAGCCTGTTGAATGGGACGCAGCTGCCAAAAAAAACGTAACTGGAAAGCCTGACTTTGGTGAATACAAAATTCCTGGTAAGCTTAAAAAAGGCGGAAATGCTGAATGCACTGTAAATGTTACTGCAAGCAATTTCCTTGTAAACGGGAGCTTTGAAAGCGGTGATCTTACTGGCTGGACTGTTGAAAATCCGCTTGGAAAAGGAACTCCAAAGGTTGACAAGAACAATCAGAATGCAAAAGAAGGCGTATGCTACTTTACAGCATGGGAAAAAGACGACTTTGAATTCACGGTTTCCCAGACTGTAAAAGAATTCTCAGCCGGAAAATACAAGTGCTTTGCATATTTTGAAGGAACTGGAATAAAAAATCCTAGCGGAACAGTTTTCAAGGCTGTTGTCCGTAAAAAAGACGGAACCAAAACTGAATTCACTTGCGATGTTACAATTCCAAATACTTGGAAAAAATTCTTTAAGGCGGAGCTTCCTGTAATTGAACTTGACGATTCAACTGAGTCAATAACTGTAAGCGCGCTAATAAAAGCTGAATTTGACGCTACGTCAGGTGCTAACGGAGCTTGGCTTGTAATGGACGACGTTAACTTGCTCCTTGTTGAATAATAAAAAAAGCCTTGCTATAATCAGACCATGCTTGGATTTATTACACTTTTGTTTTGCCTTGGAGAGGTTGCTTTTCCTACGTTTATGCTTTGCCTTGTTTATCCTTTCAGCAGGAAAACAGCTCTCTTTTGGTCTGATTACATAACTTGCCAGTGTGCAAGAGTTGTTTTTGCAATTTTAAAATTGTATAGAAAATTTCAGTTTCTTGGTGATAAGGAAAATTTGAAATTGCTTCCAGAACAGTTTGTTGTGATTTCCAACCACCAGAGCCTTTTTGACATTGTTGCTTATCTAAAATACTTCGGCGGAAAAAAAACGCGGTTTGTTGCAAAAGACACTCTTGGCTCGGTTCCTATGGTCGGAAAAATGCTTAAAACCCAAGGACACTGCATGATTCCTCGCCACGGAAGCCCTTCAGTTGCAATGTCTTCTATAGACAGCTTTGCTTCCCGTGTTTTGCAAAAAAAACAGATTCCTGTAATTTTCCCAGAAGGAACAAGAACCCGCGACGGAAATGTAGGTCAGTTTTATGCGGCTGGATTCAGGCGGCTCGTTGAAGGCACTAAGCTTCCTGTTGCAGTTTGCGCTCTTGACGGCGGCTGGCAGATTTCAAGGCTTAATTCTCTTTTTAGGAATCTTCACAAAGGCTCGTACCGCGTAAAAGTTCTAAAAGTTTATCCTTTCCCTGAAACAAAGGAAGAGGAAAAGCGAATCCTTGAGGAATCCCGAGAGCTTATAAAGAGTCAGCTTGAAGAATGGAGAAAACTTCCTGTTGCTTCTTCTGTTGTGTAATTTTGAGTTTTTCAGTGATTTTATGCTGAGAATTTGGATATTTGTAGTTTTATTTTGCTTAGAATTGCTATTCTGTTCTTGACACACGAATGTTAAATTGTGTATATTTCTAGAACATATAAAGAAATCTGTGGTTGTTTCTAAGGTTCATCCATTTTGAATCGCCGCTGTTTCTTTCAAATTTAAAAAGCTTTCGGTTTTATGGAAAGCTGCAAATCTACTATGGAGGAAGACGATGGCCGGAGCCAGTAAGAACTCTCGTACAACTGTTGCAACACAGAAATTTATTTGCCCAGATTGCGGCGGTGAAATTGTAATGAAGACTTTTTTTGAGAACGGAAAACTCAAGAATCTTGCGGAATGCCAGAAATGCAAACGCATTGAGCGCAGACCTAAAGATTTTAAATAAAAATCAAAGCCGTAGACGGTATTTTCATAGGAATTTATTCGGAGGTATCCTGTGTCAGTAAAGAAAACATCTGCAGAAAAAAGACACGCACAGAGCGAAGTTCGCAGAATGCGCAACAAGGCAGTTAAGTCTAGAGTACATACAAGCTTGAAGAAATACATGGAAGCTATCCTTAAAAAGGATCAGCCTCTTGCTCAGGAAAAACTAAAGGTTCTTCACTCAGAACTTGATAATGCATACCGCAAGGGTGTAATAAAACTCAATGCTTGCGCACGCAAAAAGAGCCGTATGGCTGTTCTTTACAATGTAACTTTTGCAGCTGCAAAATAAACTTTGAAGGATGTTGTTAAAAAACAGCATCCTTTTGTTTGTGGTATTGGAATGTCTTCAAAAAAAGTTACAAAAAACGATTTGCTGGAAGCTGTTTATCAAAATACAAAATACGAAAAGCTTGCAGTTCAGACCATCATGGAAAATCTTTTCGATCAGATGAAAGAGGTTCTAAAAGATGGTAATACAATTGAATTGCGCGGTTTTGGAACATTTGAGGCGCGGCTTCGCAAAGGAAGGCAAAATGCCCGTAATCCAAAAACAGGACAGCAGCTTTCTGTTGCTCCTCATTATGTTGTCGCTTTCCGTTCTGGTCAGGAATTAAAAAAAGCTTTATGGGATTTGCCTGTGAGCGAAGTTTCCAATGAGCAGAATTAAATTCTTTTCCATTTTTAAGATTCAAGAGGTGTGCTGATGTCAGGATTTTCCGCTGGAAATTTAACAGTATTCGGACAGGAAACTGAATTTGACGGTGTGCTGGAATTTTCAGACAATCTTGTTATTACTGGCAAATTTCATGGAACAATAAACGCATCTGGCGATCTTGAAATTGAAAAAACTGCGGTTTGCGATGTTGACAAGATGAGCGCAAATTCAATTGTTGTTTCAGGAAAAATAACAGGAGATATAGAGGCAAAAGACCGCATAGAGCTTTGCGATGGAAGCAAGGTTCATGGAGATTTAAAGGCGGCAAGGCTTCGTATTTCTGACGGTGTGGAATTTGAAGGTAAAATTTCCATGATTGATGAAATTCCTGCCTCTGATATTTTTTCTGTTGCTTCGGAAGAATATAAAAATTCACTTATTATGCAGTCGAATGAAGCTAGGTAGTTTTAAAAATTAATTTTTATTGACAAAAATGCAGTAGTAAGATTAAAATAAAACTGTTTTATTAGTAATTTTAGTTCTTTTATTTTTCCGAAAATTTATCAAAAAAATGCCCTTGTGCTGGGTTTTTTATAAAATATGCTGGAAGTTTTTATTCTGGCTTTTTTTGAAATTAAAAATCATAAAACTTATTGCAGTTCTTGCATATAAAAACGACATGCCATTTCTTTTGGGATGCCTATTTTGGAGTAATCTATGGCAATTATAAAACGCCGTAATTCAGATGAAGCAGCGGAAATTCAGACAGAAGAAGCCGCAAGCCAGTTGGAAGGAAATGAAAATCCTGAATCTACAGAATCAGACGAGGTAAAAAATCCTCCTAAGGTAAGAAGGCGGCGGATAGTAAAAAAAGCAGCTGAACAAGAAAGTGTAGTGCCGGACAATTCTGAGGAATCTTCTTCTGAGCCACAGGAAAATGATTCTGCGACTTCTGAATCTTTATCTGAGCCGCAAACTCAGTCCCACCATGAATCTTCAGAGTCAAATTCTGATTCGGCGCATGAAGAGCATTATGTGCCCCGCCAACGTTATGACAATAGAAGATGGAATGGCAACAACCGCTATGGAAACCGCCGTTACAACAATAACCGTTATAACAATACCAACTATGAAAAAAATCTTCAGGCTAGGCTAGAGGCTGTTCAGGCTGCCCAAAAAATTGAAAATCCAGAAGAATATGAGTCAAAACCGCGGCTTTTAATTAATGACCTTACAAAAAAAAGTATGCCGGAACTTAGAGAACTCGGCGTTCAGTACGGAATTTCTGCTGATGAAATGGCTCCTATGAAAAAACAGGATTTGATTTTTTCTATTTTACGCGCGCATACGGAACACGGCGGAATTATTTTTGCTTCAGGCGCTTTGGAAATTCTTCCTGACGGTTATGGCTTTCTTAGAAGTCCGCAGAACTCTTATCTTCCCGGACCTGATGACATTTATATTTCGCCAAGCCAAATCCGCTTGTTCAACTTAAAAACTGGAGATACGATTTACGGTCAGACAAGAAGCCCAAAGGAAGGTGAAAAATTCTTTGCACTTTTGCGCATTGAGACTGTGAATTTTGAGGATCCTTACGTTGCGCAGACTCGTGTTCCTTTTGAAAACCTTACGCCGCTTTATCCTAACGAAAAACTCCGTCTTGAAACAGTTTCAACAGAACTTAGCACCCGCATTGTTGATCTTTTTGTTCCGATTGGAAAAGGCCAGCGTCTTTTGATTGTTGCTCCTCCAAAGGCCGGAAAAACAACACTGATGCAGAAAATTGCAAATGCCATAACTGTAAATAATCCGGAAGTTTATTTGATTGTGCTTCTTATTGACGAACGTCCGGAAGAAGTTACAGAAATGGAGCGTTCTATTCATGCGGAAGTTATTTCTTCAACTTTTGATGAGCAGGCGACTCGTCATGTTCAGGTTGCGGAAATGGTTTTGGAAAAGGCAAAGCGTCTTGTTGAGCATAAGCGCGATGTTGTTATTTTTCTTGATTCTATAACTCGTCTTGCACGCGCATACAACCAGACTGTTCCGACTTCTGGAAAAGTTCTTTCCGGCGGTGTTGATTCAAATGCGCTTCATAAACCAAAGAGATTTTTTGGCGCGGCTAGAAATGTGGAAGAGGGAGGTTCTCTTACAATAATTTCAACTTCTCTTATTGAAACAGGAAGCCGCATGGATGAGGTTATTTTTGAAGAATTCAAGGGAACTGGCAACAGCGAAATCGATCTTGACAGAAAACTTGCAGAGCGCAGATTGTTCCCGGCGATTAATATTAAAAAATCCGGCACAAGAAAAGAAGAGCTTTTGCTTTCGGAAGCAGAACTTCAGCGTATGTGGATTCTTCGCAAGGTTCTAAATCCTATGGATGATGCCGATATGCTTGAGCTTATCCGCGACAAGATGCGAAAGACAAAGGACAACGAAGCTTTCCTTGCATCGATGAATCCTGGCGGTTTGTCTGAAGAATAAAAAAAAGCACGGTTTTATAAAGATATTTATGTGCAGTTTGGCACTTCCTTTATAAAATCCCGTGCAATATAAAATTGGGCTGTCTTAAAAGTGTCTTTTCTGTCATTTTCGGGCTTGACCCGGAAATCTGTGTCTAGAGATTGTTAACCGAGTTTCTTTAAGAAACATCGCAGTATCAAGTACGACAATGACAGTTTTAGCTTATTGAGCAGTCTCTTTTTTAAATTACTGTTCCATCTGGAATAACCGCGCCTTTTCTGATAACAATGATTCCGTCTGAACTATAGAACAAACCGTGATCTCCATCTTCATAGGTTTTTCCGTTGATGTTTATGCAGCAGTTGTTTCCAATGTGGGCGTTTTTATCAATGATTGCTTTGTTTATTTTGCAGTTCTTTCCGATTCCAAGATCTGGAATTTTCTTCTTTTTGTTTTCAGCCTTGTCATCTTCGCTTTCGTAGAAGTCAGCTCCCATCATTACAACGCCGTTCAAGTCGCACCCTTCGTTGATTATTGAGCGGATTCCTATTACAGATTTTTGCAGGCGCGAATATTCGATTACGCAGCCTTCGCTTGCAAGTGTCGCAGTCATGTTTGCGTTGTTGATTTTGCTTGGTGGAAGATTGCGCATCTGTGTGTAAATCGGCTTGTCTTCTTCGTAAAGGTTGAAATTTGGAACAGGATTCGTAAGATCCAATGTGGCTTCATAGAATGAGCGGATTGTTCCGATGTCTTCCCAGTAGTCGTTGAAAATGTAGCTGTTGACTTGCTTTGACTTTATTGCCATTGGAATAATTTCTTTTCCAAAGTCAGTCTTGTCATTATTCAAAAGCTCTTCCATTGTTGAAGCATTGAAAATGTAAATTCCCATAGAAGCAAGATATTCAAGGCTTGCGGGAAGATCTCCTCTTGATTTTTCTGGAATTTTCCATGCGTCAATGTTCATATCCGCAGCCGGTTTTTCCATGAAAGCTGTAATGCGGTTTGCGTCGTCAACCTGCATGATTCCGAATCCAGAAGCATCACGGCGGTTTACTGCTTTTGCCGCAATTGTGATTTCCGCGCCGCTTTCAATATGCTTGTTCATAAAATCCTTGAGGTTCATCTTGTAAAGCTGGTCGCCTGAAAGAATTATGTAATGTGTCGGACGCTGAACTCTAAAATGTCCGAAATTTTTACGCACTGCATCTGCTGTTCCTTCATACCAGCCTGAATGTTCAAGAGTCTGTTCCGCCGCAAGAATTTCTACAAATCCGTCTGAAAAGCGGTCAAAATTGTAGGAATTGTTTATGTGAAGGTGGAGCGACGCAGAGTTGAACTGTGTTAAAAGATAGATTTTTTTGTAGCCAGAGTTGATGCAGTTTGAAATAGGAATATCAACAATTCTATATTTTCCGCCGAAAGGAACCGCTGGTTTGGATCTTTCTTTTGTAAGAGGGTAGAGCCTTGTTCCTTTTCCTCCGCCCAAGATGATTGCAAGAACTCTTGGTTCTTCTTTGTTTTTCAAAGCCATATTATTAAATTCCTCCGCTTGGTAAAACTTGAGATTTATGCCCAAATTTTTTGAAATGTTCTTTCAATATTATAAAACACTTTCTGAATTTTGCAACAAAATATCTTGATTTTATTATACGAAACTTCTAAAAAAATCATTTTTTATCAGTTTTCTGAAAAAAATCTAAACGGACTGCTTTTCTTTCATTCCGAGGAATTCCTTGAACAGTTTTTCCTGCATTGGCTTGGCGTAGTAGAATCCTTGTGCGATGTCGCAGCCGCTTGTTTTCAGCATTTCGCACTGGTCTTTTGTTTCGACTCCTTCGGCAACCGTTGTTATGTTGAGCTTTTTCGCCATTTCAATTACAGAAGTTATTATGATTCTTTCTTTTTGGTTTTTGTTTTCTTCTTGGGACGAAAGAAAGTCCTTGTCCAGCTTTATTACGTCAGCCGGCATATTCTTTAAAAGGTTCAGTGAAGAATATCCTGCGCCAAAATCATCTACAGAAACGGAAAATCCTGCCTTTTTTATTTCGTCCATTATTTTTATAAGGCGGTTCGGATTGTCTACCATGATTCTTTCTGTAAGCTCGACTTCTATTTTGTTGTCGCCGATGTCGTAGCTGCGTGAAATTTGCTTCAGGTCGCTTATTAAATTCGGGTTGTAAATATTGTAGCGGCTTAGATTGAAGGAAATTGTAAGCGGATTGCTTTTGCTTTCCTTGGTTTTATTCCATTCTTCAAGAAAATTGCAGACATTGTTAAGCACAAATTTGTCGATTTTTTCTATAAAGCCGTTGTCTTCAAAAAGCGGTATGAATTTTGCAGGTGGAAGAAAACCTTTGCGCGGATTGTTCCATCTTATAAGAGCTTCAGCTCCGATTATAGTTTCGTCCTCAAACTTGAACTTTGGCTGGTAAAAAACTTCAAATTCCTTGTTTTCAAAGGCTTCCTCCATAGAAAGCGTAATTTCTCTGTTCCAACTGTAGGACTCTTTAAGCTCGCTTGTATATTCGATTACTCTATGGGTTGCAAAATGATTTTTGTAGAGTTTTTGAGCCAGATTAGCCTTGCTTATCATGGATTCTATGTCGTCCAGCGGATTTTCTATGCGGTAAATGCTTGCGCTGAATGTAAACTGGTATTTTGGAGGAAGATATTTTTTTACGATATTGTCTACGTTTGTCATGTTGTAGACACGTTCTTCTATGTCCCAGAAAAATTCCATGTTTTTTATAAGGAAAACAAAGTTGTCTGCATAAAAACGGCACACGAATTCGTTTTTTCCGCATTGGGAGGCAAAATGTTTTCCAAGAAGCTTTAGAATTTCGTTTCCGCAGAGAATTCCGTAAGTGTCGTTTATGATTCTAAAATTGTCTGCATTGAGAGAAAGAATCATGTATTCGTTTGGAAGCGCGTTTTTCAGAAGCTTTTTTGCATCGAATTCAAAGTGGCTGTATGCAGGAAGCCCTGTTATGTTGTCGTGTTCAATCATGTAGCTTTTTTTATGCAGAATCAGCAGAAGAAGAGCTATTACGAAGCAAATTAGCGTGGCAAAAAAAATTAAAATCATTGCGGCAAAACGTGGACTGTACATTTTTATAATCTCGTAAAAAGTTTAAGTAGAATGAATAAAGTATAAACTACAATTCCTCAAAAAACAAGAAAAAATTTGTTTAAAATGCGTGCATGGTATTTTCTCCAAACTGATTTAGCTTAACTTTTTTATTCGGATTCCGATAAAATAATTGAGGTTATGTTATGATTAGAGGCTGGTATATCGGAGCAAGCGGAATGAATGCTCAGCAGAACAGGCTGGACACAATTTCGAACAATCTTGCAAATGTAGACACGACAGGCTTTAAAAAAGAAATTCCTGTAAACAAGGAATTCAGCGAGCTTTTGCTTAGAAGAACTGTGGCAGACGGCGTGTATAAAACACCGTTCGGTTCTGCGGATGCGGTTTCTATAATCGGCTCAATCGGACTTGGAGTTGAAACAAACGAACTTTACACAGATTTTAGTCAAGGCTCTTTTAAATCAACAGATACTAAAACAGACATGGCTTTGGGGGGAGAGGGGTTTTTTACTGTCCAGACTCCGGCAGGTGAACGCTATACACGCAACGGAAATTTTCACCTTGGAAAAGAAGGAATTCTTTTGACAAAGGAAGGTTATCCCGTTCTTGGCGAAAACGGAGCGATTCATGTTCCTAATGACAAATTTTTTGTGAATCAGGACGGAATGATTTATACAAATGAAGACAACGAACTTGTTGACAGAATAAAAGTTGTACGCTTTGAAAACGAGCGTTTCCTAAAAAAACAAGGCTCTTCACTTTGGAATTCAAATGAAATTTCCGGAGATGCGTATATTGCGGAAGGAGATGAACGTCCGCGGCTTTTGCAGGGATATACAGAAGCAAGCAACGTGAATGTTGTAAACGAAATGGTTCAGATGATAGAAGTAAACCGCGCTTATGAGGCGAACCAGAAGTCAGTTCAGACAGAAGACAGCATGATGGACACGCTTTGGTCTAAAGTTGTTACTGTAAACCGCTAATAAGGAGAATTAGAAAATGGTAAGAAGTTTATGGAATGCCGCTACAGGAATGAACGGTCAGCAGATGAATATAGACACTATCTCAAACAACCTTTCTAACGTAAATACAACCGGTTTTAAACAGCACCGTGCTGAATTTGAAGACCTTCTTTATCAGAATGTAAAGCTTGCTGGAACTCCGGCTACGGAAGACACCGTAACTCCTGTTGGACATCAGATGGGAAGCGGTGTAAAAGTTGGAGCAACACAGCGCATTATGACACAAGGCTCTTTGCAGGCGACCGGAGTTGACACAGATGTTGCGGTTGTTGGCGACGGATTCTTTAGGGTTCAGCAGTATGACGGAAGTTGGGCATACACAAGAGACGGCTCATTTAAGGTTGATTCGACCGGACAGCTTGTAACGGCAAACGGACTTCGGGTAATGCCAGAAATAATCATGCCGGAAGGCTTTCAGCTTGAAACACTTTCTATTTCTGACGGCGGAAGGGTAAACATAAAAGTAAACGGCGAGCTTGAGCCTGTTGAAGTCGGCCAGCTTGAGCTTTATAGATTTCCGAATGCAGTCGGACTTGAAAACACAGGCGACAATCTTTACAAAGTTACAAACGCTTCTGGAGAGCCAATTGCTGGACGTCCTGGAATTGACGGAATGGGAATTACAAAGCATAAGTTTCTTGAAATGAGCAATGTTTCTGTTGTAAATGAAATGGTTCAGATGATTGTTGCGCAGCGTGCTTATGAGTTCAACTCAAAGGCAATTCAGACTAGCGACAATATGCTTCAGACTGCCGCCGGACTTAAACGCTAAAAATTGAATTGCTAGAAATACGTCTGGCCAAGGTACGCTTACGCTCAAGATCTTGACTCAGCCGTTTTTAGGGGGTGTGATAACCCCTAAATCAGCCTGCGTTGGAAAAATCCAGTCGCAGTTTTTTTTTACTGAATAATTTATCACAGAAAATCTTGTAAAATCCTGACTCCAAAATGCCGAAAATGTAAATAAGGTGGAATCATGGCGGTAAACGGAATTTCTGGAACTGGAATAACAGGCACTTTGTCTAACGGAAGCAATGCAATCGACTCTGCTGTTCTTCAAAATGAAGCAAAAAAGTTTTCTTCGCTCGTAAAGGAAATGCAAAATAAAACTGCATTAGGAATTTCTGAAGGAGCATCTTTGTCAGGAGTTTCTTCAAGCCAAGTTGCCAGGAACCATCGCCTGAATGGGGACTACACTCAGGGATTCTACGGAGCATTCACTTCTGATTCTGACAAGTCAGCACGCCCGCAGGGATTCGCCGCAAATTCAAAAACTTCAAGCGGAAAAAGTCCCGTAATTGACAAGACTTCCGAGCTTTATGCGCAGTCCATGGAAATGGAAAACTACATGGTCAAAATGATGCTTTCGTCAATGCGCAATACAGTTCAAAAAACATGTTTTGCCGGAAAAGACAACGAATATGCCCGCAAAATGTACGATGACATGATGTATGACAATATGGCGGAATCGATTACCAAAAACGCTTCTTTGGGACTTGCAGATCAGATTTACATTGAGCTTTCCGGCCAAAGATAATTTTATTTTCTGCATCTTGTCATTCCTGTGCTACGACACAGAAATCTATTGAAGATTTTTAACGGATTTTCGGCTCAAGCCTGATAATGACACAAAAGTGTAAAAGTCGCCATTCAGTCTTTTAAATTTTTCTCTAAACAAAAATCTTTATATTCCGAAAATTAAATAGAAACTTTCTTTTTGAAGGAAAAACTTATGGCGGAAGAAAAAGAAATTGAATTGATCAGTGTGCTTAATGAACAGGAACGAATTCTTGATTCTATGCTTATGGAGCAGAATAAAATTCACGAATGTGTTGTAAAGCGCAGCTGGGCTGGGCTTGAAGAGTATGTCCTGAATATTAACGAGCTTGGAAGTGAATTTTCCAAGGTTGACAAGTTCCGTGAAAAAATCGCATCTGTTTCAGAAAATATTTATTTTCATCCTGAAGTAAAGGATGTTTTTCTCCGCGTAAAGACAAAGCTTTCAAGAAGCAAAGTTGAAAATGACGCTCTTGCAAAATATGTGAGCGCGACAAAGAAATTTATTTCGGAAGTCATGGATCAATGCGCATCTCAGCAGAGAAACGAAATTTATTCCCCGAACGGCACAATGAGAAAAAACTATGCACAGAGCATTGTTGTAAATAGAAGCATTTAAAAGGAGCGTGGAATTATGGCGAATTCTTTTGCAGGAATAGAAATTGGAAAAAGAAGCCTTATGGCTCATTCAACTCAGATTCAGACTGCCGGCCACAATATTTCAAATGCGGATACAGAAGGCTATTCTAGGCAGCGTGTCATTGTAAAATCCTTTGAGCCTATTTACCGTCCTGACTTGGAGCGCGCGATGGTTCCAGGTCAGATAGGACAGGGCTGCGATGTTGAAAGCATAAACAGAATAAAAGACGAGCTTTTGGAAAGCCGCATTGTTGAGCAGAAGAATGTTGAGTCTTACTGGGAAACACGCGACAAATATTATTCAATGATTGAATCTGTTTACAATGAGCCTAATGATGTTTCTGTAAGAACAAACATGGATAAGTTCTGGCAGGGCTGGCAGGAACTTTCTACTTATCCTGAAAGCGATGCGGCTCGTCTTGCTGTTGTTGTGCGCGGACAGACTTTGACAAATTCAATTCAGCAGCAGTACAAAAGTCTGCGTGGAATTGGAGACCAGATAAACGGCGACATTGAGGCTGTTGTAAAGCAGGTGAATGATCTTTCGCGCCAGATTGCTTCTGTAAACGGTGAAATTGTAAGGAGCAAAGGTCTTGGGGACAATCCGAATGATCTTATGGACCGCCGCGATTTGCTTGTTGAAAAACTTTCATCTCTTATTAATGTTACTGTTACTCAAAAAGATCCTGATGAATTTATGGTTCATACAGACGGGCAGATTATTGTCCAAGGAAGCCTTGCGCGTCAGATAGAAACTGTTGGCCAGCTTGACAATAACGGCTATGGAAAACTTATGTGGTCTGATACAAAGGTTGACGCGGAGTTTCATGGCGGAACACTCGGAGCTTTGGTAGAGCTTCGCGACAAGGATATCCGCACAGAAATTCAGTCTTTAAATACAATGGCTCTTAACTTTGCAGATTTGGTGAATGATGTTCACCGGAATGCCATTGGAAAGAACAATACAACAGGTTTGGATTTTTTTGTTCAGCATGATTTTGTGGAAAACGTAAACGGAAACTATGACAGAAATGGCGATGGTGTGGAAGACACTTCGTATATTTTCCGCATGACAGGAACAAATGTGCTTAAGATGCAGGAGCAGATTGGTCTTTTTGGAACAATGACAATTAACGGCGCAAGTGGAAATATTGATGTTGCTTATTTTTCAACAGACACAGTTGAAGATGTTATTAACAGAATCAATGATTCCAACGGAGAGGTAAAGGCTTATCTTGACAGAAACAGTTGTCTTGTTTTAAAAGCAACTTCTTCTAAAGGAATGGAAAATCCTGATTTTGTTATCCGCCACGTTGAAGATTCTGGAATGTTTCTTACGGGGTATTCAGGGATTTTGCAGGGAAGCGGCGCGGACAATGCTTATGACTTTAACCGTGCGAATGCGGTTGATGTTCTTGCAGGAGCGCAGTTTGCGGTTTCTCCAGTTTTGAATCCGTCTGCATATATCGAAGTAAATGGACTTATTCAGAATGATGTTTCAAGCGTGGCAGCCGCATTTAAAAATTCCCAGGGATTCGCAGAGCCTAGCGATGGAAGAGCGGCAGTGGAAATGGCTGCAATCAGAAATACAAAAATAATGATTGGAAGCCAGCGCACATTTGATGATTATTTTGCTGATACTATAACCAACGTTGGGTTAAAAGGTGAGCAGGCGCAAAACCAGCTTGCAACTCAAAACAAAATAATGGGTGACTTAAGGGATTTGCGCGACAGTATTTCTGGTGTAAACATTGATGAAGAGCTTGCCGATATAATAAAGTTTCAGCATGGATATAATGTTGCTGCAAAATTTATTTCGGTGCAGGATGAGCTTCTTGATACGTTGATTAACCGTCTTGGAGTTTAAGTTATTTTAGAAACGAGGTAGAATATGCATAGAATCAGCTCACAATTTAATAATACAGATACCCAGTACCAGCTTAGAAAACAGGAAGTGAATCAGGCAATAAAGAACCGCCAGATTGGAACTCAAAGCAGAATCGGAAGCCTTCGTGATGATCCGATTGCGGCTGGACATCTTGTGCGTTATCAGTCTTACTTGGGACGTGTGAATCAGTTTGAAAAAAATGCGCAGACTCTTGCGGATCAGATGAATGTCAGGGAAGGCTATATAAATCAGAATTTGCAGATTATGCACCGTGTCAGAGAACTTGCTATTACTGGAGCAAACGGAACCTATACTGGAGATGACTTGAAAAACATGGCTGTTGAAGTCAATGAGCTTTTAAAGGAAATGATTCAGAATGCAAATGCTGTAGGTCCGGACGGCAACACTCTTTTTGCCGGAACAAGAACAAAGGGCGCGGCCTTCGATGTTGTAATGGGAAATATTCCAGGCTCCGATGAGGCTCTTATTGAAAAAGTAAATTACAAGGGAAACAACGGAATTAATAAAATCGAAGTTGATGAAAACGCTTATCTTCAGATTGACAACAGCGGAACAAAAACATTTTGGGCAGAACCACAGCATCTTATAGGGCAACGTGATTTGACATCTTGGCAGGCGCTGGAAGATTCTGTTATAAATATTGACGGTGCAGATATTACTATAAAATCTGGCGACAATGTTTATGCTGTTGCTGCAAAAATTAACAATTCTGGAATTGCGGTAAAAGCTTCAATCGATCCTGTTTCCCAAGGACTTTCGCTTTCTACTACAGATTCTCATCAGGTTTGGATGGAAGATAAAACTGGCAGCGCATTGGCAGACATGGGAATGATTGAAGATTCAAGCCAGTTTCCGCCTTACAATGTGAACACTTCCGCTGTAAAAGTTTCCGGTGGCTCTTTGTTTGACGCTGTTATTGCCCTGCGTGATTCTATGCTAAAGGGAGACCAAGAGTCAATTGGAAGCCGCGTGATTGGAACTCTTGACTATGGAATCAACAATCTTACAACTCGCCTTGCAAAGTCAGGAAGCGACTATGAGCGTGCAATGAATAATGTTGAGCGTTCAAAGACAAACAAAGTGAATGTTAGTCAGCTTGTAAGCAGAGAAGGTGATATTGATTTGACAGAAGCCATAACAGATTTAAAAATGATGGAATATGTCAACCAGGCAACAATGAGCAATGCTGGAAAAATGTATTCAAGCACTCTGCTCAATTATATGCGCTAGGATTTTAGTATTTAAAAATATTCATAGGATTATTTATGCTGGTAGAAACAAAAACTAAAGGCTGTGTTGAAATTTCCAACGATAGGTTGATTTCTATACCTTCTGGGCTTTTTGGCTTTGAAGAATATACGGATTTTGCTCTTGTGGACAGTGAGTATGAGCCGCTTATGTGGCTTCAGTCACTTCAGGAAAAAAATCTTGCGTTTCTTTTAATAGATCCGTTTTTAATTACAGATGATTATGAAGCTGAAATTGATGACAACGAGCTTTTAAAAATCGGCATAAAAGATCCTGCTGATGTAATGGTTCTTACAATTGTAACTGTTCCTGATGATGGCAGCGCGGTAACTGCGAATTTCCAGGGACCTCTTATAATTAACAAGAAAAATCATCAGTGTATGCAGGCTATTCTTGACGGCTCAAAGTACACAACAAAGCACAATATTCTTGAAGCATTAAAACGAAAGGAGGCAAAATAATGCTTATCCTTTCAAGAAAAATAGATCAAAAAATCCGTATAGGAGACGATATTGTTATTACGCTGATAGATGTGAAAGGCGATCAAGTGAAAATCGGCGTGGAAGCTCCTAGCAATGTAAAAGTTTACCGGCAGGAAGTTTTTGAAGCAATCCAGTCGGAAAACAAAGCCGCTGCCTCGCAGATTTCAATGGAGCGCCTAGGAAAACTTTTTGGCTGATTTTTTTTTGTTAGAAAAATATTAGTTTTTGTTTTTTGATTCAAGGACTATTTCAGCTTCGCTTTTTCTTACATACAGCGGACCGTCATAGTCTTTTAATGGTTCTTTCTTTTCCGCAATCATTTTTTCTGCAATTTCAAAGAGACTTTCGCAGCAGTCATTTTCCGGACAAAAGCAATGAAGGGAATATAGCGGTGTTATTTCGTTTGTCCGCTCGACAAATGTTTTTGCTCCAGGCCCGCAAACAAGAACAGAACTTTCCGCGTCAATTTGTTTTAAGATTTCTTCAATTTCTGAATCTTCTTCGTTTCTGATTTTTTCACCGCGTATATAGAATGAATAGAAAAACTCATCTTCTTTTGCTTCTATTACAGGAAGAACTGTTTCAATCGCTTTTTTATAAGGCCAAGAGTATGCTTCCAAGGAAGGAATTCCATAAAGCGGAACATTGTCTGAAAGAGTGATTGCCTTGAGCGCGCTAAGACCAAGCCTGAGTCCTGTAAAACTTCCTGGACCAAGCGTAACTGTCGTGTAATCAAGATCTTTTGCAGAAAGTCCTGCTTCTTTCATTACATAGTCAATTGCAGGAAGAAGCTTTTCAGATTGCTTCATTCCAATATCGAGTGTAAGTTTTATTGTGTTGCCTTCATTTTTTGCGGCTACAGAAAGTTTTGTAACTGCGCAGTCTATTGCAAGAGCTTTCATTTTATTCCTCGTTCCAGTCGATTTTTCCGTTGTTCCAGTTTTCAATTTTTATTTTACGGCTTCCGTCTTCCTGCGGTGTTATTTCAACAAGGATAGACTTTTGGGGAAGCTCTTTTTTTACTTTTTCACTCCATTCAATTATGCAGACTCCGTTTCCGTAGAGCATATCTTCAACACCCAGGTTTACAAAGTCTTCTTCGCCTTCAAGTCTATAAACGTCCATGTGGTATAAAGGCATTTTTTCACCTTCGTATTCACTTACGAGGCAGAATGTGGGGCTTGTTATATTGTCTTTTACTCCAAGGGATTTTGCGATTCCTTTTGTTATTGTGGTTTTTCCGGCTGCGAGAGTTCCAGTCATTGCAAGAATGTCGCCTGGCTTTAAAAGAGAGCCGATTTTTTCTCCCAGTGAGATTGTTTCAATTGAAGACTTTGTGTGGAAAATCATTTTTTACCCGATGCCATTAAACTTGCGGAAGAGACCCTTCCTGCGCCATTTTATCAATAAGAGCCTTGATTGCTTTTGTTATAGGAATAACTGGATAGTCAAGCTTAGCCGGAAGCGGATCAAGCTCAACTGTTCTTATTCCAAGTGGATTTGTTTCTACAGTAAAACTTATTGGTATTGAAATAATTGAAGACAAAACTTCTACTTTTGCAATCGCCTTGTAGTGATGAATGTAGTAAATGTATCCGTCTTCTTTTTGTATCGAATTTATTTCTAAAACTTTCATAATGCAATCAAATTCCAAGCTCAAAAATAATCATAAATCGCAGCATAAATATCATTTCTTGCAGCTATATTAATATCGGTAAATTTAATGTACAGCACAAATGTTTTTTCATCCACGGATTTTTTTGACTTTATAATAAGACCTTGCGCCTGATGCTCAATGATTCCAGGAAGCTTAAAGTAAAGCTGAATGTACTGATTCTTTGAAATTGGAAGCCCGCATGAAATTTTGCATCCGCCTGCGGAAATATCAATAAATGTTCCCGTGTACTTTTTTTGCTGAACTTCAAATTTTGTTTTTCGTCCGGATTTTACTTCCTTTACTGCGGAAAAAAGACATTCAATGGTTGTTCCCTGCCGCTTTGTCATCCGCTTTTGGATTAGTTTTAGCGTTGAAGAATGCGTTATAAGAAGAAGTTCTTTTCCGTTTGGAATGTCTTCGTAGCGTGCCGCTATTACAACGCATTGGTAAAGCATTCCTGTTGCAGAAGAAAAATTTATCATAAACTTTGAAAGAGGCTTTGGCTTAAAATTTTTTAGTTCTGCGGAAATTTCTACATAAAAACCTTCCGGCGTATTCTTTTGAACTGTCGCGTCATGCGGAATGTGTTTTTCATCTAAAACTCTTATTTGCTGTCCGGGTCTTAAATATTTTGTGGAAGTTATGGAATGTTTTCTGTCGTAAAGTTTTTCGAGCTTATACCTTAATGAAAACAAAACTGAAATTTTTTCTTCGTTCCGCGGATTTTGCAAATTCATTCTTTGAAATTCGGATTTAAAAAGATTTTGCATTTCATTTTCTGAGCGGTAAGAAAACTGAATGTTGCGCGCATGATGTGTTTTGCAGATGCTCCATAACAGTTTTTTTTCTATGCTGTCAAGGTTTGCCTCATGCGCAATTTTTCTTACATCTGAAAATTTTGTTTTTCTGTTCTTGTTTGCTTCAATCCATTGTTTTGATTTTATAAACGCCTTGTATTTTAAATATAAAAAATACAAAACCGCAAGAATTATAGCTGCAACAACAAAAAAAGCGACAAAAAAATATACGAATCCGCTTGAAGCAATACGTGCTTCAATAGGTGAGCCTGTGTCCATGATATTTACTTTTTAAGGCTGTCCTCTATAGCCTTTGCAATAAGCTCAAGACGCGGCGCAATTTCGTATTCGCACAAGTCTCCTGAAGTTACAGTGTCTTTTGTTTCAAGTGACTGCTCAAAATCCGCTGCAAGCGGCGCAAACTCTTCAAAAAATTCTGTAACGCTTTTTCCGTCTATTACAATGCTTGAATATACTTCCGGGAACAATGCGCTCAAAGCCGCTGTGTGGCAAAAGTCGTCAATTGCTTCTGCAAGCTCAGCTATTACAGTGTTTGCCTCTTTGTCTTTTCCGCCTTGAAGCGCGACCGGAACTTCTGGAAGCTTTTTTGCAAGCGAAGAAAATTTGTCTTTTGATTTTCCAAGGGAATCGATTACGTCCTGTTTGCTTAAAACTGTAAGCTCGATTTTTGTATTTTCTTCAATCGGAGTTTTTGAGGCATTATCAAAATCATCTGCTAGAACTTTTTTTCCGTTAAGAAAAATGCCGATTGTTGTGGCCTCGCTTTTTTCTGCTTCTTTTTCAAATGACTTTAAAACTTCGCCGACTGTTTTTTCATCTTCAAGCGTAATGTCTATTTTTTCACCGTTTACAAAAAGTTCCATGATTTTCTCCTATCTGTTTCTGCCGTTATTTTGATTTGAAAAATTCTGCATTGTGGACTGCTGGCTTTCAAGGCTGTTCAGCGTGCCTTCCATGTTTGCGTATTTCCGTTTAAGTTCAGCTTCTTTTCTGTCCAGCTGGGTCTGAAGCCGTGTGATTTTTGAATTTGAATTTTTTATCTGCGTTTCAAGCGAATTTGTTTTTGAAGAAATTATCCCGCCTGACTGAACCCAGGAAGTAAGCTGCCTGTCAATCTTGTATCCGATTCCATCGTCAATAACCAAGTCTCCGTCAGAATCGTAGCCAAACAAATTTTTTATTTGATTCAAATTTGACTTTAAGCTTTCGTCAAGTTTTTTTTCATCAACTTCAAGATATCCGCGCATCTGAGAAGGACTGTAGCCTCTTGCGCCTCCGCTTGCATTTGTAGAAACACCAATCTGCGAAAGCATTGTAACGGACGCGTCATCAGAAAATCTGTAGTTTGAAGAAACAATCTGCTGCAAGGATGATTTTCCGTTTGTGAGAGTAAACTCTCCCTGAAACATTCCAAGACGCTCGTATGCTTTGTCCTGCTCATCAGAAGAAAGGTAGTCAAGCTCGGAAACAATTTCAGGCTTATTAATAGAAAGAATATTCATTTCTGCAACTGCCTGATTGTATTTGCCCACAAAAGTTATAATCGCATCCTTTGCGGATTCTGTGTCCGGCTCAATTTTTATGTTCGCGGGCTTTTCCGTTTTTTCATGGACGTGAAGGGTAACATTTGGAACTATGTCGTCAATGTCGTTTGTCGGGCGGCTTATTGTAATTCCTTCATATTTTAGCTTTGCGTCCTGCGCAGTTGAAATTGCGTTCTTAGGCTCAAATCCAAGCGATTTTTTTTCGTCAAAACAGAGCGGGTCAGTCATTGAAATTTCTTTGCCCGTATTTGAATTTCTTACAACAAGCGACTGTGCGTTTGGAAAGTCTGAAAGGCTCACGGAAACTTTTGTTTTTCCGTTTGAATCCTTTGTAAAATACTTTGAATCAACTGGCTTTTCGTTTCCGTCCGAATCCTTTATAAAAAATACTTGGCTGCTTGAAATTTCAACAGGCTTGGATTTTTGTTCCTGCTGTTCTTGCGCAGGCGGAAGTGTAGAATCGCTTGGGTTGTTGAATACGCTGATTCCTTCATAAGTAACGCTCAGCGGAGCCGGAAGCTCAAGGCTTTCTTTTGGAAGCTGGACATTTTCTTCTGTTATATCCTGAACTTTTTTTTCTGTAAAAGAGAATTCTATTTTTCCAGAGCTGCTTTTTCTTATCAAAGACGGAAAATCAAGTTCAAATCCGCCTCTTGGTTCTATTGTAATGTCGTTTCCTCTTGCTTTGACATTGTTTTTTGAGATTGCCGGAATATTTTCCTGGTGGATTTCGTCTTTTGTTTCCGGCGTTTTTGCAGAAAGTGAAGAATATTTTAAAGTTGTGGTTTCAGATTTTGCAGAGGAAATCATGCCGGTTTTTTTTGCAAAGTCAAGTGCTTGTTTTTCAAATACAAGGCGATTTTCTGCGCCTGTCCTTAAACTTTCAATTAAAAGTGATTTTTTATTTGCGCTTACACCAATCAGGCTTGCTTTTATCGTGTCGTTTCCGCGGCGGTTCAAGGCAGTAACAAAGTCATTGAGTTTTCCGCCTTTCCAGTTAAAGTCGATTTTTTTTTCTCCGACGGAATAAGTGTATTTTCCCGGAGCTACTTGCATATCGCTGTCTATTTCTTCGCTTAAAAATCTGTCTGATGCGGCAGGCTGAAGAACTTCTATTTTAAATGAACCGAATTCCGCTTCGCGTCCTGCGTCTGCTGTTACTGCATATTCTTCCGAAGAAGATGAAAGTCTGTTGCTGAATGGATTTTCAAAAGAGTAGAGGCTTTTTACACTGTCGCGCAGAGAAGACATTTTCTGATTGACTCCACGCCAGGCGTCCTGCTGCTTTTTATACGTCTCAAGATTGGACTCCTCACGCTTTAAAGGAATCCGTTCGACTTCCATTAAGGATTCAACGAGATCATTTGTTTTGTATTTGTCGCTTACGCCTGGTATGTTCAGTCCGTCTGCCATTAAATCATTTCATCAAAAAGTACACCGATGGCATGTTTCATTCTTGCCTGAATTCTCTGTATATCTTTTGACGGTATTTCCCGGATAATTTCGTTTGTTGATGCGTCTACAACTGTTACAACAACTCTGTTAAGTTCGTCATTTACATTGAAATGCAGTTTGTGTCCTGTAACAATGTCAGAAAGACGCTGAAGTTCCTGCACTGACGCTTCCAAATCTGCCTGGTTCGCCTCAAAGTTTTGAAGAACTTCCGAAGCTGAATTTGGCAAAGTTCCTTTTACAGAAACCTTTGCTTCTCCTTTTTGCGGAGAGAAAGCGTTGTAGACTTTCTGGCCATCCATTGCCATTGTCTGACCATTCATACTGATTGTATTCATGGACATTTCCTCCTGAAAAATAAAAAAGAAGAGAGGGGAAGGGGGCGCACCCCTCCTCGCTCTTACGTGCTTGCTGCCTAAAAGAAGACATCCAGATTTCTCTTATTCAGAAAACACGGTTACAGCTTGCGCCGTTATTTTTAATACTACTGAAGCAAAGCCAATACGTTCTGAGACTGGCTGTTTGCCTGAGCAAGCATTGCTGTTCCTGACTGAGCAAGAATAGAATTCTTTGTGTATTCAACCATTTCAGCAGCCATGTCAGTGTCGCGGATTCCTGATTCTGCGCCCTGCATATTTTCTGCTGCAACGGCGATACCGTTAGAAGCCATTTCAAAGCGGTTCTGGTATGCGCCAAGGTCTGCTCTCTGGCGTGAAACTGATTTAAGAGCTGCGTCAATTGCTCCGATAGCCATGTTAGCTGTATCTGGAGTAGAGATGCTTATCTGTTCGTCAGTACCCTGAGTTCCCTTAAGACCAAGAGCCTGTGCTGTCATTGTTCCAATGAAAGCTGTTACTCTCTGATCCATGTTAGCGCCAACCTGGAATGTCATTACATTGTTTGTTACAGAATTCTCTGCAAAACGTCCTGTAAGAAGGTTCATTCCATTGAACTGAGCCTGTGAAGCAATGCGATCTACTTCTGCTACAAGCTGAGAAACTTCAACCTGAATCTGCATGCGGTCTTCATCGCTGTAGATTCCGTTTGCAGACTGAACTGAAAGCTCGCGGATTCTCTGAAGAATGTCTGTAGTTTCCTGCAAGTATCCTTCTGTTGCCTGAATGAAAGAAACTCCGTTCTGAATGTTTCTGTTAGCCTGGTTGAGTCCGCGGATCTGGCTGCGCATCTTTTCAGATACTGCAAGTCCTGAAGCGTCGTCTCCAGCGCGGTTGATTTTTTCGCCTGAGCTAAGTTTTTCAATGTTGCCCATCAACTGGGAATTAGAAACTCCCAATGTGCGGTTTGCAAACATTGAGCTCATGTTGTGATTAATGACCATAATAATGTCCTCCATGAATCGTACATAATGCATCATGCAAAATGCCCGTCTGTAAAGGCTTTCTGCTGGTTTTTGCGCCCCCGGCAGAAGTTTTAGACCTTGTACAGCAGGAACCGTTGCTTTTATTTCCCTTGTAAAAAATTTAAGCAACCGTCTATGCTGTTACAGACAATCATGGAAAACAGAATTTTCAAAGATCGGCTTCTAAAACAAAGCAAAGCCGTGTCTAAAAGCACAGCTGTTTTTGCGGGAAAGATTCAAAAAGAAAGCAAAGTTGAAGTGTAAATCAAACCTGCAAACGGCAAAGAGCATAGAAAAGTCCATGCTCTTTGTATTCAGTATATCACACTATTGGAGTAAAGACAAGACGCTTTGTGACTGGCTGTTAGCCTGAGCGAGCATTGCAATTCCAGACTGTGACAATACCTGGTTCTTGGTGAATTCTACCATCGCAGAAGCCATGTCTGTATCGCGGATTCTTGATTCAGATGCCTGTGTATTTTCAGCGGCAATATCAAGTCCCTTTACAGCATAGTCAAGGCGGTTCTGGTATGCGCCAAGGTCTGCTCTCTGCTTGTTGATGATTTTTAGAGCTTCATCAAGAGTTCCGATTGCGCGGTTGGCATCACTTGGAGCCGCAATTGTCATAACTTCTTCAGTTCCAATTTCTCTCATTCCGAGAGCAGCAGCTGTCATAGTTCCGATGAAAACAGACATACGCTGGTCCATGTTTGCGCCGATGTGGAGCCACATAGAAGCTGTAGGAGTGTTTTCTCCAGTAGCCTGTGCAAATCTTCCTGTGAGCATATTCATACCGTTGAACTGCGCCTGGGAAGCGATGCGGTCTACTTCTGCTACGAGCTGGCTTACTTCAACCTGAATCTGCATTCTGTCTTCATCTGAATAAATTCCGTTTGAAGCCTGAACTGCAAGTTCGCGGATGCGCTGAACGATGTCTGTAGTTTCCTGCAAATATCCTTCAGTTGTCTGAATGAAGCTGATTCCGTTTGCTGCGTTTCTTGAAGCCTGGTTCAATCCGCGGATCTGAGATCTCATTTTTTCAGAAACTGCAAGTCCTGAAGCGTCGTCTCCAGCGCGGTTGATTTTCTGGCCAGAAGAAAGTTTCTCCATGTCCTTTGTGAGTGAACCCTGGGTTACTCCTAAAGAACGGTTTGAAAACATTGCGGACATGTTGTGGTTGATGACCATATTTTTCCTCCATGGAATTATAAAGACCAAATCCTTTCGGTCTAAAATTGTAAAAGACTACATCTGTATTACAAGGCTACATCTGCAATCTTTTACATTGAATAGCCTGGCTGATGTCTTCTACGAAGTTGAACAGCCATGGTTTTTCAATATAATTATCGGCATAACGGAGGCTTGACTTTAGCGTTTTTTTTAATTTTTTATGATTTTTTTTAGAATTTCCGCGGAATTCTTGTAGGTGTACTTTTCAAGAATTGGTTCCGGGGATTCTGTCTTTTCCTTTAGAAGGTTGTTTAAATTGCAGTCCGTGTTGTTCCATTCAATGTAATGGGCGGAATTTCCGTATATTTCAGGAAGGCTTGCTGACTTTGAGATTATTATTTTTGCTTTGCAGGAAAGGGCTTCGAGCGGCGGAATTCCAAATCCTTCATAATAAGAAGGAAAAACAAACGCCTTGCAGTTTTCCATCAGCGATTTTACATGACCGTCTGTTACATAGCCTAAAAGCGTTACGTTTGGAAGGCTCTGCAGGTCTTCAAGCTCCTTTGGAACAAGTCCGGATATTGCCTTTCCGGAAACCGCAAATTTTTCCTCTGGATTTTTTTTTGCGTAAGATGCAATCCATTTTAAATTCTTTCGCTTTGAAAGGCTTCCGAGTGTAAAGTAAAATCCGCCTTTTTCAAGCTTGGGAAACTTTTCAAATATTGAATTGTCAGGTTCTATTGACTTAAAGTGATCCCAGCCGTTCGGAATAATTTCTATTATCTGTGGTGAAACTTTGTATGCCTTTAGAATCCGCTCTTTGCTGAACTGTGAAACTGTTATGATTTTTTTTGCGTTTTTTGCGATGTTCCAGTAACTTAGGCGGCAGTAAAGCCTGATTAGCTTGTCCTTAAATGTTTTAAAGTCCTGTGGAAAATCCTTTGCATAAATGTCATGTATAAAAGAAATTCCGCAGTTTTTTCCAAGCGGAGCAGTGTTTGAAAAGTTAAGTCCGGTTGCCTTTAATTTTTTGCAGGCCGAAGAAAAAGTTCCCATGTCCCAAAATGGAAAGCTCTTAATACTTTTTTTTGACACGATGATTTTAATGTTTTTGTATTCTGGAACTGACTTTGCGTTCGCAGGGGCATAGAGCGCAATATTGTCTTCTTTTGAAACAATCAAGTCGAGCTGCCTGCAAGTTTCCCAAGCGAATCTTTCAATTCCTGTGAGGTTTCTGCAAAGAAAGTTTCCGTTTATTAAAATCATCTTTAAACCTTAGTCGCGAGAATACAAATCTCTTGTGTAGACTTTTTCCTTTACGTCTGAAAGTTCAGGAGACATTCTGTTTGAAATAATTACATCGCAGTCTTTCTTGAATTCCGCGAGGTCTTTTACTACTTTTGAGCCGAAAAATTTATCTTCCTTATAAGATGGCTCGTAAACAACTACAGGAATTCCTTTTGCCTTTACGCGCTTCATGATTCCCTGAATTGAACTTTGTCGGAAATTGTCGCTGTTCGCTTTCATTGTAAGGCGGAAAACTCCCACAACTTTTGGCTTTTTTGCGATAATCTGGTCTGCGATAAAGTCCTTGCGTGTTGAATTTGAATCTACAATCGCATGGATTAAATTCTGTGGAACATCCTTGTAGTTTGCAAGAAGCTGCTTTGTGTCCTTTGGAAGACAATAACCGCCGTAGCCAAACGAAGGATTGTTGTAGAAGTCTCCGATTCTTGGATCCAGACAGATTCCTTCTATAATAGACTTTGTGTCCAGTCCGCGTACTTCCGCATAAGTGTCCAGCTCGTTGAAATATGCGACTCTCAAGGCAAGATATGTGTTTGCAAAAAGCTTGATTGCCTCTGCTTCTGTGCAGTTTGGATAAAGAATCTTTATGTCTTCTTTTATTGCGCCTTCTTTTAAAAGGGATGCGAACAGTTCTGCTTTTTCCTTTAGTTCCGGCTGTTCTTTTGGAAAGCTTACAACGATTCTTGACGGATAAAGGTTGTCATAAAGCGCATGTCCTTCACGAAGAAATTCCGGGGAAAACAGAAGATTCTTTATTCCCATTTCCGCGCGGATTTTTTCAGTATAGCCGACTGGAATTGTGGATTTTATTACAACTGTTGCTTCAGGATTTATTTCTTTTACAAGCTTTAGAACCGCTTCAACAGAAGATGTGTCAAAGTAGTTTTTTTCCGGGTCGTAGTTTGTTGGAGTTGAGATGATGATAAAGTCAGCATCATTATAGGCAAGTTTTGCGTCTGTTGTGGCCGTAAGATTGAGTTTTTTATTCGCAAGGTATTCTTCAATTTCCTTGTCAACGATTGGAGATTTTTTGCTGTTTATTAAGTCAACTTTAGCCTGAATTATATCTGTTGCGAAAACTTCATTGTGCTGTGAAAGCAAAATTGCGTTTGAAAGTCCTACGTATCCTGTTCCTGCTACTGCTATTTTCATTCTTTCCTCCAAAAATAAGCAAGGTTTAATAGGCAAAAAAAAAAAAGACCTTAGAAAAACCTAAGGTCCGAGAGCGGCAGAAGGGAGTCGAACCCTCGTCTCCAGCTTGGAAGGCTGGGGTAATAAGCCGTTATACGACTGCCGCATTGCTTATGTTTGATATATTATATTTTATGAAAAAAAATGTCAACAGGAAAATGATGAATTTGTAATTATTTTTTAAGAATGTTTTGCCGTATGGATCTGTATGTTTGTATCAACTGATTCAGGGACTTGCACAGTCGTTTCTTGTGCGTCTTCCGATGTCGTACATTATGTCTGTTCAGCCGGATGCCAGCCTTTCAATGATTGGTCTTGCCGCTCCTACAGCAACAGTCTTTGGAATCGTCTTGAATCTTGTGTTCTTTATTTTTTATCAGAAAAAACTTAATATAAAAGGAAATGAAAACAAAGAAAACTGAACTTTTTTCCATTGCGCTTTTCCTGCTTTTATTTCTGAACGGAATCTGTCTTTATGCGGAAGATGAAGTGCGCCATAATCCCTGGTCGCTCATAATCTACCGACCCGAAAACAGCTGGCAGATAAACGAAACCCGTTGCTACTTGAAGTTCGAAGACGCGGAAACCGGCGAAGATGTAACTTACACAAAATCCAAGGCGAACTATTCCTGGGTCAGCGAGCCAAATAAAGGAATCCCTTATGAGCGTAACTATTATCTTTGCGGCGGAATGGCAATGCATCTTCTTTTAAAGAAAGGAAGCTATAAAATCAGTTTTTACACACCCAAGGAAAAAATTTCTGCGCAAGGACTTTCCAAGGAGCTTTTGAAAAAAGACTGGAATTCAAACACTTTTTTGTACGACACAGAAAATCCTGCGAAAGTAATCTTTGTAAGCCCCACCGCCAATGAAAACGGCTTCTATGATGGCGGGTGGCACATTGACCACAAAGCCCCGAAGTTCTTCAGGTTCACCAAGCCGGAAAGAGAGTAAGGTGAAATTGTCAAAAATTGTGCTATTATATTAATAGAGATTTTCTATGTCTGAAAGATTTGAATTGCCAACCGCAGGAGAAATTCTTACAGAGGAATTTCTTGAGCCATTAAATATCACGCCTTATAGACTTTCAAAAGATTTAGGTGTTTCGTCTAGCACAGTTTTAGATTTAGTTCACGGAAAACGAAAGATAACTGTAGAAATGTCTTTGCGCCTTGCAAAATATTTTGGAACAACCTCAAAATTTTGGCTTAATTTGCAGAATGAGCTGGATCTGCGAGAGGCTGAAATCAGACTGGAAAAAGATTTGAAAAAAATCCCAGCTTGCAAGCAGATTGCATAGCGTTTTATACTTTTATTTCTATCCTTGCGCCGAATGGCAGGAACGCAAGCTTTACGAGCTTAAAGCACTGAAGTCCAAGCGGAATTCCGATGATTGTGCAGCACAAAACAACTCCTGCCGCCAAATATCCAATCGCAAGCTCAAGACCGCCAAAGACAGCCCAAAGAATGTTCAGCAAGAGTGAGCTTGTTTTTGTTCCAAGCAAAATATTTTTTCCGAATGGAAAGAACGAAACGCAGGACAGCTTAAGGCACTGAATTCCCACTGGAATGCCGATAATTGTAATGCACCAAATCAAGCCAATTGCTAGCCAGGCAAGCCCGGAAATAAATCCGCAGAGTATGAACCATACAATATTTCCAAGGAATCTAAAAAAATCCATAAAAATCTCCTTTTCTATTTTATGCGCTTATTATTTTTCCGTCGGAAATCTTTATAACGTGGTCTGCCATGTTCACGATTTTTGCATCGTGCGTTGAAAAAATAAATGTTGTTTCAAGCTCTTTGTTCAGGGTTTTCATAAGCTCAAGAATCTGGTCTCCGTTTTTTGAGTCTAAGTTTGCGGTAGGTTCGTCGGCAAGAATCACCGGAGCCTTTGTGGCCAGCGCGCGTGCAATTGCCACCCTTTGCCTTTGTCCGCCTGAAAGCTCAGATGGCTTGTGGTTTTTCCATGCGGAAAGTCCGACTGTTTCAATCAGAAAGTCAATCCATTCGTCAAGCTCTTTCTTGCCCATGGTTTCTGTCGCAAATGAAGATCCAAGCGTAAGCGGAAGCTCCACATTTTCCCTTACATTCAAAACTGGAATTAAATTGAATGTCTGAAAAATAAATCCGAGGTTTTTTCTTCTAAGAACTGTGAGCTTTTTGTCCAATACGGCAGAAAGCTTTGTGTCCGCAGAAAGCTTTGTTTGCGCGTAGATATCGTTTCCGTTTAAAAGCAAAGAGCCGGAAGTTGGAAGGTCAATAAGCCCTATTATGTTCAGAAGCGTGGACTTTCCTGAGCCGGATGAACCGGAAATCGCCGCGAATTCACCTTTCTTTATTGAAAAAGAAGCCTTGTCCACGGCTTTTACAATAACTTTGTCCATCTTGTAGTTTTTGGAAATATCTTTAAGCTCAATCAGATTCATGGCGACAGTATAGCAGACTTAATCATAAAGTTCCACAGGAATTTTTTAGTGCTTATGTGCTTGCCAGCGGTGCTTGCGGCTGTTCATCATTAGGCTTCCGGCATCCATATACACTGCCTGCGAAATTATAAAATTAAGTTAATTTGATTATAAAATTAAGTTTATTTTAGTTCAGTTTTAAGTTGATTTCGGTTTGAAATTAAGTTAATTTCATTTTGATTTTAACTTAATTTTGTTTTGTTTTTAACTTAATTTCATTTTAATTTTAAGTTAATTTCATTTTGATTTTAACTTAATTTCACTTTGATTTTAACTTAATTTCACTTTAAAATTAACTTGATTTTACTTGTATCTCAATTTGATTTTTCAGTTAAATCAATTTTATTTTAGAGAGCATCAAGTAGTTGGTGTATGCACCGAAAATCTCTAGCGGCTCTGTTTCTATACTTGCTGAATGCTTATGCGCTCCAGGGCAAACGCATTATAAATATTCAGCATAAAACTGGCTTTCAGACACGGTTTCCTTGTTCAAAATCGCGCAATAATGCGTTTGCACTGTTATGCACTCAGTTCGTTATTGAGTAAAACTCTTTCAGTCGGTATAATCTGCGTATCTAGTTTGAATATTTTTATTCTATTTTATAGAGGTTATATTTATTATGGAAAACAAAGAAGTTCGGGTTCGTTATGCGCCTTCTCCTACGGGACTGCAGCATATCGGCGGTGTGCGTACTGCGCTTTTTAACTATCTTTTTGCAAGGTCTAAGGGCGGAAAATTCATTCTCCGCCTTGAGGATACAGACCGCACAAGATACGATGAAAAATATGTGAAGAATCTTTACGACACAATGGATTGGCTTGGAATCGACTGGGACGAAGGCGGCGACAAGGGCGGCGAGTACGGTCCTTATGTTCAGAGCGAAAGGTTCGAGCTTTACAAGAAGTATGCCCAGGAGCTTGTGGAAAAAGGCGAGGCTTACTATTGCTTCTGCGATTCAGAGCGTCTTGAGCGAATCCGAAAGATTCAGACAGAAAACAAAATGCCACCGGGATATGACAGGAACTGCCGCCACCTTACAGAAGAAGAAGTGAAGGCGAATCTTGCCGCCGGAAAACCTTACGTAATAAGGCTTAAAGTTCCTCTTGAAGGTGAAACAAAATTCACGGATCATCTTCTTGGCGACATTGTATGGAAGAACGAGGATATTTCCCCTGATCCGGTTCTTTTAAAAAGCGATGGATTTCCGACATATCACCTTGCGAATATCGTTGACGACCATTTGATGAAGATAAGCCATGTTATGCGCGCCCAGGAATGGATTCCTTCAACTCCGCTTCATGTTCAAATGTACAGGGCGTTCGGCTGGGAGCATCCTGAATTCTGCCACCTGCCAATGGTAAATGGTTCAGACGGAAAGAAACTTTCAAAACGCCACGGCTCGACTTCGCTTAACGAGTTCCGCGCAAGAGGCTACCTTCCGCAGGCGATTGTAAACTATGTGGCTCTTCTGGGCTGCTCTTATGAGGACGGACGCGACATCTACAGCCTTGATGAGCTTGCCGCGAACTTTAAGCTTGAGCATTTGAACAAGGCGCCTGCTGTTTTTGACTACAAGAAGCTTGAGTGGTACAACGGCCAGTATATCCGCGCTTTGTCTGATGAGGAGCTTTACAAGTGGACATTGCCGTTTATAACAGGAACTGGAGATGCTTCCCTTGAAATAAATCCTGAAAATCCTCAGCCTAAGCCAAAAGTAGGTCCTGAATATTCCGGTGTTGCGCTTGGAAGCGACGGCGAGCCTGTTTGCGTGGACTCTTCAATGAACATGGCGAGCGCAGATGTAAAGAAAAAACTTCTGGAGCTTATGCCGCTTATAAAGGAACGCTTGCACTTCCTTACAGATGCCGCAGAAATGGTCCGCTTTATGTTTACAGAGCCTGCTGTTCCCGCAAACTCTGAAATTATTCCAAAGAAGCTTGATGAGGCAAAGACAAAGGAAGTTCTTGAAAAGGCTAAGTCTTTTGTTTCTGAAATCTTCGGAATGAGCCACGATGACGCGGAAGCCCTTGCAAAAAAATATGCCGAGGAGCTTGGAATAAAGCTTGGCGACTTTATGATGCCTGTGCGCATGGCCGTTACAGGAAGCCGCATTTCTCCGCCGCTGATTGGCTCAATATGGATTCTTGGAAAAGAAAAAGCCTGCGAGCGCGTTGAAAAAACACTTGCAGCTTTCTAGGTTTTAGATTGCATAAAGAACAGCCCGGACAAAAAATCCGGGCTGTTCTTTTTGTAATGCAAATCTATAAAATATATTGAACAGTTTGCGTTGGAGTCTTTTTTATAAGCGTTTATTGCCACACGGATTGGAAAAATCCAAAGATTTTTCTACTAACAGGCAAATAGTCTATTTTCCCTGGGTAAATAAGCTATTTGCCTGTGGAAAATTAGGAAACATTACAATGTAATAATATCACTTTTCGAGGCGCAATATAAGCTTTGAAATATAATTTATAAAAATAAATTGAGGTCAGGGAATGGCAAGTGAATAAAAGCCATTGGATGCCAGAAAAAGAACGAGACCTCCAGTGTAACTTGAACAGCTTGCACTGGAGGCTTTTTTGTTGCCATTGCCTTAGTTGATTTGGTAATTTATTTTAGTAAGCGGCTATAGAAGTTAGCTTATTTTCAGTGTCTAGTCGAGTGAATTCTTTCGTTTCCAAATCAATTGTTCCGTTTAACAAAGAAATGCCTTTTACTGCGCTAAAGTACAATTTTCCGTTTCCTGCTGAATAAGATATGATTTCTAGCTCTACAGGAACTTTTTCAAATAAGTTTTCAAATTTTCCGGAATTAGTGTCAAACATATATATATTTTGTGCTCCTGTTTCGTTGCCTGAAGAATCAAGTATTGCATTTAAGAAATAGAAAGCATCGTTATAAGTATAAAGTCCTATTGGAGCTACTGAATCAAAAGTTTTTCCTACATAAGTTCCATAATTATCAACGATTTTCATAAACTGCTTTGAAGAACCATAGTAGCTATTTGGTTGTGCCCATATTCCATTCGAAGTTGAATAAAGTTGATTGTAATAATAAGGAGAAATATAGTTTCCAGATTCAGTTTTTAGGTAGTAATCGCTAGAATAATAATTATTATCTTCTGGCTCTTCATTCACAGAAATAAATTTATCTTTGTAAAAATGTTCTTCTTCCATTGTGCTTGTTTTTATGCGGTATAGCCCATGTTTGTTTTTATTCTCTTGAATGTAATAGAAATAGTCTGTGCTATCCTGATATACCCAGCCATAGTTGGCATAAGATTCTGATGAATAATAAATATTTTTGAAATCTTCTGGGAACTGCACAGGAATATATCTAATGAAATAGGCGCTATTGCCATATGAAGAACTTGAATAATTGTATCTATTTCCAGAGACAAATATTTTTGTTCCGTCTTGGCTCATTTGGAATTTACCATAGTTAATTCCTTCTAGCGGTGCAGTAAGATTTGATGTTTTTTGTGAAACAGGATCGTATTTACAGATGCTTACATTGTTATTTGTACATTTTATAAAGTATAAGCAGCCATTTAAGTCTGTTTGTATGTATTCTTTTAAATAAGGATCAATCCAATCTGGATTACTAGAGTTGTTATTAGAACCTAATATATCTTTATAGGAACCATCTTCATACACACAAATTAGCTGGCTTAAATTAACATTTATATATTCTCCATCTTCACCGTTATAGCCAAACCAAGATGAACCGTTAAAGACGATATAAAGATACTTGTTTCCACTTCTATCTTGAGTGTTTATTATTTTTTCTATTTCAGAGATATTTCCTTGTGCATTACTTGGAATTGACAAGATAGAAGCGACAGAAGAGTCTTCAAGTATTTTTATGGGCGGGGAATTTAAGTTGCTAGAAGAAGCGCGGGCAGCTATGTTTCTACTGGAACTTTCTTCAACAGAAGCGATTGCCTTTGCGTTTGTCAAGTCGAACTTTAATGCTTGTTTTGAATTGAAATCTGTTTCCGAGGCTCCGTCGGATGATGAGCCGTTGCTACAAGAAGCAAAACCTAATACAGCAATAAATGCTGATAATACAATAATTTTTTGAATCTTCATGGATTCCTCCTTGAAGCAATCATTACACACATCCCCCCCCGTCAAGTGCCTGCGGCACAAAATCTCAATAAATTTTCGCTAAAAAGTTGTTTTTTGAAATTTATTCAGTATAATTTAATCTAGATTCTTGAAAAGTTAAAATGGGATTGTCGTATCAAATACGAAAATGACAAAGAGATGAAAGGGCAAGCGCATTATAAATAATTTAAGTAAAGTTTGCGCGAAGGAACGCTTTCTGGGAGCCAGTTTTATGCTGAATACATTTATAATGCGTTTGCTCTGAAAACTAATGTCCATACTATATAATTTTTTTTTATTTCGTGGTATAATATCGCTATTCTATTTTTTGGAGGAAATTTCTTATGGAGAAATTTTTCAAAATCAAGGAGAAAGGGTCTACTGTAAGCCGTGAAGTTGTTGGCGGTATCACAACTTTCCTTGCAATGTCTTACATTCTTGCCGTTAACCCTGGAATGCTGGGCTCAATTGCAGGAATGAATTTCGGCGGTGTGTTTACTGCGACTGCTGTTTCTGCCGCCGTTGCAACTCTTATAATGGCGTTCCTTGCGAATATGCCGGTTGCTCTTGCTTCCGGAATGGGGCTTAACGCGTTTTTTACTTACACAGTCTGTGGTCAGATGGGATGCTCTCCTTGGTTCGCTCTTACTGCTGTTTTGCTTGAAGGCGTTCTTTTTATTTTGCTTTCATTCTTCGGAGTGCGCGAAGCGATTATCAATTCAATTCCGGGAACAATGAAAAAAGCTGTCGCTGTTGGAATCGGACTTTTCATTGCGCTTATCGGACTTAACAATGCTGGAATCGTAACTTCTGCAAACGGAACAATCATCGGCTTCAATGCAATTGACTTGAGCCATGCTACTGCTCTTGTTGCAATCATCGGCCTTGTCATTACAGTTGTTCTTTACATTCTTAAAGTTCCTGGCGCAATTCTTATTGGCATTGCCGCTACAACTGTTATTGGAATTCCTTTTGGCGTTACAACAGTTCCAGACAACTTCAAGCCTGTTTCTGTTCCTAGCGCTCCGTTCCTCTTTAAGTTTGAATGGGCTGGAGTTCTTTCTCTTAAATTCTTCGGCGTTTTCTTTACTTTCTTGTTTACAGATATTTTCGATACAATCGGAACTTTAATGGGTGTTGCAGAGCAGGGAAATCTTGTTGACGAAAAAGGAAACATTCCGAATGTAAAAGGCGCGCTTCTTGCTGATGCTGTTGGAACTGTAGCAGGCGCTTGTCTTGGAACTTCAACAGTAACTTCATTTGTTGAGTCTTCTTCTGGAGTTGCAGCCGGAGCACGCACTGGTCTTGCTTCTGTAGTTACAGCGTTCTTCTTCCTTCTTGCTTTGTTTTTTACTCCTTTGTTCGCTCTTGTTCCTTCTTGCGCTACAGCTCCTGCCTTGATTTTTGTAGGCTTCCTCATGATGCAGGCTGTTTCTAAAATCAACTTCGCTGATATTACAGACGGAATCCCGGCATTTATTACAATCATGGTAATGCCGTTTGGTTATTCAATTTCAAAGGGAATCGCATTCGGAATGATTGCCTATGTAATTGCAAAAATTGCTGGAAAGAAAACAAAAGAAATTCCTGTTGTTACTTGGATTCTTGCGGTTGTATTCATTTTTGCGCTTGCAATAAAGGCTATATAATAAAAAGATTCCCATGTCGTTGCATGGGAATGACAGAAAAGTGCCTGTTATTTTTGTGTATTTCAACATAAATGACTGACATTGCTGTACTTGATATGGCAATCTTAAGTGCGCTCCAAAAGTCGGAAACAATTTTTGGGACGCACTTTTTTTTTTCGGAAATTTATGGTAAGTTTTTTGCATGAGCGAAGAAAAAGAAAAATATGTGCGTCCGACCTGGGATGAATACTTTATGGAAGTTGCGCGGACTATTGCAAAGCGTGCGACTTGCGACCGCGGAAGAAGCGGCTGTGTAATTGCAAAGGACAATCAGATTCTTGTTACAGGCTATGTCGGAAGTCCTGCAGGGCTTGCTCATTGCGATGAGGTCGGCCACTTGATGCGCAAAATGATTCATGCTGATGGCTCTGTTACCCAGCACTGCGTAAGGACAGTTCACGCCGAGCAGAATGCGATTTGTCAGGCTGCAAAAAGAGGAATTTCAATTGATGGAGCGACCGTTTACTGCAAAATGACTCCTTGCAGAACGTGTGCCATGCTTATCATAAACTGCGGAATAAAAAGGGTTGTCTGCGAAAAACATTACCATGATGAAGAAGATTCAATGAAAATGTTTGCCGAGGCTGGAATAAAAATTGAACACTTGGAAGATTCCGTTCAGACTTATGCCGATATGTAGAAACGTTAATTAGCCCAAATTAGACATCCCCATGATATTATATTATACACTTATGCTTCTTAAGTTTTCTCTTAGGCTAGGATTTCTGCATTCTCCGTCGTCAGTGTAGAGCTCGTATCGTGCGCCTTTTTCTGCGAAACTTATAGTTGTCAAATTTTCAAAGTCAATTTTTTCAACTGATTCTGCGTTGTCTGCAAGAGGCAGAATGTGTCCTTTTCGGATAAAAACAGCGACTTCATCTAGTGCAATGTGGACAAAGTTGTGTCCGGCTGGAATTATTTTTTCCTCGTAGCTTTCACTGTCCTTGAACTTTACAAGCTTCATTTCCTCAGGAAGATAAATGTGCCGTCCGGTTGCGTTCTGTTCATAGACTGGAGCAATCATAATGCTTTCTCCAATCATAATCTGGTCTTCTGTTCTTCTTGCGTCCTCGTCTTTTGACCAGATAAATCCAAGCGGGCTTGCGTACATTGTTCCTTGCAAGGCGGCTTTCATAAACTCGCTGTAAATGTAAGGAAGAAGCCTGTAGCGCAGATTAAGGATGTTTCTGAATTTTTCTATGCTGTTTTTGAATCTAAAAGGTTCTTGCTCCCGGGTTCCTAATGCGGAATGATTTCTTAACAGCGGCATAAAAATCCCAAGCGCGTACCAGCGCAAGAGAAGATCTTCTGTTGTGTTTTCCCCGAATCCGCCCAAGTCAGCTCCTGTGTACAAGAAGCCGCACATATTAAGGGATGGAAGCATTTTCAAATTCAGGAGAATGTGCTGCCACCTTGACATATTGTCTCCCATCCAGATTCCACCGTATCTGTGAGAGCCTATGCAGGAAGATCTTGAAAATATGAGGATTCTTTTTTCTGGAGAAATCTTTTCAAACGCTTCGGATGCGGCTCTTGTCATGTTGTAGCCGTAAAGGTTATGAACGTCATAATGGCGGATTTTCTTTCCGTCCTTGCAATGGTAAAAACTTTTGTAGTCATCGGTGTTGTTCGCAAGGTTCAAGATAGTGTCTTTTAAAGCGAAACTTTCTTTTAAGCCGATGTTGAGCTTTTTCATTTCTTTTACTTGGTCAAAAACTTTTTCCAGATTTTTTTCAGAGTAAAAGAGGGCAGGCTCGTTCATGTCGTTCCAGAAACCTTCAATGCCTTGGTCGGTCAGAAATTTGTATTTCATTCCAAACCATTCTCTTGCTTCTGGATTTAAGAAGTCTGGAAGACAGCATTTTCCCGGCCACACACCAACTATAAAATCGTTTCCGTCTTTGTCCTTGCAAAAATAATTGTTTTCCTTTCCTTCCTCGTAAAGTTCAAATCCGTCTTCCATTTTTATTCCGGCATCAATTATAGGAACAATGCGCACGGAATTCTTTTTCATGTCGGAAACAAAATTCTTAAAGTCCGGGAATGATTTTTTGTTAACAGTAAAGTCCTTGAACTTTTCCATGTAGTCGATGTCGAGGTAAACCATGTCGAGCGGAAGTTTGTTCTTTCTGTAGTTTTCAGCGATTTTTCTTATGTCTTCTTCGCAGGTGTAGCCCCATCTTGACTGTCCTATTCCAAATGCCCATCTTGGAGGAATGTAGCTTTGCCCGATTAAATTTCTGAATTCTTTTATAATTAATTCTAGCGTTGGGTTTTCTATTATGTATATTTCATAGCCTGTGTTTTCTATAGAAACTTTAAGAGTTGAATAGCTTGAAGCTCCAATGTCAAATGTAACTTTTCCAGGAGTGTCAAAGAATGCTCCGAAATTTTTTTTGTTTCCAGACACAATGAAAAAATTATGGGCGGCATACAGTGAGCTTTTGTTTTCGTTGTGTTCTGGCTGATCCGTGCAGAAACTTTCGTAAATAAATCCTCGCTTGTTTATTCCGCGCACATTTTCACCAAGACCGTAAACAATATCGCTAGAATCCATCTCAAGTGAAAAACTGGAAGTTTCTGCGTTTTCAAAATATGGAATTTTTTCTTTGCAGGCTTCAGGCTTATCTTTTACGGCTTCTGTGTCAAATGCTTTTCCGAATACAAATCTCTTAATCATTTTCTGCCTCCCATTTATTGCATTATGTCATCTTTGTGGTTGACCTGAAAATCCATTGTGGGTTTTCAATATTGCCTTGTAAAGCACGGCAATGACATTTTGAACTTATTGGAAATCTCCATGACATTTTTTAATAAACTACGCAAATTGATTTTGGTTTTATCTTTCCTTTTAGGACAGAATCCTTGCAGACGAATTTTGTTTTGTTTGCCTTGTCGATGTAAGTTCCTTTTGGAAGTTTTATTTCAACCTGAACGGCAGACGGCTTGGAGTTTAAGTTGACAATTACGCAGCCTTTTTCTCCGCGCTTTATAATTAGAATGCCCGCATTTTCTCCGTTGAGGAATTTTTCGTTTTCGCCTTGCATTGCAGTTCTGAATTTGTTTACAGCGGAAACTTCCGGGCTGAAACATTCATCGTTTCCTGTTTCTCCGATTTTGGATTCTCCCGGGAACTGTGCGGCTTCTTTTCCTTTTGGTCGGTTAAAGAACAATGGAGTTCCGTCTTTTCTTGAAGCTATGACAGCCCAGCCTGCGCGTATCATAAAGTTTGTGAGGTAAGCGGATTCGCCTTCGTTTGCGTAAGTGTCATGGCTTTCAATCCAAGTTACAACTTCTGGAGAAGCTGCGTTTTGAAAGTTGACAATTCCTTTTGCGTTTAGCTTTTCATTTTTTAACGCGCTTCTTAAAAGTTTGCCGTACTTGCTCGCTGTTACTGGAAAAAGTTTTCCGTAGGCATCTTCTCTTGAGGCTCCTTCCTGAAGAACCTCTCCATAAATAAAAAGCCCATCCGCATTTTTTACAGATTTTCCGTTTACTGATTTTTTTCCTGTAAAGATTGGCCAGAAGTCGTTTTCTTTTGAAGCAGGATCTACAGGGTCGTCGGGAAGGGCAATGTGCTTTGCTGTGTCAAATCTGAAACCGTCGGCTCCGCAGTCAATGAGGTCATTTATGTAGTTCATAAAGTATTCTTGGAAAAGCGGATTTTCTGTGTTTACATCTGGAAGCCCTCCAAGCATTGCGCTTGTAACTTCCCTTCGGTTTGCCATGCTTCTGATTGTGTGGTCGGAATTCTTGTGGTACATTTTTTCCATTCCGCCTACAGCTTCTATGAAGTCAAGTGAAATTTCATCTTTGTGCGTGGTTGTATGGTTTGGAACAACGTCAACAATTACTGCGATTCCGAATTTTTTTGCTTTTGCGCACATACGGATAAAGTCGTCTCTTGTTCCAAGCTGATAGTTTCCAATTTTCCAATCCGTGGGCTGATAGTGATAATACCATTTTCCTTTTTTTGCACTCATAATTTCAAGTCCGCCATTGTCGCCTACAAAGCATTCATTTGCTGGGGAAGTCTGGATTGCAGTGAATCCCGCTTCTGAGATTTTTTCAATGTTATCTTCAATTGTCTTGAACGACCAGCACCAGCAGTGAAGTATAGTTCCCTGTTTTGTTTGCATTTTATTTTCCGCGGACATAGCAGAAACTCCTAAAATAAAAATCATTGCAAATGTAAAAATTCTTCTAAGCATCTTTTCCTCCATTTTGACTGCCTAATTATTTTTATGTGTAATATTGTCTATCCATTTTCTGCTTTTAACTCTTGCTGCTCCAATTACAAGCCTTGCGATTTCTTCAACGGAAAGAAGCGCATAAACTTTTGTGATTTCAAACTTGAAGACCAGCGCGCCCAAAAGTCCAAGCGGAAGTCCGATTCCGTAAGTTCCCAAGACATCCAGGAACAAAGTAAATTTTGTTTTTCCGCCGCTTCTAAGAATTCCATTGCCTATTATCATGTTGCAGACTTTTATCCATAAATAGAATGCGAATATCCATAAAAGATGTTTTGCATATTCACGGACCTGAGGCTCAACATTGTAAAAGTCTATGTATATTGGAGCGAATATAAAAATAAAAATTCCGATTACGGCGCAACCTGAAACGCAGATTTTTATAAACTTCCAGGCGAGCCTATAGCCTTTGTCAAAGTTATTAGATCCAAGCTCGTTTCCTATAAGAATTCCTGTGGCTGCAGAAAGTCCGCTGAAGAATCCAATTGTTAACCCTTGCATAGGAAAAGTTAACGTAACTGCCGCAAGCTCGGCTGTTCCCATGTGTCCGTATATCGCGCTGTAGCCTGCGTCTCCCAATGCCCATAAAAGCTCATTTCCTATTGCTGGAAGAGCAGTTATAAAAAATATCTTTAGAAATGAAAAGTCGTTTTTGCACAAAAGAACAGCTTTCATGTTCGCAGGATGATTTTTCTTTATCATAAAAACAATGAGGATTACACATTGAACAAATATTGAAATTACAGTTGCAATTGCAGCGCCGTCTGAACCAAGCGCCGGAAATCCTAAAAGTCCAAAAATCATGATTGCATTGAGAATCGTGTTTATTGCGACAGAAATAAATCCCGTTACCAGCGGAGTTTTTGCAAATCCTGTGCTTCTTAGCATTGCCGAACAGCAGCTTATGATTGCAAGCGCAAAGTAACTTAAAGAATTTATCATTAAGTAATTTTTTCCGATTGAAATAACTTCTGTGTCTTTTGTAAAAAATGAAAGAACTAGTTCAGGTGTGAAAAGTGAAAAAATAAAAAACACAAGCGCGACTGCCAATGCTGCGAAAACTGAGGCTCTCATTACATTTGCGTGTTTGCTTGAATCTTTTGCTCCTTCATATTGCGCGGCGAAAATTGAGCTTGCGGCTGCGATTCCTCCTAGTGCAAAAAGCATTACGAAGCAAGGTCTTCCTGCAAGGCTTACTGCCGCAACTGTTTTTGAGCCTAGCTGCCCGATCATAATCTGGTCAATCATTCCTAAGCACGACTGAATTAAATTCTGCAATGAAATAGGAACGGCTATTGAAATTAAATTGTTCAAAAATGTTTTGTTTTCAGTCTTCATTTTAGATTCCTTTCTCCATTAAGGTTCCGATGCAAATGTCCTTGGAAATAATATCGCGGTTGAATTTTTTCCTTAGCTTTTGTAAGTAAATATCAAAGTGAATATGTTCTGAAACAAGATTCACAATCAGCCTGTTGTCGCTTGTCATTCCAAGAAAATCATTTTCTCCGTCTGGAAGCTTTTGAATTTTGTGGTGCGGTCTGTGCGGAAAAAAAACAGCCCGGTCGTTGCTTCCTACGATGCAGTGCGCCATGTCTGAAACCAAAAGAATTCTTTGTTCCGGGCAGCAGTCTGTTCCGTCAAATCCGCAGAAAAATTCCAGCGGAATTCCAAGAGTGTCAAGATTTTTCCAGCTGAACAAAACAATTCTCACTTTACTTTCTGCCGCCAAAAGAAGAGCTTCCTTAAAATATTCAAGCGGCATTGAGCAGTTGAACACAATTTCTTTTTTTGCCGCTGAAATAAGTTTGTTTACAACAGAAATGAGTTTAGTTTTTCCTTCGATGTTCACAAAACGTTCCTGCGTTGAAATCGGCGATTTCAATTCCTTTAGCATTTCTTTTGCTTTTGCGGCGTTGTCCGAATACTTCTTTGAAATCTCGTCAATTAAAATATCCGGCGGAACTGCCTGATATTCTGCTGTTGAACCCGGAATGCTTGTTATGCATTCTTTCTTTAAAAGATTTTCCAGCGCGGAATAAACAGAAGGGCGGGGCGCATTCAGTTTTTTTGCAATCTGATAACCGCCCATTTTTTCTTCTGGAACAAGCGCGCAGTAGACAAGCGATTCCATTTTTGAAAAACCAAGACTGCCTAGTATGTCTATGATTTTGTCTGTCATGTTTTTCCTTGAAAAGTATTCTTTAGTAGTAACTGTTTTACTACTAAAGAATATATCGCTTCTTTTTTTGTGTGTCAATAAATATTTTATTTATTATAAAAACTGTGAATTTTTAAGGCTTTTAATATAGAAAATCGTACTTTTATTATATTGACTTTGTTTTGCACACAGAAAATTTGTAAAAAAAAACTGCCATGGCGTTTACCAAGGCAGTTTGAAGATTGTCCGATCAAGTCGGATAATGGGATTAAGGTAGGTATTAATACTTTTTGTCAGCGTATCCAATCCAGCCTTCGTTTTCAACAAGTGCTTTTTCAAATCCTTCAAGCTTGAAAGGGTAGCTTTTTGAAAGTGAGCCGGCAATAAGTTTTACTTTCCAAGTGCCGTCTTCTTTTTGCTCGATTTTGCATTCTGTGTCTTTGTCTGCAAATGTTCTGAACATATCATCTATGTCTTTTTTGCTCATGTCAAGTGCAAGAAGTCCGCAGTTGTACATATTCTGGCGGAAAATGCGGGCAAAATTTACTGCGATTACACAATAAATTCCGTTTACTTCCAAAGCCCAGGGAGCGTGCTCACGGCTAGAACCGCAGCCAAAGTTTTCACGTGTAATGATGACTTTTTTGCCCAGAACGTCTGTCTTTGGATTGAACCCTTCAAGCTTTAAATCCTCAAGAAGATACGGCTGGAGTGCCTGCTTTGTATTTTCTGTAAGATACTTTGCAGGAATTATTTCGTCAGTATTAATATCTGAGCGATCCAAGAATAAAACTTGTCCACCAAACTGTTTCATTTTGTTCCTCGTCTTTATTTATTTATTTTTCAGCCTTTAAAAAAGCATGAATTAGTGATTGTTCCAGCAATAGCTGTTGCCGCAGCTGTAGCAGGACTCATTAGATGAACCATTCCGCCTTTTCCCATTCGTCCGTTGAAGTTTCTGTTTGTTGTAGAAGCGCAGACTTCTCCTTCTGCAAGAACTCCGTTGCTCATTCCAAGACAGGCTCCGCAAGTCGGGTTTGTAACGCAGAATCCAGCATCCATGAAAATCTTTATGATTCCTTCTTCGAGCGCCATTTTATAAACGAGCGGAGTTGCAGGACTTACGATTCCGCGCACGCCTTCTGAGATTTTGTGTCCTTTTAAGATTTCTGCGGCTACACGGAGATCACTGATTCTTCCGTTTGTGCATGAGCCGATATAAACCTGATCAACTTTTGTTCCTTTCATTTCTGAAACTTTTTTTATCTGGTCAGGCTTGTATTCAATTGTACATATAGGCTCAAGATCTGACAAGTCGAATGTGTAAACTTTTTCATATTCCGCATCTTCATCGTCAATCCATTTGCTGTATTCTTTAAGGGCTGCTTCTTTTGATTCGAATTCATCTTTGATAAATGGCCAAAGATATTCTACTGTTGTCATGTCAGGAAAACAGATTCCGCTTGTTGCGCCGGCTTCAACTGCCATGTTGCAAATTGTCATTCTTTCTTCCATTGACATATTGTCAACAATCGGACCTGTAAATTCCGCAACGCAGTTTGTAGCTCCGTTTACTCCAATCTGGCCAATCAGGAAAAGAATTACATCCTTTGCATAAACTCCGTCTTTGAGCTTGCCATTTAAAACAAACTTTATAGCTTTTGGTTCGCGGAAAGAACAGACGCCTTTCAATATTCCAACTTCCAAGTCTGTTGTTCCTACACCAGCGGCAAATGCTCCGAAAGCTCCATGTGTGCAAGTGTGGCTGTCTCCCATGATTACCGTGAAGCCAGGACGTACAAAGCCTTTTTCCGGGAAAATTGCATGGCAGACACCGTTTGCTCCGATGTCAAAGAAATCTTTTATGTTGTTGCGTTTTGCCCAGTCGCGGAGAATTTTTTCCTGCATTGCGCATTTGCTGTCTTTTGCAGGAGTTACGTGGTCTATGACTGCCTTGATTTTTGTGCTGTCAAAAACTCTGTCTTTATTCCGCTCAACAAGGTCGTTGATTGCGATTGGCGTTGTGATTTCATGGCAGAAAACTCTGTCAAGTTTAAGAATGTTTGTTCCTTCAAAAGGGGATTCAACCAAATGTGATGAAAAGATTTTCTGTGCTATAGTTTTTCCCATAGAAATTCCTCTGTATTAATAGACTTTAGTATAATTAAAGTTTATTAAGTAAAAATAAAATTGTCAATATGATTTTACGAAACAACATTCTGCGGCTTTCCCATGATAAAGCATTTTAGGTTTTCTATTACGATATTCAAAAGCCTTTGCCTTGTTTCTGTGGCAGCCCAGGCGATATGCGGAGTTATAATGCAGTTTTTTGCGCCAAGCAAAGGATTGTCTTTTTTCATAGGTTCTTTGCTTACAACATCTGCCGCATAGCCTGCAATTCTTCCGTTGTCAAGAAATTCTCTTACATCTTTTTCATTTACAAGCGGACCTCTGGCTGTGTTTATTAAAAATGCAGTTTTCTTCATTAAAGAAAGTGTTGTTTTGTTTACGACATTTCTAGTTTTTTCAGTTAAAGGCGCGTGAAGGGAAATAAAATCTGATTCATTGAACAAAGTAGAAATGTCAACTGGATTTTTTATTTCAGGCTTTGGAGTTCTGGTGCAGACAATAACTTTCATTCCGTAGGCTTCAGCGATTCTTGCAACTCTTGAGCCTATGCTTCCGTAGCCAAAAATTCCGAGAGTTTTTCCTTCAAGTTCAATCAGCGGAACTTTCCAATAGCAGAAATCCGGGCAGTTTGTCCACTCGCCGGACATTACGCTGTCTGAATGAAGCTGTGTATGGCAGGCAAATTCACTTATAAAAGCGAAAACAAGCTGCGCAACGCCTGCTGTGCTGTAAGATGGCACGTTTGTTACGGTGATATTGTGCCTTTTGCAGGCTTCCAAGTCGATTACATTGTAGCCTGTTGCCTGAACTCCGATGTATTTTAGCTTCGGGCATTTATCAAGGATTTCTTCTGTTATGTTTATTTTGTTTAAAAGAATCGCATCACTGTCGCCAATTCTTTCTGCAACTAGAGAAGCCTCTGTCCTTGGAAAAACTGCGACTTGCCCGAATTTTTCTAGCGGCGACCAGGAAAGATCGCCTGGATTCAAGGCATTGCCGTCAAGAACTGTGATTTTCATATAAAATTAGCCGAGAGCTATAACGCCGGTAGAATTGATTGCTGCATTTATTGCATCCTCAATTCCTGCTGTTCCTTCGTCAAAGTCAACGCAAACTTGGCATTTTGCTGCTGTAGAGACTACATTTGTAACACCTGCGACTGCTTTTACTGCTGCATCAACTTTTGCTGCCGCAGCATCATCATCCATTCCTGTAACATAAATCTTTTTCTGCATTTCTGTCTCCTAGCAAAATTTTAAATACAAAATTATTATAATAGGGATTATATTTTTTTTCAAGCAAATTTAAATGCTTGAAGCCACAGAACGGCCTAATTGACCGCATGCTCCGCCAATTTTTACACCTCTGCGAGTTCTTAAGTTTACTTTAAGGTTTGCATTCTGAAGAATTTTTACAAATTCCTCGCATTCTTTCCTTGAAGGAGTCTTAAATTGTAAACCTTGAACTGGATTCCATGGAATGAGGTTTATGTATGCGTCAAGCCCTGCGGCAAATTCAGCCATTCGTTTTGCGCTTTCTAATCCTGTGTTTTGTCCTGAAAGAAGGGCGGCTTCCAATGTAATTCTTTTTCCAGTTTTTTCTGAATAAAATTTTATCGCCGTTTTTAATTCAGGTAATGGATTTCCTTTTGAAACTGGCATAAGCTGTTCTCGGAGAGCTGGGTCGGCTGTTGTTAAGGAAATTGCAAGGCGCACAAAAGGTCCGTTTTCCGCAAGTTCGTAGATTCCGCTTATAAGTCCGCAAGTGCTTAACGTGATTCTTCTGGGGCTTAATCCTCTTCCTTTTTTATCTGTTAAAATCGCCACGGCTTTTCTTATTGCATCTAGGTTTTGAAGAGGTTCGCCCATTCCCATAAAAACAATGTTATCCAAGGTTCCAGCTTCTTTTTCCATAAAAAAGAATTCTTCGACAATTTCTCCGGCGGTAAGATTTCTTCCGAGTCCAAGCCGTCCTGTCTGGCAAAAAGCGCAGCCCATTGCGCAGCCCGCCTGACAACTTACGCAGGCTGTTTTTCTTCCTTCTTTGTCTGTTAAAAGGACTGTTTCTATTGCAAGTCCGTCTGAAAGGGAGATTTGAAGTTTTATTGTTCCGTCCGGGTCTTTTAAAACTTCTGTTACTTTTGAAGAGCGCAAAAGGACATTTTCTTCCAAAAACTTTCGAGTGGTTTTGTCGATATTTGTCATCTGCTCAAAAGATTCCGCGCCTTTTGAAATCCATTCGTAAATCTGTTTTGCACGGAACAACGGCGACAATTGTATTGCTTTTGCTATTTCTTCAGGGAAAAGCCCCGAAAGTGAAACTTTTTTTTCCATAAAAATATAATCAGTTTTCTTGAATTTGGTCTATGAAGTCGTTTATTGCCTGATTTTTTATTCCAAGCTTTTGGAAAGAATGAAGAGTTTCCAAGGCTTCTTTTTTATTGTTCATTTTTAGGTGGCAATCCGCAAGATCTATGTAAAGACGGTAGTTTTTAGGATCTCCGCTTATAAGCTGATTAAGCCTGTCTGTCGCTTCTTCAAATTTTCCTTCTCCCTTGCAAATAAGCGCAAGTCCCAAGGCGGCATAAATGTCAAAATCGATATCCATTGCCCGGTTGTAATATTCTGCAGCTGTGGAATAATCACCTGTGTTTCTGTATGCGTCTCCGGTGCGTGTCAAAATGACTTTATTTTTCGGATCGATTTCAAGAATTTTATTCCAGTATCCAATCGAGCGGAACTGCTGGTTCATTCCCCGGTAGCAGTCTGCGATTCCGAATAAGGCGTAAAAATTGTTCGGGTCAAGTTCAAGAGCCTTTTCAAAGTAGGGAAGTCCTTTTTCGAATGTCTTGATTTTTCTGTGGCAGTTTCCTATTGAAGTAAGAACTCTAATGTCCACGTGCGAAGGATTCATTTCAAGCATCTGCGTCCAGTAGAAAAGCGCGTCTTTATATTCTTTAAAATCATAGTGAAGATGCCCCAAACCAATAAGCGCATAGGCATTGTTTTCTTCCATGTCAAGGACTTTTAAATAAAGATTTTTTGACTTTTTAAAATCCCTGATTTTTCTATAGGCATCGGCGACTCTGGTTAAAACAGTTATATTTCTGTCGTCATGGACAAGATATTGCTCCCATATTTCTATGGCTTTTTTGTACTGATTTATTGCCTTGTAGCAATCCGCAAGTCCAAAAAGAGCGTAGTTGTTTCCTGGGTGGCAGGAAAGGCATTTTGAGTAATATTCAATCGCTTCCTTGAAGTGGCATTGCTTTCGCTCGCTGTCGCCAAGCCCCACAAGTGCGTAATTGTTGTTTTCTTCTATATTAAGAATCTGGTTGAATGCTTCTATTGCTTCTTTTGTGCTGTTGTCCTTTAAATACTGATAGCCTTTTTTTGAAAGCTCGCTTATTGCTGTGTTGGTACCGTCTGTTTTGTTGAATTCCTGTGTCTGGGAAAAACTGAATTCCTCAGGTTTCAATTCATCAGCCATTTTTTACCTCTCTTAACTTTTTAGCATAACAGACACAGTCTGCGATATTTTTTCTATAATTGGTTCGCTTTTTCTTTTGTTGTGGGCAAGCAGATACATTTTCAGCGCGTCTAAATACTTGTTTTCCTTGTTATAATTGTCTCCTATTCTTGTAAGACCGTCTGAATATCCTGTAGTAATGAAAATCCTTTTTGCCATTTCAATTTTGCCTTCGTTGAGCAGCGCGTTTGCTCTTCTGTTAAGGGCGACTTTTTGCTGGTCAGAAAGCCCTTCCAATGGCAACTCTGAAGTTTTTATAAATTTCAGTTCTTCTGGCTTTGAGTCGATTTGATTTTTTAAATTACTTGTCATTACTTTTAACCTTATAGAATACAGTTTTAATTGTAACTTGTTATTTCGATTTGTCAAGCAATGGTTTTAAAGTCTTTTAGTTTGTCTGTTCAGCGTTTTCTTCATATTTATAGAAGTTTACGATTGAGCGTCCGTAAATTCTTTTGTCCGAAAGAACGAGGTTGCCTATTTTGTCAGGAAGCGGATCTTCGGCAGGATAGTGGATTAAAAGCTGGCCGTTTTTTGTAAGAAGTTCTCTTGTTCCGGCAGTTTCCACAAGTTCTTTTCTGAATTTATATGGAAAAGGCGGATCTAAAAATATATAGTCAAATTTTTCTTTGCAGCGTTTCAAAAAAAGCTCAACAGACATAAATCGGCAGTTTATGCGAACTCCAACTTCTTCAGCCATTTTTACATTTTTAAGGATTGTCTTTGCCTTTGACTTGTCCATTTCGCAAAGTGTTACTGCGGAAGCCCCATGCGAAACTGCTTCAAGCGCAATTGTTCCAGACCCGCTGAACAAGTCAAGAAATGATTTTCCTTCAAGAGAGAATCCTATTATGTTGAAAACGGACTCTCTCATTTTGTCCATTGCAGGACGAATCGCCATTTTTCCGTAAGGAGTTTCTGTAACACGCCCTTTTAGCTTTCCGCCTGTAATTCTCATTTTTAGTTTGCTCCGTTAAGAGACCAGTAAATGTCGTCGTGGGCAAGATTTTTGTTTGCTTTTGCGTATTCAAAGGCTGTGTTTCCGTTTTCATCCTGAAGTGCCGGATTTGCGCCTGCGTCTATTAGCTGCTTTAAAACCAAAGTTGATTTTCCGTATTGTGCCGCGTACATCAATGGAGTTTGTCCTTTCCACAAGCGGTTTAGCGGAATTCCCATGTCAAGAAACAGCTTGATTTTTGCTTCGCGGATGTGGTCGGAAGACGAATTTCCTGTTATTGCAAAGATAAATGCCCTGAAAACTTCATCCTCGGAAACGCTTCTATTTTTTAGGAGAACTGAAATTATTTCAGGATTCTGTGAATAGTCTGCAGCCATTAAAAGCGGAGTGGCGTTGAATTTGTTTCTTACACGGATATATGCGGCATTTTCAATAAGCATATTAAGGATGTTCAGGTTGTTTTGGTATCTTACAGCATACATTAAAGCTGTCCAGCCGTCTTTGTCCCTAAGATTTACGTCTGCTCCGTTTTTAAGAAGTAAATTTACGTCCCAGTCGTTTCCGGCTTTTGCTGCCCTCATAAGAAGCGTAACGCCGTTTTTGTCTGCCGCGTTCGGATTTTCTATGTATTCAGTTTTATTTGCAGGCGGCTGTTCTGCCGGCTTGTCTTCGTTTTCTGCATAGTCTAAGAGGAATGCGCTTGCATACTGCTGAATTTCAGCCTGTTTTGCATTTGAAGCGTTTTGTTCATTTGAATTTGAATCAGCTGAAACTGACGCTGTCTGCTCTGAATTTTGCGCGGCTTCTGTCGTTGGAACATCGGCAGTTTCCTGTGCTGGCGGCTCTGGAACATAAAGTCCTTGAGGATCTTCTGTGTATTCCGTGAGCTTTTGATAAACACTGTATTCAGGATTCATTCTTGCGTAGGCGAACGAGTCCATTCCGCTTTTGTCTTTCTGCAGAACTCTTGCGTCCCGGCTGCGCTTTAAAACAATCCCGTACTTTGAAACAAGGTCGATTACATTTTGGTCTGAGGAATACTGGGCTGCGTACATCAGCGGAGTTTTTCCTTCCTTCGTTTTTGCGCTTGGATTCGACTCTTTTTCAAGGCAAAGGCTTATTATGTCAATGTCTCTGTCATTTTTCAGGGCGAGCATAAGAAACGTCTCTCTGCTGGTTCCGAACACCTGTGTGGAAAGGTTTCGGTTTTCTTTAAATGCCTGACGGATTTCTGCTTCTGTTCCCTGTTTTGCAAGCAGCTCGTAGTCAACATTGTCTTTTGCGTACATGGCGGCAGGAATAAGCGCGGCCAGTAAAAATACAAATAAAAACTTCTTCTTCATATATTACAATTATATTCAACTGCGCTGAAAAAAACAATAATATTGAAAAAAAATCCCTTTGACTTTTGATATATGGCATGATAGAATTTGCTGAAATTTTTGTATCCAGTTTGGAAGGCAGAAGTTTTAGATTAACTAATAGAAGGAAAAGTTATGAAATTTGGACATTATGATGATGTAAACAGGGAATACGTCATTGAAACTCCACAGACACCTTACCCTTGGATTAACTACCTTGGAAATGAGAAGTTTTTCTCTCTTATTTCCAACACAGCAGGTGGTTATGCCTTTTATACAGACGCCCGTTTGCGCCGTTTGACCCGTTACCGTTACAATGACATTCCGCTTGACTCTAACGGACGCTATTTCTATATCAAGGACGGAGATACGGTTTGGAATCCTGCCTGGCAGCCAACACAGACTCCTCTTGACAGCTACGAGTGCCGTCACGGATTTGGATATACAAAATTCGCTTCTAAGAAAAACGATGTTTCCGCCAAGGTTCTTTGCATGGTTCCTAATGGCGTTAACTGCGAAGTTGAAATGGTTACGCTCAAAAACGAAGGAAAGTCTGAAAAAAAACTTTCGCTTGTTTCTTTTATTGAGTGGTGTCTTTACAACGCTTCTGACGACTGCCAGAACTTCCAGAGAAACTTTTCTACCGGAGAAGTTGAAATTGAAGGCAGCGTAATTTATCACAAGACTGAATACCGCGAGCGCCGCAACCACTTTACATTCTATTCTGTAAACGCTCCTGTTGACGGATTTGACACAGACCGCGAGACTTGGCTTGGTCTTTACAATCCTCTTTCTAACCCAAAGTCTGTAATGGAAGGAAAAAGCGGAAACTCTGTCGCTGACGGATGGAGTCCGATTGCTTCTCACCGCCTGAATGTTGAGCTTAAAGCCGGCGAGGAAAAAACTTTTGTTTTTGTTCTTGGATACGTTGAAAATGACCAGGACAAAAAGTGGACAACACAGACAAAAGGCGAGCTTCTTCGTACAAATACAGCAAGCGGAATCATCAACAAAGAAAAGGCTTATGCAATTCAGGAAAGATTCAGCACAAAAGAAAAAGTAGAAAAGGAATTCAGCATTCTTAAGGAATTCTGGAACGAAATTCTTTCTCACTTCACTCTTAAGACTGGAGATGAAAAGCTTGACCGCATGGCTCTGTGGAATCAGTACCAGTGCGTTGTTACATACAACTTTGCGCGCTCAGCTTCTTACTTTGAAAGCGGAATTGGACGAGGAATGGGCTTCCGTGATACTTCTCAGGATATGCTCGGCGCGGCTCATCAGCTTCCTAACTCAAGAATCCGCGAGCGTCTTTTTGATGTTGCCGCTACACAGTTTGAGGACGGTTCAGCTTACCATCAGTTCCAGCCTCTTACAAAACGCGGAAACGCAGATATCGGCTCTAACTTTAATGACGATCCGCTCTGGCTTGTGCTTGGCGTTGGACGCTATATTTGCGAAACTGGCGACAAGGACTTCCTTAATGAAATGGTTCCGTTTGACAACAGCGAGACAAACAAGGCAACAATGTACGAGCACCTTAAACGCTCTTACCGCTACATCACAACTCACATGGGACCGCACGGACTTCCTCTTATCGGACGCGCTGACTGGAACGACTGCTTGAATTTGAACTGCTTCAGCATGAATCCGAACGATTCTTTCCAGACTTGCACAAACAAGGAAGGCAAGAACGCTGAATCCGTAATGATTGCGGAAATGTTTGTCTATGTAACTCCTGACTATGCCGCGATGTGCCGTCTTCAGGGAGATGAAGAGGAAGCTAAGTTTGCAGAGGAAGCCGCCAAGAAAATGGAAGAGGCAATCTGTACAGCTGGTTGGGACGGAGAATGGTATGTGCGCGCTTATGACGATGCCGGAAACAAGATTGGCTCGCATGAATGCAATGACGGAAAAATCTTTATTGAGTCGCAGGGATTTGGAACAATGGCAAAAGTCGGAAAAGACAAAGGCTATCCAGAAAAATCTCTTGACAGCGTAAAGAAATATCTTGATTCAAAGTACGGAATTGTAATCTGCTGGCCTGCATATCAGGATTACCACATTGAGCTTGGTGAAGTCTCGTCTTATCCGCCTGGATACAAAGAAAACGGAGGAATTTTCTGCCACAACAATCCGTGGGTAATTATCGGTGAAGTTGTAAACGGACGTCCTCAGGATGCGTTTGAGCATTACAAGAAGATTGCTCCGGCTTATGTTGAGGAGATTTCAGACATCCACCGCACAGAGCCTTATGTTTACAGCCAGATGGTCGCTGGAAAAGAGGCTCGCCGCGAAGGTGAGGCAAAGAACTCTTGGCTTACAGGAACAGCCGCTTGGAACTTTGTTGCATTGAGCCAGTATCTTTGCGGACTTCGGCCAAGCTATGAAGGTCTTGTTGTGGAGCCTCGTCTTCCGGAGCACGTAAAGACTGCTGAAATGACACGCAAATTCCGCGGAGTTGAATACATAATCAGTGTAAAGAACAATAAGAACGACGGAGCTGTAAAAGTTGAAGTTGTTTCTGGCGGAAAAGCTAACGGAACTACAGTTGTTGCCGACAACGGCGCAAAGCAGGTTAAGGTTTCTGTAACTGTAGGCTGATTTGTTTTAATCTAAAACACTTTTTGGCTATATGCCGTGTACTGGTTGCACGGTGTATAGCTTTTTTTTTCTTAAATAGATTTTCCAGTTTGATTATAACTTTATGGGATTGTATTCGCCTGCGTTTTCCTTGAAAATCACATCGATAGGAACAAAGATTCTCTGCGGAATTTCTTGAAGAAGAACTTTGCTCTTGAAAATTTCATTCACGCTTGTATAGCCTTGATATTCTGGACGCTGGGAAATAACGCAGTCTATGTTTCCGGTCATAAGTCCGTTTCTATTTTGTTCCTGCATATCATAGCTTATCAGTGCGACTTTGTTTTTTCTGTTTGTGTAGCTAAGATACTGGCCGATTATAAAGCCTTCCGTGTGAGTTGCGAAAATTCCATTTATTTCTGGCTCGGACTTGAACAAGTTGTCCAGAAAGTTGAAAATTACTTGGTTTGTGCCGTTTGGAGATATTGTTTCTATTACTTGGCAGTTTGTGTCGTTCTTAAAATAATCCGTGAATCCTCTTAGCCGTTCCAAAAGGTTGTATGAATCCTTGTAAAACCGGAGCACAGAAAATTTTCCGCTTCCCTTTAGGAGTTTCATTATATGTCCTGCGCATTGTCCGCCTCTGTACGGATTCTGCGCGATTGTGATAACTGGATTTGCTCTTGGCAGCGGGGAGTCTACGAAAATGTAAGGAATTTCTATATGGCTGAATATTTCCTCAGCTTCCTGCGGAACGATTGGAACTGTTATCAAAGCCTGCAAGTTCTTTTCAAAAAGCCTTTGTGAAGCCTTTGTCATTGAGCCGTATTCAGTTCTGTCAAAATATTCAAATTCAAGTTTTATTCCGAATGCAGAAAGTTCTGATTCAGCTTCTTTCATTCCCTTGAAAATCATTTGCCAGTAACCGCTTCCAGTTCCGGGAGGAGGCATTAAAACGCCAATAACAAAAGGCTTGTTCTTTTTTAGTGTGCGGGCAAGCGGATTTGGTGTGTATCCGTATTTTTCGATTACGGCTTCTACCGCAAGCTTTGTTTTTTCAGAAACTTTTCCTCTGTTGTGCAGAACTCTGTCCACTGTTCCGATTGAAACGCCTGATTTTTTTGCTATTTCTGTTATTGTCATAACTGCCTCTTCTTTTGTCAAAACGTGTTGACGTACACATTTTAGCACTATTTTTTTCGGGGTGCAAATAATTTTCAATTATTTTTTTGAAAAACTTTATCAGTGAAAATCGTAGTGATTTTGAATTGATTTTTAGAACTATAGTATTATTTTTCTTTGTTTTTATGCATGAAAATCACTTTTTTTAAGCGTATTTTATAACTAAAATTTATAAAAGAATTTGTTTGACAAATAAGCAGAACGGGTTTATATATTGATATAGTGTTAACGAACACATAAAAATTCTGTTTAACTATTTTTTTGGAGGACAAAATATGAAAAAAACAGTTTGTGCTGTGCTTGGCATGGCTTTGATTGGCGGCGCGGTTTTTACCGGATGCTCTAAGACTGGCGGCGATGTTGTAATGAATAAAGACAAGCCGCTTGTTTTCTTTAATAGACAGCCTTCTGATCCTACAACTGGCGAAATTGATATGGCTGCAATGAACTGGAACAGCAAGACTTACTATGTTGGTTTTGATGCTGCCGGCGGCGGTGCTGTTCAGGGAAAGCTGATTGCTGACTATCTTGCTTCCGCAGATTCTGCCGTTATTGACCGCAACGGAGATGGAATTCTCGGATATGTTCTTTGCATTGGAGATGTCGGACACAATGACTCTAAGGCTCGTACAGAAGGAATCCGCAAGGCTCTCGGAACTTGGGATGGCTCTACAGATCCTGGAAAAGTAAAGGAAGGCTCTATTTCTGTAGGCGGAAAAACGCTAAAAGTTGTTGAGCTTGAAGGAAAGGCAATGACTGGAACTGACGGTTCTACTTGGAATGCAAACGCTGCTACAGAGGCAATGGGCGGCTGGGCTACAAAGTTCGGAAATCAGCTTGACATGGTAGTTTCTAACAATGATGGAATGGCGATGGGCTGTCTTCAGGCTTCAAACTATCCAGCTGGAGTTCCGGTATTCGGATATGATGCAAATGCTGACGCAATCGAGGCAATCGGTGCTGGAAAACTCACAGGAACTGTTTCCCAGAATGTGGATGCTCAGGCTACAGCGACTCTTCAGGTTCTTCGCAATCTTCTCGATGGGCTTATAGGCGAAGATGTTTACAAGAAAGGAATTTCAGAGCCGGATTCTTACGGAAACAAGATTTCTGCTCCTGTTCAGTATGTTGATTCAACAAAAGCTTTGCTTGCTGAAAACTCTGGCGTAAACAGCGGAAACTGGCAGCAGTACACAGCAGGAAACCGCGATGCAGGTGTAAAGAAATCAACTGCTCCATCAAAGAAAGTTTTGCTTACAATTTACAACTCAGCGGACAACTTCCTTTCATCTTCTTATCTTCCGGCTTTGCAGTACTACGCTCCGCTTTTGAATATTGACCTTACTGTAGTTCAAGGAGACGGACAGAACGAATCCAGCTGTCTTGACAGATTTACAAACCTTAACAACTATGATGCTTATGCAATCAACATGGTTAAGACAAACTCTGGAAGAGACTATACAGACAAGCTCAAGTACTAAAGTTTAATTTTGGGGCTGGATGAAAATTTCAGCCCGATTTCTAGAAGGTATTTGATTTTTTTTAGATTGCCATGCCCCGAAAAGGCATGGCATTTTTTAAGCAGATAAAAGAGGAGCGTTATGGACGATATAGTTCTGGAAATAAAAAATCTTTCAAAGTCATTTGCAAAGAACAAGGTCCTTGACGGTATAAATCTTACTGTAAAAAAAGGCACTGTTCTTGGGCTTATGGGCGAAAACGGAGCCGGAAAATCCACAATGATGAAATGCCTTTTTGGTATTTACGCAAAGGATGAAGGCTCAATTTCGCTTTTGGGAAAGCCCATAAACTTTAAGAATCCAAAGGAAGCTCTTGAAAATGGAGTCGCAATGGTGCATCAGGAGCTTAATCAGTGCCTTGACCGTACTGTTACAGACAACCTTTTTCTTGGCCGCTATCCAACAAGGGCGGGAATTGTTGACGAAGCTAAAATGCTCAAGGAAGCGAACAGCCTTTTTGCTTCTCTTAGCATGAATGTAAATCCAAAGACCGTTATGCGCACAATGTCTGTTTCCCAAAGGCAGATGGTGGAAATTGCAAAGGCGGTTTCTTACGACGCAAAAATAATAGTTCTTGACGAGCCTACATCTTCACTTACAGAGCGTGAGGTCAGCAAGCTTTTTTCCATAGTGGACGACCTTAGAAACAAGGGAGTTTCGTTTGTTTATATTTCGCACAAGATGGATGAAATTTTCCAGATTTGCAATGAAGTCGCTGTTCTTCGGGACGGAAAGATGATTCTTTCAAAGCCTGTCGAATCAACCGACATGAACGAACTTATTTCTGCAATGGTTGGACGCTCTTTGGACAAGCGTTTCCCGGATGTGGACAATGTTCCGGGCGAGGATTTCCTTGAGGTCCGCGGACTTACCACAAAGTATGAGCCGGTTCTTGAAGATATTTCGTTTACGGTAAAAAAAGGCGAAATTTTCGGATTGTACGGACTTGTTGGAGCTGGACGCAGCGAGCTTTTGGAATCTTTGTTCGGAATCAGGACAATTGCTTCCGGCGAAATTATAATGAACGGAAAAAAACTTCATTTTAAAAACAGCAAGGATGCGATGGACTATAGTTTTGCGCTTGTTACTGAGGAACGCAAGCTGAACGGAATGTTCGGAAAAGACACAATCCAGTTCAACACAACGATTACAAACCTTGACAGCTACAAGACATTCGGTGTGCTTTCAAACCGCAAGATGCAGGAAGCCGCCAACCGCGAAATAAAAACCATGCATACAAAATGCGTTTCAGCGGATGAGCTTATAAGTTCTCTTAGCGGCGGAAACCAGCAGAAAGTTATAATCGGAAAATGGCTTGAGCGGCAGCCGCAGGTCTTTTTGCTTGACGAGCCTACGCGCGGAATTGACGTTGGTGCAAAGTATGAAATCTACCAGCTGATTATAAACATGGCGAAAGAAGGAAAGACAATAATCGTTGTTTCAAGCGAAATGCCTGAAATTTTAGGCATTACAAACAGAATCGCCGTTATGTCTAACCACCGCCTTGCAGGAATTGTAAATACAAAAGAAACGGATCAGGAAGCCTTGCTTAGACTTTCTGCAAAATACTTATGATTACTAGGAGCAAGCAAATGAATGAAAAAGCATCTGTTGCAGAAATAAAATCTTTGGACGAAGACGAAAAACTCCGCGGATATTCTGAAACTTTGCATAATCTTCGCAAGGACGGAGTGAACAAAATCGCCGACTTAAAGCAGGAAATTTTCTCGCTGAAAAAAAGCAAGATGATTGATTCTGCCGAAAAGCAGCGTCTCATTGCAGAAAAAAAAGCTGGAATTGAAAAGGCAAAGGAAGTCGCGGCAAAAAACAAGGCGGAAGAAATCCGTGTTGAAAAAGAAGCCGTTGCCTATGCGAACGCGATTTCAAAAGACTACATCGCCCAGGTTGTTCACTCTGAAAATGAGTCTATTGCAAAGCATAAGCAGGATTTTGCGCAGGAAGTATTAAAGATAAAATCTGAATCCGCTGAAAAAGAAAGCAAGCTGAAGTCTTCTGGAATGGATTCAGCCGCTTTAAAAGAAGAAATTGCAACTCTTAAATATGAAACAAAATCTTCTTTGTTCGACGCAAAAAGCCGCTTGTCTTCCGCAGTTGGAAGATGCAAGGATGCAAAAAATCAGGCTTTTGTAAATCACGTTCAAAAGAACAGAAGCCTCCGCAATGGAAAAAACAAATTTTCAGAAGACTTTGTGCTTAATTTGAACGACTACATTTACAAGTTCAAGCCTTCAAAGTTTTTCCTTGACAACGGACTTTACCTTGCAATTCTTGTGTTCTTCATAGTCTGCATTATTCTAGCTCCTCTTTCTGGAAATGGAAATCTTCTTTCTCTTCCGAATATTTTTACAATCCTTGAACAGTCTTCAACCCGTATGTTCTATGCGCTTGGAGTTGCGGGGCTTATTCTTCTTGCTGGAACAGATTTGAGCGTAGGACGAATGGTTGCTCTTGGCGCGGTTGTTACAGGACTTGTGCTTCATCCGGGACAGAATATTGTTACTTTCTTTGGAATGGGACCTTGGGATTTTACTGCGATTCCTATGGCTGTCCGCGTAATAATGGCTTTGTTTTCTTCTGTGTTCCTTTGTGTGCTTTTCAGCGCGTTTGCAGGTGTCTTTTCAGCAAGGCTCAAGATTCATCCGTTTATTTCAACTCTTGCAACCCAGCTTATCATCTACGGACTTTTGTTCTTTGGAACAAGCGGAACTCCAGTCGGGTCAATTGACAGCGGAATCAAGGATGTTTTTGGCGGAAGATGGGTTCTTGGAGTTATAAACGGCGAGTTAGTTACATTCCCGAAATTGATTATTCCTGCCGCCATAGCGATTGTTGTAGCCTGGTTTATCTGGAACAAGACAACGTTCGGAAAAAACATGTATGCTGTAGGCGGAAACTCAGAAGCTGCAAGTGTAAGCGGAATCAGCGTGTTCAAGGTAACTTTGGGCGTGTTTATTATGGCTGGAATTTTCTACGGATTCGGCGCGTTTTTTGAGGCTTTCAAGGCAAACGCAAGCGCAGGAACAGGGCAGGGCTATGAGCTTGATGCTATTGCTGCGTGTGTTGTCGGCGGAATTTCATTTAACGGCGGAATAGGAAAAATCGGTGGCGCAGTTCTTGGTGTTATAATTTTCACAAGCCTTACTTACTGCCTTACTTTCCTTGGAATTGACACAAATCTTCAGTTTGTATTTAAAGGATTTATAATTATTGCGGCTGTTGCGCTTGACAGCATAAAATATCTTAAGCGGAAATAGATGCGGAATTGTAAATAAATTTTTGTCTGAATAATTTTCCTCCAATTTTGCACCTTTGGGGCTTTTTGCTTCAAGGGTGCGTTTTTTTTTATGATTTGATTCTGATTTATTTTGAAGCCTGGATATTTATTTTATATTTATTGTTATTATCGGACTTGATCCGATAATCTATATTCAACATTTGGAAGTATGAGTGATTTAAAAATAAAAAAAGACACTAAGAAAACTTAGTGCCTGCCTGGGGAGTGAAGGATTCGAACCTACGAAGGAAAACCAACAGATTTACAGTCTGCCCCCTTTGACCACTCGGGAAACTCCCCGATGAAAGCTGCTTGTAGGACTTGGACCCACGACCCCGAGATTACAAATCACGTGCTCTACCAACTGAGCTAAAGCAGCAGATAATCAACTGGCGGTTAACCAAGCTGATAGAAAGACTATATACTATAGCGCATTTTGTGTCAATATCTTTAGTTTAAAATTCGCTATTTTTTTGATTTTTATTAATCAAGTGAAAATAATAAAATTTGTTAAATCCATATTTGTGTGGTATAATTTTTCGGAATTATCCCCTCATACACTCTTAATATAACATAAAATTCGACAAATTTTCATATTTTTTTTTACATTTTTATTTGATTTTTATTGACATAATAATCAAGATGTATTATATTATAAACATCAGGAGGTAATAGAAATGTGAAACGAAAAAAGAAAAAACTGTGGTCAAGAGCAGACAAAATCGCCTTGCTGGTTTTTCTGCTAGAACTTCTAAAGTTCATACTTGACCTGGTTTCTAAGCTGTCTGCTTAGTTTTCCACCGTTCATAGATACCGCCAATATCTATGAACGGTTTAAAAATAATCAAATTATATAGGAGTGTCAATAATGAACAGAATGGAAAAAATACTGATAGCAATTTTAATTCTTCAAGTTTTGGATATTGCGTTAAGGTTTATAATGTAGGTGATTTTATGGAAAAAACAACACAGCACGGCGGAACAAGAGCCGGAGCAGGCAGAAAAAAAGGAAGCACAACAAATAATACAGGATATAAAAACGGACGGATTGTCATTTCCTGCCTTGAATCTGAGGAAATGGCAATAAAACAAAAAGCAAAAGAACAGAATAAAACAGTAAGCAGGTTGATTATTGATTCTGTTTTGAAAAACTAAAAAGCAGGAGGCATATATGACATTCTTTGATTTTATGATAAAGTTTCCGACTGAAAAAGCCGTTATAAAATACTTTCTCAAAATCAGATATAACGATGTTCTTATATGCCCTCACTGCGGTTCAAAAGTTCGTGTTCAGCACAGAAATGACAATCTAAAACTTTGTAACTGCCATAACTGCAATAATACATTCTCACCATTCAAAAACACAATCTTTGAAAAGTCATCAACAGACCTGCGTAAATGGTTCTATGCAATCCATTTATTTTTGAATTCTAAAAAAGGAATTTCCGGCTTGCAGTTACAGCGTGAAATCGGCGTAACATATAAAACAGCGTGGAGAATGCTCAAGCAGATACGCTCTGCAATGGGAAACACTGATATGTCAAAAGCATTTGAAGCAATGGTCGAAATTGACGAAACATATATCGGCGGTAAACCTAGAAAAATGAACGGCGAAACAGAGCCTTCAAAGCGTGGACGTGGAACTAAAAAAACTCCTGTTGTAGGTGTAAAAGAAAGAAGTTCAAGCCACGTATTCGCAAAGGTAGCACTTCCAAACGAAGAAGGCAAGAAACTTACAGGAAAGCAGCTTTTCAATATTCTTGACAGCGTATGCAAGAAAGACGCAACGGTTCTGACCGATGATTTTAGAGGCTACAATTTTATGAACCATAAAAACACAAATAAAAACAACTACTACAGAATCAGCGTAAATCATTTAGAAAGCATTTACAGCCTCGGCAACGGACTTCATACAAACGGAATTGAATCGTTCTGGGCACTGTTGAAGCGTGGAATTCTCGGAATTTATCATCACGTTTCTGTAGACTACTTGCAGGAATATGTAAACGAATTCTGTTTCCGGCAGAACAACGGAACAAGCTCATTTGATGTACTGTTAAAGCAGGGGATATTTGCGGCATAATTCAATATTGATTTAAATCCTTGAAATGTATAGTATAAAGATAAAGCCTTTCTTTTTGGCGAAAGAAAGGCTTTTGAAACGGATTATCAGATACTTTTGGGAAACGGCAATCTGATATTTATTAACAAAGGGAACAAATGTTCTCGCTTTTTGTATAATATTAAGCATTTATAAGTTATTTGTCAATATGATACAGAAAGCCTCTTAAAAGGATAAATTTAATGAGGTGTAAAAAAAATTACATTGATTTTTATGATGAACATTTTTTTGATTTAATATGGAAAGATTTTGAATTTTAGCATATAATAAAAAAACAAGAAATATAGTTTTGTCGTTTGTAATATTTCTTGTTTTTTTTAATAACTAAGAGTGTGTTAGGGGATAATTCCGTAATTTTTTAATAATTTAAGAACTCAGGAGCGCAAAGAAAATGCCTGTTTCGCCTTATATAAAGGAAACAATGTCTAGCAAAACTGCTGGTGTAATCAGAAAAATGTTTGAGGAAGGCCTTGAACTTAAGAAGAAATACGGAGAAGACAATGTCTTTGACTTCAGCATAGGAAATCCAGACTTGGATCCGCCGAAAGAAATTTTTGAGTGCATAGAAGAGCTTGCAAAAAAGCGTGAAAAAAATTTCCATGGATATATGCCGAATCCCGGCTATCAGTTTGCAAGAGAAGCGATGGCGAAAAAAACAGAAACGGAGCAAGGAGTTCCTGTTGACTTTAGCTGTGTTGTAATGTCTGTCGGTGCGGCTGGAGCTTTAAATAGTCTTTTCAAGGCTATTCTTTCTGAAGGTGACAATGTTATAGTTCCTTCTCCATTTTTTACAGAATACAGGCATTATGTTCATAATTACGGCGGAAATTTGATTGAAGTTCCTGCAAAGCCTGATTTTTCGCTTGATGTGGATGCGATTTCCGCCGCCTTGACAGAAAAAACCGCCGCTGTTCTTATAAACAGTCCGAATAATCCGACCGGCCGCATTTATTCAAATGAAGAAATAAAAAAACTTGCTGAAGTTCTGGAGCTTCATGCAAAAAAATGCGGAAGAAAACCGTACCTTGTGTGCGACGAGCCTTACCGAGCGATTGTTTACGACGGTAACTCTGTAGCCCCTGTTTTTCCAGTTTATGACAGCGCGATTATTGTAACTTCGTTTGCAAAAAATTTAAGCCTTCCAGGTGAAAGAATCGGATATATTTGCGTAAATCCTGTCTGCCCTGACAAGGATGAAGTTGTCGCCGCTTGTATTTTTACAACAAGAATTTTGGGCTATGTAAATGCTCCGGCTTTTTTTCAGCGTGTGGTTGCAAAAACTTGGAATGTGAAGGTTGATTATTCTCTTTATAAGAAACGCCGTGATATGCTTATGGACGTGCTGGACGAGGCTGGAGTTGAGCATATTGTTCCTGAAGGCGCGTTTTATATGTGGTGCAGGGCTCCTGAATCTTTTGGCGCGGACGATATGGCTTTCTGCGATTACTTAAAAAAATACAATATTCTTTCTGCTCCGGGAAGCGGCTTTGGCGGAAAGGGGTGGATTCGGCTTGCGTACTGTGTGAGCGAAAAATCAATTGAAAATTCAAGAAAGGCTTTTGTAAAGGCAATGAAAAATTTGGAGGAAGAAAGATGAAAATTTTAATGGTGACAGCAGAAACTGTTCCTTTTGCAAAAACTGGCGGACTTGCAGACATGGTAAGTGCGCTTGCAATTCAGCTTACAAAAATGGGGCATGATGTAAAAATTGTTATGCCGCGCTACTATAAAATAGACAGAAGCAGGCTTGTGAAACTTGAAGGTCCTATGGCGATTGCCGCTGGAACAGTTGAAACTTGGTCGGCTGTTTATACAACAACAATGCCGGGATGCGAAAAGCTTTCGGTTTATTTTATCGACCATGAGCAGTGCTTTGGAAGAGATGGCGTTTACGGCGTTCCTTCTGAAACTGATTTCCACGACAATCCTTATAGGTTTGCTGTTCTTTGCCACGGAGCTTTTCAGCTTTGCCGTAAGCTTGGATGGTTCCCTGACATAATTCATTGCCACGACTGGTCAACATGTCTTGCTCCAGTTCTTTTAAAGCATGTTTGCCGTTACTGTGGATTTGAAAAAACAGCGAGCGTTCTTACAATTCACAATCAGGGCTACCAAGGTCAGTATTCAAAAAATTCGTTTCCAGCTCTTGGAATTGACTGGGGACTTTATTATGGCGCGGGCTTTGAGCATGACGGCGGAATAAATTTCTTGCAGGCCGGCGTTTCTTCTTCCGACATGATAACGACTGTTTCGCCGACTTATGCGCATGAAATTCAGACTGCGGAAGGCGGGTTCGGAATGGACGGACTTTTGCGCGCAAGAACTGATGTTATAAAAGGAATCTTGAACGGCGCGGATTTACGTCAGTGGAATCCAGAAATAGACAAGAAAATCCCTGAGACTTACTCGGCAAGAAGTATGGCTGGAAAAGCAAAGTGCAAGGAAGAACTTCAGAAAAAAATGGGGCTGGAAGTAAATCCTGATATTCCCGTCATTGGAATTGTTACGCGCCTTGTTGACCAGAAGGGCATTGCTGAAATTTTTGCTCCGACTTACGGCTCGATTTACCAAATTTGCACGGACATGAAAGTTCAGTTTGCAATTCTTGGCAGCGGAGAAAGCTGGTGCGAAAACGAGATTTGCGCCTTGCAGTCAAAACTTCCGAACCTTAGAGCCTACATTGGATACGACGATGCTTTGAGCCATCTTATTGAAGCCGGAAGTGATTTCTTCCTTATGCCGTCAAAGTATGAACCGT